>CATJCP010000282.1 GCA_949737515.1 uncultured Oscillospiraceae bacterium | reverse complement strand
TATCTGTTTTAGGAGGAAAAAGTTTATGGGACCTGAAAAACGTTCACCCGGCGTGGTGATCCTTTTGAGCATCGTCACCTGCGGCATCTACCTCTATTACTGGATCTACTGCGTCTCCAAGGAGACAAAAGAATTTCTGGGAAACGATCAGATCAACCCCGGCATGGAGGTGCTGCTGAGCGTTATCACCTGCGGCATTTACCTGATTTACTGGTTCTACAAGTACGGTAAGCTCCAGGCCGAAATGTGCCAGCGCGCGGATATGGCAGTTACAGACAACAGCATTATCTGCCTGGTTCTGGCCATCTTTGGGCTGTCCATTGTGGCGGTTGCCATTATGCAGAGCCAGCTCAATACCATTTGGGACAATACTTATTACAGACCCCAGGCTTAAACGGTAAGATATAGATGTGGGCTGTCGTTTTTACGGCAGCCCACATTTTTTATGTTTATCCGAAAGCGGAACGTATTGGGGCTGCACCTGTATAAGCATTGCGTATGGGGGGAATTTTTTGTAAATAAACTGTAAATCCCCTTGACAAAAGCCCCCAACCATGGTAAACTTTCGTTAGCACTCAAAGATATCGAGTGCTAAACCACCGAAAGGCCCAAAAAGAGGTGTTAAAAATGGATTTGGACCAACGGAAAAGGAGAATACTCGCCGCCATCACAGAAACCTATATCCGCACAGGCGAGCCGGTTGGGTCCAAGCTGCTATCCTATTACCCGGAGATCCGGGTCTCCCCCGCAACCATCCGCAACGATATGGCGGTGCTGTTTGACCAGGGCCTGCTGGAACAGCCCCATACATCGGCGGGACGGGTCCCCTCTCACTTGGGATACCGGGTGTATATTGACCAGCTGATGGAGTGCGAGCCCCTCACCCCTGGAGAACGCTCTGAAATCGACGCGCTCTTCAACATCAAGTACCCAGACCCCGACCGGCTGCTGGCCGACGCGGCCAAGTCCCTGGCCTCCTACACCGGATGCGCTACTGTCTCCACCACCATTACCCGTTCCG
Source organism: uncultured Oscillospiraceae bacterium (assembly GCA_949737515.1). Lineage (GTDB taxonomy): Bacteria > Bacillota > Clostridia > Oscillospirales > Ruminococcaceae > UBA1405. Next base: position 22,840 of record CATJCP010000282.1, on the reverse strand, counting down.
ATGTCTTTGTGCGGAAGATACAGCTTATTGCCGTAGGGGTGCGGACTATGGTGATTCTTCTGGTGGCCTCCAGCGGGGAGATACGCAATAAGGTCTGCCGGGTGGACTTTGCCGTCACCCCTGAGATCGTCACCTTCTTTAACCGTTTTGCCACCGGGTGGCTGGCAGACCGTTCCATTCAGGAGATCACCAGCGCCTACATCGGTTCGGTGGCAGTGGCCCTTGGGGATTATTCCCGGGTCTTTACCCCGGTGCTGGGAGCCATCTACGAACTGTGCAAAGAAATCCACGACGGAGCCTACTATGTCAACGGCCTCAGCAACCTGCTGGCCTACCCCGAGCTGCGGGAAGGAGCCCACGAGCTGTTCACCTTTCTGGAGGACCGGGAACAGGCAAGGCGGATGCTGGCAATGACTGGGCAGCGTACCAACGTGGTGGTGGGCAGGGAAAACCCCAATCAGGAGCTGACCAGCGCTTCGGTCCTGGTGTCAAGGTACGACATCGGCAGGGAGAAAAACAGCGGCCTGATCGCCCTGGTGGGGCCGGTGAGGCTCAATTACGCAAGGCTGATCCCCCACCTGGAATACTTTGCCCAGACCATGGGAAAACTTCTCACCGAGACCATAGAGCAGGCGCCCTTGGACGAAAGCGGATTGACCATGTAGGACATCAAAAATCATGCAGGAAACCCAATCCAACAGTTAAGAGGGATTATATAGATGTTAAGACGAAGAAAAAAAGGAAAGGAGGGTCGTTCTGTGGAGAAAGAAGAAACAAAACGGCCGGAGGACGCTGTGGAGGAACAGCTTCAGGAGGAGCAATCCCCTGTGACGGAGGAAACCGTCCAGCAGCCAGAGGAGCCGGAGGAAACGGAAGCCAGCAAAGATCAGCCGGAAGAGCCCTCTGATGGAGAGAAGCTGGAACAGCTTCAAAAGGAATACGACACGCTCCGGGCCAGCTACGACGCACTGACCGACAAGTTTCTCCAGCTGACGGTGGAGTATGAGAATTTCCGCAAACGTTCCCAACGGGAAAAGGAGGCGGTCTACCCCGACGCCGTGGCTGCGACGGTGGAGAAATTCCTCCCCGTGGTAGACAACTTTGAACGGGCAATGGCCTGTGAGACCCAGGATACGGAGTATAAAAAGGGCGTGGACCTGATCTATAACTCCCTGCTGGGCGTCTTGCAGAAGCTGGAGGTAGAAGCTTACGCAGAGGTTGGCGAGCCCTTCCAGCCGGAAATCCACAACGCCGTGATGCACGTTGAGGATGATTCCCTAGGGGAAAGCGTCATTTCTCAGATCTTTGAAAAGGGATACAAAATAGGCGGCCGGGTGATCCGCCATGCCATGGTTCAAGTGGCCAATTAACAGGCCTTTATATAAAAATTTAACACATAAACCGATTTATGAAATTGGAGGGTAAATAGTATGGGAAAGATCATTGGTATTGACTTAGGTACAACAAACTCCTGCGTTGCCGTTATGGAAGGCGGCGAGCCTGTCGTAATCGCCAACGCCGAAGGCGCAAGGACCACCCCTTCTGTGGTGGCCTTCTCCAAAACCAACGAGAGAATTGTGGGCCAGGTGGCAAAGCGCCAGTCCATCACCAACCCCGAACGCACCGTTATGTCCATTAAGCGCCATATGGGCAGCGACTACAAGGTCCATATTGACAGCGATTCCTACACCCCACAGCAGATTTCCGCCATGATCCTTCAAAAGATGAAGAGCGAGGCGGAGGCCTATCTGGGCCAGCCGGTCACCGAGGCGGTCATCACCGTTCCCGCCTATTTCAGCGACGCGCAGCGCCAGGCCACCAAGGACGCGGGACGCATTGCCGGGCTGGAGGTTAAGAGGATCATCAACGAGCCCACTGCGGCTGCTCTGGCCTATGGCATCGACAAGGAAGCCGACCAGAAGATCATGGTATACGACCTGGGCGGCGGAACCTTCGACGTTTCCATCATTGAGATGGGCGACGGCGTTCAGGAAGTCCGGGCCACCGCAGGCAACAACCGCCTGGGCGGCGACGACTTTGACGAGAGGATTATTCAGTATCTGGCCGGCGAGTTCAAAAAGGACAGCGGCATTGACCTGTCCGGGGATAAGATGGCCATGCAGCGCCTGAAAGAGGCGGCGGAAAAGGCGAAGATTGAACTTTCCGGCATGACCACCGCCAACATCAACCTGCCCTTTATCACCGCCGATGCCACCGGGCCCAAACATCTGGACGTTACCTTGACCCGTGCAAAATTCAATGAACTGACCAGCGACCTTGTGGAAGCCACCATGGGCCCTGTCCGCCAGGCTTTGAGTGACTCCGGCCTGAAACCCTCCGATTTGGATAAAATCCTCCTGGTGGGCGGTTCGACCAGAATCCCCGCGGTGCAGGATGCCGTTAAAAATATTACTGGGAAAGATCCCTTTAAGGGTATTAACCCCGATGAATGCGTCGCTATCGGCGCGGCCATTGAAGGCGCTATCCTGAATCAGGAAATGGGCGACCGCAGCATCCTCCTGGTTGACGTTACCCCCTTGTCTCTGGGGATTGAAACATTGGGCGGCGTGTCCACCAAGATTATTGACCGCAACACCAAGATCCCTGTCAGGAAATCCCAGGTGTTCTCTACTGCAGCCGATGGACAGACCTCTGTTGAAGTCCATGTCCTCCAGGGCGAACGCGAAATGGCTGCTGACAATAAGACACTTGGTATGTTCAAGCTGGATGGGATTCCGGCAGCTCCCAGAGGGGTGCCGCAGATTGAGGTTGCCTTTGACATTGACGCCAACGGCATTGTCCATGTATCCGCCAAGGACCTGGGCACCGGCAAGGAGCAGAACATCACCATTACCGCTTCCACCAATATGTCCAAGGAGGACATCGACAAGGCTGTCCGGGATGCGGAGCAGTACGCCGCAGAGGATAAGAAGCGCCGGGAAAGCATTGATATGCGAAACAACGCCGACCAGCTGGTTTACCAGTGTGAAAAGGGGCTGACCGACGCAGGCGACAAGGTTCCTGAAAACGAGAAGGCGGAAGTGAGAGCCAAGCTGGATGAGCTGAAAGAGGCCCTGAAGGGAACCGACAACGACGCTATCAAAACCAAGATGGAGGCCCTCCAGCAGAGCTTCTACGCCATGTCCACCAAGCTGTATGAGGCCGCCCAGGCTGCCCAGCAGCAGGCCGGCGGACAGCAGGACGCCGCGAATAACGGCGGCGCGGCCAACGCCGACTATGTAGACGCCGATTATGTGGACGCTGACGACAACGGCCAGCAGCCATAAATCCAAATTTGACAATCTAAAAACGGGTCAACCATACGAGCCGTAAACACCAGGGGAAGCTGTCCGCAACTACGGCGCAGTTTCCCTATGGTGTTACTGGCTATCAATACATTGTAGAAAGAAATCGGGCCTGAAAACCCATTTTTTACAATTTTATATGTTTGGCGGAAGGGCGATAGGTGATAGGATTGGCAGAAAAACGTGATTATTACGAGGTACTTGGGGTAAACAAGGGCTGTACAGAGGAAGAACTGAAAAAGGCGTACCGCAAACTGGCAAAGCAATATCACCCTGACCTGAATCCAGACGACAAGGACGCGGAAGAGAAATTTAAAGAGGTTGGGGAAGCGTACGAAGTGCTTTCCGACAAGGAGAAGCGGGCCAAGTACGATCAGTTCGGCCACGCGGGCGTGGACCCTTCCTACGGCGCCGGCGGAGGGGCCTATGGAGGCGGCTTCGGCGGCGGTTTTGGCGGATTTGACGTTGGGGATATTTTTGAAAGCTTCTTTGGAGGTGGCTTCGGCGGCTCTGCCCGCACCCGCAACCCCAACGCCCCCATCAAGGGCAACAACATCTCCGCCCAGATCACCCTCAGCTTTATGGAGGCGGCAAAGGGCTGCTCCAAAGAGATCAACATCCAGCGGCTGGAGCGCTGCGCCTCCTGCAACGGTTCCGGGGCCGCGCCGGGGACCTCCACCGAGACCTGTTCTTCCTGTAACGGAACCGGCCAGGTCCGCGTCCAGCAGCGCACCCCCTTTGGCGTGATCCAGTCCTCCCGCCCCTGCGACCGGTGCGGCGGAAAGGGCAAGATCATCAAGACCCCCTGCAGCGCCTGCCGCGGCTTGGGCAGGGTCCGCCGCTCGGTGAAGACCACCATCAACGTCCCGGCGGGCATTGACGACGGCCAAACCTTTGTCCTGTCCGGCCAGGGGGATAACGGCGTCAACGGAGGGCCCTCCGGCGATCTAAACATCACAGTCGCCATCCGTCCGGACCCCATTTTTGAGCGGGACGGATACGACGTCTGGTGCGAGATTCCCGTGACCTTTGCCCAGGCGGCGCTGGGCGACGAGCTGACGGTGCCCACCATTGACGGCAAGGTCAAGTACAACATCCCCGAGGGGACCCAGCCGAACACCACCTTCCGCCTGCGCGGAAAGGGCATCAACTACGTCAACGGCCGGGGCAGAGGGGATCAGTATGTGAAGGTTGTGGTGGAGATCCCCAAGAACCTGAACTCCAAGCAGAAGGAGGCCCTGAAGCACTTTGATTCCCTGGGGACAGAGAAGAATTACGAGAAGCGGAAGAGCTTTTTTGATAAGCTCAGGGATTTGGTGAACCGGGATTCACAATGATCTAAGGATAGATATGGGTAGGCTTTCCTCCAGATTCAGCGAATCTACAGCCTATGTTCATAGAACCGTCACGCAAAGGGAGTAAGATAGAAAGCGAACCAGAGTTTGGCTTCTCCCAGCCGTCCTCCTCTGGTTTCGGGGATGAGTACCCTTCCATCCTCGTTCTATCGTCTCGGCAGCAAGAGGTAAGGCCGCGCCTGGTTTCAGGCGCGGCCTTATTTCGTTGGAAAGAGAATGGGCGGTGCATGTTCGGGCGCTTTGCATTTATCCCATATACTTCAAAATAGTGCTCTGGGGGATATAATAGTAGTCGGGGATCCGCTGTCCGCTTTTGTAATAGCTCATCAGTATATTTCCGTCTGCGTCGTCCCAAACGCCGATGGAAAGGGTTTCATCTCCCGCGGGGTTAAACTGCAGCCGGGAGAAGGTTTTGGTCCGGCAGTTAAAGGGATATAGTATTTTGGCCTCGCTGTCCCAAAAATAATAGTAAGGGTTTTGTTCTATATCCCGAATGTTGTCCCCCCTCTGGGTATCCAACGTTAAATGATCGGATGGAAGGTCGATCAGACGAAGGGCGCCGTTTTCATAGGCGTAAAGGTACACGGAAGAGGACAATGTTTTGAAAAAGAAACACTCTCCCAGCACATAGAAATCCTGAATTGTTTCATCGTTTTGCTGCAGACGGCTTTTCAGGTCCTCCAGGATGATTTCCCGCTGCTGTTCCCCATTGAGGCCGCAGACAATGATCTTATAATCATAGCCCTCCTCCTCATAGACCCCGCAGCAAAGGTACAGCTGCTGATCCATCACACTGATATCCTGCACGATTGTCCCGGTTCCAGTTGTTTCAGAATATTTCTTGGTGACAATTTCCTCATAGCTGTTTTCCGAGGTATGATAAAGGTAAATATGATAGCTTCTATCTTCGGAAGAGCCTGTGTCCGGAAGGTATAGGCAGAACTGCCCCTCTTCTGAGGCTTCGTAAAAGGCTAGGGGCGGAAAGAAGTCAAAGGTGTTGGGATAGCTTACTTCCTGACGGGAAATGTCTATACAAACCATTTGATATTGGTTTTTTATATCTTCATAGGCAAAATAGTTTTTCATGCCAATCTGAAGCTGATCTGCCGACATGATATTTATTTCACTGTATTTACCGATTTCCCGCCATTCATCATTCTCCAGGTCATAATCCATTGCCGTTCGATATTCCTGCATATCTGACTGTGCGACGCTGAGCAGGACATGGCCGGGCATTACGCCTAATCCATATAAGCTGGAGATCGAATCAGAAAAGGAAGGGTCTATTTTTTTGTACTCCTCCTCCATGGCCCATATAGGGGGGCTTTCAGGGATGGAGGATGTTTCTGCCTGAGAACTTGTTTCACCTTGGTTGTTTTGAGATTGACTTTGGGACAATGATTCAAGAGAAACCCCGGAAGCATCTGGGATTTCCCTGGTGCATCCAGACAATAAGGCCGATAGGATCGCCAGGATTGCGGATAGTTTCTTTTTCATAGGTGTGTGCTCCTGTCTTAATAAATAGGCACATGGTTTGAGTGAGGTTGGATTTTCGCCTTGGTTCAAGATAAATGATTCTCATTGATTTGTCAATAGCCCTTTTAGCTGGGAAATGGTTGAGGCTAAATATTTTCGAGTGAAAATTTAAGAAATTTCGGAAAAGGTATTGACTAATTCTTAGAAACGGTTTATGATGAGTTCATTAAATAAATCCTATAAAAAAATAGGATAAATAGAAAAGGTTGTCTTTTAGGAGGATAAAAGTGAAAAAAATTGGGATAGCTTTTTTAACTGCCGGTACAATGTGTCTGACCTCCTGTGCCACTGCCGTTGAACCATCTACAAATTTTGTCTCAGAATCGGGCAGTAAAAGCACATCTTTATCCAGTATCAGTTCCAGTCATCTTGAAAATCAATCAGAAAACAGCGGCAGCGCTACGCCGGATGATCAGGCCCAACAACTGGATGATACTTATTATTACAAGGTTGATTATCCTGAATTTGAAGGGATACCTCAATTTGAAGAAAAAGCAGCTACACAAGTATCCGCTGAAATACAGAGTTATTTGTTCTTAAATGAAATTGTATGGTATCCTACGTTTGGCAATGGAAAAGCCTACTTTTGTTCAGAAGATTCCAAAAACGATAACCTAACTTGGAACGTTAATGTATTGGATTTAAATACAGGACAGAACCAACGGTTTCCAACCGAATGTATTACCTATGATATTAACGAATATGAAGGCTCTTACTATTGGGTGGAGAAATATACAGACAATTTAGGGGACTGGAAAATTTATACGCAGAATGGCATTGACGGCGAAGGGGAAATTATCTACACTCCAGACAATCAATCTCCTGCAAGGGCCCCAAGGATACAAATTTATAACAATATGATCTTATGGAATCAGTCTGTTTTATCTGAGGACGGAGAAGATAAATTTGCCCTTCAACTGCTGGATATTGGGACAAAAGAAGTCCAAACCGTTATTTTAACGGATGATAGATTTTTCCAAGCAAAAAGCCTTGTTTCGGATGGCGTAATTGCCTATGGCGCATTTGGTGAAAAGGGTTATAAATTACAGGCGTTTGATTTGAATTCCTTGCAAATAGTGGCAGAGGTGGAGCTGGATACTGAGAGGGAAAAATCAGATAAAGGTTCCAACAGCCTTTATAATCTTCAGGCTCTTGAAGACGCTGGATACGATATTTCGGAATTTGAATTGGATGAGGGCAATGACTGGCCTTATAATGTCATGTATAAAAATGGATATTTCTATTTTGAACTTTGGGATAGCAGTTTTCCATATATGATCGATACTCATAAACAGGAGATATATCCTTTGGCCTCATCGGTTTATAACGTTATGTTTGTTGGTATGGATAAAATTGCTTGGACTACATCTGATACTTTTTGCATTTTAGATTTGCCTGAGAAAAAATTAGATATTTGTGAACCGCTGCGACATGGTGGGAAAACAATTCGTACACTCCACAATTTTTATGTACGGGATAATGGGCTTATTTCGCGGGGGTATATTGATACAGAAGATGAAGGAAAAGTCCTGGAAGGTATTGTCTATTTCAAATTAGACGGTTTAGAACCTTAGACAGGAGTAAGGAAAATAGAAATGATTTATACTAACAAAAGACAATACAAAATATTGTTCAAATACATGGCCTTTTATTTCTTAATTGTTATTATGTTAGCCTGGAACTCCGGTTTTCATAGTAAGTTCAAGGAAAATCAAGTGATTTCAAATAGGTTATATACAGAAGAAGCAATCACTTTTATTTTACAGGATCCCACAGAGAAAGACATGGCTGAAATCTTCAATACGCTGGAAAACAACCAAATACTTTGGAAAGAAGATTCAACGGCAGTTCGCGGTCTTTATTATAAAAATGGAATCAATCTTCCTCTGATAGAAGGCTGTCAGTTCGATTTTACCAGGAATGTAATACATAACAGTGATTCTATCCTTGCGGGAAAAAATATCGATTTTTATGAAAACCATTTGGTTTTAGGAAGATTGGGGATACTGAATCGGGATTCGTGCTTGGACGACTATATATTTTATCCGTTGACATTAGAGACAGCGCTTCCAACTTCGAAATTTGTGTTAGATGGTTTTAATGTCCAAAAAACCATAAATCGGTTGTTAATGACTGATATGGGAGACAAGCTGTATCTAAATCAATCTAAAACGCCGGGTTCTTTTAACGCATATAGTGAAATTCGTTTGGATTATATCTTTGTCCTAAGCTATATTTCCATTTTAATGTGTTCCCTGCTGGTTTCTTTGGCTAAATATGAGCAGCGAAAACCTTATTATCATTTATGTAGGCTGTTAGGTATCAGCTCTAAGCGAATCTTCTTTAAAACATTGAAAAAAGAAGCGGCGGCCGTTGCTTTTTCTGTCCTTTTGGGGTGCCTTATTATATTTTGTTTTTCTGGGGGCCTTATTTTTAGATATTCGATGATTAAACTTGTTTTGAATTTTGGAGTTTCGGTTTTGATCAATTTCCTTATATGTATTATATTTATGGGTTTTAAAATAAAGCTTGGAGATAAAAATGATTAAATATGAAATAACAAAAAATTTATTTAGATATAAAACATTAAAAATTATGTCCATCATTACCCTTTCCCTCTGCTTTTTCTCAGTCAATATTATTTTAAGCAATATTTTTGACGTCTCATATATGGACGGTAGGCAGGAAAATAGAATCCCTCTCAAATTGGTTGACAACATGGACGAAACAAGAACGCTTTCCATATATTTTACAGACATAAACAGGTTACGGGATTTAAAGTTGTTTTCCAACGAATTGGAAAACGCAGAAGAATTTGATTATTGTGCATTCTATAGTAATTACATCAATATTGCTTATAACCAGGCTATTCCTCAAGAAATGTTTGCCTTTCAAGAACATGTAAGGGGTACTGTATATGGAGAAGATGTCTTAGGAGTAAATGCGATACAAGTGGGAAAAACTGCCTCTGAATTTTTTCCATTATTTACTGCTGATGGAAGATATTTTACAGATCAGGATTTTAACTTTAATGATAAGTACATAAATATTATTTTGGGAAGCAGTTATAAAGACATTTATAAGGTTGGTGATCAAACGAAGATCGAATACTGGGGAAAGTTATTCGATGCGACGATAGTAGGCTTTTTAGACGCTAAATCTTATATTATACAACATGGTAAATCAATTTCGCTTAGTAACTATATTATCGCGCCATTTTTGGATTGCGGCGACGATCCAATTCAAGAAGATGATAAAGTTTATCAGGGAATAAGCTATACCAGTTTTATCAATGGATATGCGTTTTTGAAAGATGGCTATAATACAACAGATATCATTAGCAAAATTGACAGCCTTTGTAAAATATATGACATACCTGCTTTTGCTTACGAAGGAATGAACACCATTTCCCTTGGGTTTTTAAACTTTGTATTACAGCTGGGAAGGCAGGAGCTTTATATTTTTGGAGCGGTAACTTATTTTACCGCGTTTCTTTCATTTTATATCATCCAGCAATTTATCTCTTCCAGGAATAGAGAGAACTATCGCATACACTTTTTAATGGGAGCCAGACCTTTGGCTATAACAGGATATATTTCTCTGGATATACTCTTTCAGATAATCGCCGCCCTTGTCGGGACAACGTTTGTCTATTCCTTTTATATTGGAACCATTTATTTTAATGTTAAGCTGATTTTACTTGTTTTTCCAATGATAGTTATTACCATCTCTGCCGTAGTTTATAGGGATGTAGTTAAAAATTATTATTTTAAGGAGAAAAAATGATAACAATAAAACACTTATTCAAATCATTTAAGCAGGGAAAGGTGGATTTTAAGGTTTTAGACGACCTGGATATGACAATTAAAGAAGGAAAAATGACCGCAATTATGGGGAGAAGCGGTGCGGGCAAAACTACCTTGCTGAATATTCTGTGTGGACTTTGCAGGATGGATTCCGGTGAATACTATTTTCAGGGAAAGCCCATTGATCTATCTACGTCTTCGAAGGCGGATAAATTCAGGAACCAAAATTTCGGAATCATCACCCAGCAGCCCAGTTTATTAAATGACTATACTGTTTATGAAAATATCGCCTTACCCTTGGAATATCAAAAAATAGCTAAAAAGGATATTGAAAAAATAGTGACAGAAACGGCTCAGGAATTAAGTATAGATGAAAAATTGGAACAATATCCGGATGAGTTGTCAGGGGGACAGCTGCAGAGAGTTTCCATCGCACGTGCCCTGTGCCAAAATCCATCAATTATTTTAGCGGATGAGCCAACCGGTTCTTTGGATTCTGCTGCGGAAATAGAGATTGTAGAATTATTTAAAAAGTTAAATGGCTTAGGAAAAACAATCGTTATCATTACACATAGTAGTTTCATTGCGAGTTATTGCGATGAAGTAATTACCATAAAAGATGGGAAAGCTTTTACCTGAAAAGGATACCTATTCTCCATATTTTCAATTGGGGGATCATTTTGGGATAGGATTAAAACAGAGGAGGGATAGACATCAAAAGCAATGTTATCTTATTGATGTCCCTGTCAGGCGGGGCCGCGGTTGTTGTGTATTACATCGTTTGTCTGTTTACTCGAAAAACACTCTCTACACAAGTGAGATACAATTTATTGAAGGCTGCGATGGTGCTTTTTATTTTTCCGTTTCCAGAATTTAAGTATCTGCTTCCAGTTTCTTTTCTGGAAATCCTGGAATCTAAAATGGTTGTAAGCGCCGCCCCGCCGGCTGGAGAGAATATGACAATGGCCGGTTACGGAAAGAAGGTTGAATCCTTTGGAGGGGTGTTTAGCTGGATATGCCTCATTGGCACGGTATTTTTGGTGGGGGTGTCTGTTTTTCTTCAGATCAAAAGATACCGTCGTATCAAAAGCTATTACAGGGCCAACGGCTCCATATTTGATATCCATGATTATATTGATAATTATGAGGAAATCAAGCGCAGGATTGGGATTAGGCGAAATATACAGTTTATGTTTTCAGACTGCTGCACCACGCCTTTGACAATTGGCGTTTTTGCCCCTATTATCGTTTTTCCGGAGTCAATAAAGGAACACGGTACAGAGGAATGGTTTTTTCTTCTCAGCCATGAGCTGAACCACATTAAGGCGAATGATTTTGTCACTAATTTTTTGGGATATGTCATATGTTGGATGCACATCGCCAATCCCGCCGTTCATCTTTTATACCGGGAGCTGCGCAGCATTTGTGAAATACACTGCGACAACAGAACAACAAAGGAGTATGACGGCAAGGCAAGAGAAAGGTATTGCTGCTGCATCGTTGGATGGGCTAGAAATACAAAAAAGAGGAACACCGCCATGCCGTTGGGGTTTGCCGGCGTTAAGTCCTCTACATTAACAAAAAGGAGAATTTTAGAAATGAACCAACCGAAACAGAAAAAGAGGCTTATTCCCTTTCTGGCAGCTTTGGCGATCGGGGTCACAGGCAGTACCGCTGTTTTGGCATATGACCCGGCAAATGAATTTGAGATTCTCAGTGAGCTTCACCCTGACTATGACTATTATATTATGAGTATGAGCGAGGCTTTAGAGAAGAAGGCTGCATTTGAGAACCAAATCGTGTATATTGATGGTAATGAAGAAGGTTCAAATGCGGAGAGGGTAATTTGTTTTCATAGTTACGAAGAAATATTAGCTGCAGAACATAAGCTTAATTCCGATGGAAGCTGTGAGACACGTTATTATACTATAAAGCAATGTACAAAATGCGGTACAATTAAGAATAAAGAATTTACTAGGTCAATTTATGAAATAAAATGTCCTCATTAAGTATTACGTTTTTTTATCAGGTTTAGGAGAATTTATGAAGTGAAGAAATATTATGGCTTGACCAAAACGGAAATGCAGATCATGGAAATCTTTTGGACCTCCGAACAAAAGGAGTTTACCTTTAGGGACATGACAGAGTATTCCAGTACAGTGCTGAAAAAAGAATGGAAAATGCAGACGCTGAACACCTATCTCACCAATCTGCAGAAAATGGGTCTGCTGGGGATCAAGGTTCATGGCAGAAAGCATATTTACTATGCGGCCTGTACCAAAGAGGAGCACATTCATCATTGGACCCAAAACCTGGTTCAGACAGAGTTTGAAAACTCAATTGGCAAGTTTATGCTTGCGTTTACAGGGGGAGAGGGGCTCTCTGAGGAAGAGGCGGATGAAATACTCAAGCTGATCAAAAAATAACCGTTCCATGTCCTGCAACATTACTAGATGTCATTGGTGGACAGACAAAAGGAGAGGATAGCTTTTAACAGGGCTACCCTCTCCTTTTTAAATTCAGGTTGACAGTATTTGTATATTGTGATACTATATATCTGTAGATATAATACATAAGAAAGAAGGGACATTCATGAAAAAACGGTTCCTGTTATTGGCGGCTGCGGTACTGGCCCTCTTTTCTGGCTGTCAGACGAGCTATGGAGAGAAATCCCCAACTGGATTTTGGAAGGACAGCGAATTAGAACTGTATTTATCTCAATTTGGTGTCCCTTTGGAACAAGCAATGGAAGATTTGGGAATTTCTAAAGAGGATTTGACAGCCGGAGACCACGGAGAATGGATACTCCCCCAAACTCGGGAAATCAACGGGATGGAGTTTTCCCAGATGCTTTCTGTATTTCCGGAAAATGCGGATTACGACGATGAGGGGTTTGATTGGAATGGGTTTGACCACAACAATACAATATACCGGGTAGACCTTATTTATTCGGGAAGGGTAGATGAAAACAACAGTGCGGACCAGCTGAGGGAAAGGGGAATCTCTTTTGCCGTTCAGGCAAAGGAGGTTTATGGAGCGCCATCCACCTATCCAGGGATACAGGAGCGTATCTTTGATGAGGAGGGAAATCTGAAAGGTGATGAATACGACTCGTACAAGGAGGACTGGCAGGTTTCGGAGGATGTAACTGCGAATTTATCTATGCATTGCACTGATCAGGGGATGATGCTCCAATTTACGTATATGCCGGATATTGTGCGGGAATATGCACTTTTTAAGAGGACAGAAGGGATAAAATAAAGGGGGAAAAGCAGATGAAGAGCAGACTGATCAGTCTTTTGCTGTGTATAGTGCTGCTGCTCTGCCTGCCAGGGTGTAAACAGGCCGCCGATGGGGAAGGACAACCGGAAACCGGTTTGCTGGCAGGGGATGAGCTGGACATGTACTTAGGCCTGATCGGAAAGCCGTCCGATGAGGTAATGGAGAGGCTATTCCTGACAGAGGACCAAATTGTGGAGAAAAGAGACCGCGAAACGGGATGGCGTATTTCCGAAACGCGGGAAATTGAGGGAGAGGCATTTACCCAAGAGCTTCTTTTTGAAACGCCGGACCAGCCGCAGATTCTTTATGGGTATCAGTATACCTTTGCTCCCAATCCCCTATATGATGAAGACAAGATGAAGGAATTAACGACTGCAATCGCGTTAAAGGCAACAGAGCTTTATGGGGATCCCATTACTTATCCTAATATCAGCAACCGTCTTTTTGATGAGGATGGAAACCCGAAGGAGGAAAAGAAGACTGATTTTATAAAAGGGTGGGATATCCGGGAAGTGTGGGAAATTTCAGAAAACGAAGCGTTGGTGCTGATGGCCTCCCTATCTGACGAGTGGCAATATATTTGGCTGACTTATCGAATCAAGGAAGGGCTCCATCTGGAATATTTGGAGCGTATGGAAAGCAATTCGTAAAAATAAGGCGGTATCCAAAACTGGATACCGCCTTGCTTCATAAATCTATGTAATCGCAGCCGGGGCGTCAGTCCTTTTTATGCGTTTCCCCATCCTGCGCCTCCGATTCCGGCTTCCAGCCTTCAAGGCGGCTTTCGTCTGTCCGGCTCTGGGACTTTATGGCCTTCCTCCGCCGGACTGCCATGCGGATAATCAACAGCACCACTGCCAATACAGCGGCCAACATCAGGAGAAGAGGCGCCAAATAGATGGCCCCAAACAGCAGGTTTTCGCAGATGTTCAGGAAATTGTGCCAAGAATCCTTAAAGGTCTCCCCCAGCCTGTCCCCAAAGGTGCGGGGCGGGGCGGTGATTTCCTGGTACTCAACAACCTCCTGCAGGAAGATATTCACTGAGGAATAGGAGACCTGGCTGTCCATCCGCTTCATAGCAGCGGTGAGGGTTTCGATCTGGTACCGAACGTCCGCTAGCTCCTTTTCGATTTCCAGCAGGTCCGCCAGTTTCCCGGCCTTTTCCAGCAGCTCCAGCAGGCGCTTTTCCTGGATCTGCAGGTTGGAGAGATGGGCCTGGGTGTCATAATAGCGGTCGGAAATATCCGCGCTGCTTTCGGATTTGTTCAGAAGGTTGAACTCCCCTGCCAGAGATGCCATAAAGGAATCCAGGTTCTCCGCAGGCACCCGCACTGTAAAGGAGGCGCTGCGCCGGGAGGGGTAGCTGTTGTTCCTCTCATAAAGGCTGATCCCGTCGCTGGAGGAGCTTTCCACATAGCCTCCGGCCTGTTCAGCCAAGGCAGGGATCCGTTCCAGAGAGGGCTCGTACTCCATGGTTTCCAGGGAAAGTTCCGCGTTGCGGACAATCTTTCGGGGCTGGGAGGCGTTAGCGGAGGAGCTTGTAGAGAGCTTTGCCTCCCCCATTTCCATCGCATCTGCTGACACAGCGGATTCATCAAAGGAAAAAAATTCAAATTCCTCGGCCGCCGCCTGGGGTGCCTCTACGGGCCTAGCCGCCGTTGCCGAGGACGACATGGCCGCATTGTCATATCCTGAAAAGGATGCCGCGCCGGAGCATCCCGCAAGGCTGAAGACAGCTGCTCCTGCCAAAATGTATCCTAAAATGCGGTTATGGATTCGCTTCATAAAATTTACCCTCCTTTTTCAAACTGCTTTTTTGCGTTCACCTAATAAGTGACAGTTTAAGGGCGTTTTGTTTCAAGGGGGCAAGGTTATTTTTTCTTGCCGAATGTCGAAAAAATATGGTATTATGGTAGCGTGGCGCAGCCATAAACGGTAGGCGGTTGGCTCCCGGCAGGGGGCCGTTCCCCAAAGGGAATATTTCGCCCCCTTACATAACGAGAGGGGGTGCCTTATGACATTAAGTGAAGTTTTACAGCTTCTGCTTTTGATCGTAAGTATCTGCGGCATCTTTGTCCAGATAATAAAGAAATAATCGCCGGCCCCTAGCAAAGTTCGGCGATTATTTCTTTGTCTTATTAGCTGGGAGCCAACCGTCTACTGGCTGCGCCACCCTTTTATGGTTTTATTATACCGGAAACACGTTATGTTGTCAATGCAATTTTTCAGGTCTGGGAGCGGGGGACGATTTTTGCCTCCGGCTCCTGGGCCTTTTTCATATACCCCAGAAGAAGCTCCGCCATCTCCGCCCGCACCTGTGCATAGGCTGGGTCGGAAACAAGGTTGTGCCGCTCGTGGGGGTCGGCATGGAGGTCGTAAAGGTATTCCTCCTCATAAATATCGCTGTACGCCTCCTCCGGCTTGAACTCCGGGGCTTTGACACAGTATTTCCAGTCTGCTGTCCGGACGGTTCGCCCTGTCTCCGCCTCGCTGATCTGGGCGAAAACGGATTTCGGCCAGTTTGCATTGTCCCCTTTGGCCAGGCGAACCATAGAATTCCCCTGGTATTGAGCGGGGATTTCGATTCCGGCGCAGTCCAGCAGCGTCGGCGGCACATCGATCAGGCTCACCAGATCCTTGACCACATTCCCGCCCTGGAACGGCCCGCCCCATGCAATCAGCGGGATGCGGATGCTGGCGTCATGGCAGGAACGCTTATATTCCGCGTTGCGGGTGCGGAAGTGGCTTCCGTGATCGCAGGTGTAGAGGATAATGGTGTTGTCCTTGATGCCATAGGCCTCCAAAGTGTCCATTAGGCGGCCGACATTGGTATCCAGGCTGTTGCAGGCGCCCAGGTAGTCCGGGTAATTTTCCCGCCAGTCCCCCTGGGTTCCCACTAGATCGCCGGGAACATCGTAGCCGGCAAATTTCTTTTTGCTGCCGTCAGGGCCTTCATAATGGTTCCGGTCGTTTTGATGGTGGGGATCAAGCTGGGAGACAAAGAGGAAAACGGGCTGGTCTGTCCCCTGCTCCTTCTGCTGCTCCATGTGGCGGTGGATAAAATCAATGGCGTAGTTGTTGATGGCGTCCACCCGGTAGCCGGTAAAATCGTGGCGTTTCATGTCGCCGTCAAATAAGTAGCCGTTGTAGCCGTGGGAAGTCCATTCCAGGGCGTCGGCAACCATCCAGTCCTGATATCCCCCCCGGCGTTCCGGCGGAACCGCCTCGGTGCGGTAGGAGCTGCCCTTGCAGGAGGCCAAATGCCATTTCCCCACATAGGCGGTTTTGTAGCCGGAGGCGTTAAAGCGCCGGGCCAGGGCGTCTTCCATGCCTTCCGGCAGGATGTGGTGGTTGGCGTGGCAGTTTACCTGTGTGGCATACATCCCGCTTTGCAGGCAGGCGCGGGCGGGGCCGCAGACCGGCTGGCAGGTGAAGGCGTATTCAAAGCGGGTTCCCTCCGCGGCAAGGCGGTCTAGGTTGGGGGAAATGGGGAGCCGCTGGCCGTAGCAGCCCAGGGTGTCCCAGCGCTGCTGGTCGGAAAAGTAAAAGATGATGTTTGGTCTGGACATTGATTTTTCTCCTTTTTATGTATTTTTAGAATGTTTATCTCCATGGGTTTTTCGTTTGCCGCACTTTTTATAACTGTCTTGTCTGAACCCATGCGGCCAGTCGCTCCAAG
This sequence comes from uncultured Oscillospiraceae bacterium, assembly GCA_949737515.1. Classification (GTDB taxonomy): domain Bacteria; phylum Bacillota; class Clostridia; order Oscillospirales; family Ruminococcaceae; genus UBA1405. Next base: position 5,877 of record CATJCP010000282.1, on the reverse strand, counting down.
TCCTTTAAGTTTTTGTCAAAAAACGATTGATAGGCGGAACAGAAATAATTCATAGGGAGCTCAAAACCCTCCATGGGGGAACGCATCCGGCGGCAACCACCCCGGCAGAGGGGAAAATACCGGCATTCCCGGCACTTTGCGGGAAACGCTCTGGAGCTTTCAATAAACTTGATATCCTCCCGCCGCTTGTCCATCTGCTCAAAGCTGTCAGTCCGCAGATTCCCAAGGCGGTATTCATCCAGCACATAGAAGTCGCAGGGATAAACGGACCCGTCAGCCTCAACCACATTCTGAATCCCACAAACTCCCCCCATACCGCAGCATTCCGGCGGATTCCCCAAAAGCATATTCAGGTAATTGTCAAAGGTGCGGATGGAGACAGGGTTCCCGGATGCCATATCCCGGTACCATAAACGGAACAGCCGGTTTAAAAATTCCCCGAACAGCTCCGGCGTGAGGGAGTAATCCTTTCCGCCGATCTCTTCCCCCAGAGGATCCAAGCAGGGGATAAACTGTAAATAACGAAAACCAAGCTTTTTATACTGCTGGTAGATAGATTCAATTTTCCGGGCAGTGATCCGGTTTACTACGGTGAGAATATTATAGTCCACATGAAAGCGGTCAAATAGCCGGGCAGCCTTTATCACCTGGTGATAGGTCCCGTTTCCCTCGCCGTCAACCCGGCAGGCGTCGTGGGTCTCCTTGGTCCCGTCAACAGACAGGCCCACAAGGAAATGGTTTTCCGCGAAAAACGCCGCCCAGGCTTCGTCTATAACCATTCCATTGGTTTGAATGGCATTGTGAATGACAATCTTCCGTCGGTTGTGCTTTTTCTGGAATCGAATGGACTCCCGGAAAAAATCCAGCCCCGCCAGGGTGGGCTCCCCGCCTTGGTAGGCGATGGTACATTCCAGCCGGGCGGCCTCCAGAGCCTTTTGTATTACGGTTTCCAGCGTTTCCAGGGACATGATCCCATAGGAGGCCTGTTCCCGCTTTTGGGTGATATCGCAGTAGAAGCAGTACCGGCAACGCAGGTTGCAGAGCCCGGATGCAGGCTTGATCAACAGATGGATGGACTTTGGCATTTTTTCACCCCATAGCCTATGGCCTTTGATTTTTTTATTATTTTAGCACAAATTGAGGGGGTTGTACAGTTTTTTGGGACGGATGTCACCTCACATAAAATGATACTGCTGCCAATATCCGGTTAAAGAATAGAGCTTGAAGAAAAATCTTTGAAGATTTTTCTTCAAGCCCTATTGGCATTTTGCCGAACGTCAGCTTTCCACCTGGCATCCGGCGGCCTCCGCTACCTGGAAGATGAACTCCCTGGAACGGACCAGATTCTTCTCCAGCTCTGTCCGCCCCAAATCCAGGCCAAGGTATCCGGTGTAATCCATCTTTTTCAGCAGGCGGAAGAACTCAGCCCAGTCGATCACGCCGTCCCCCACCGGCAGATGGTCCACGCCTGCCCCGTCGTTATCGGCAATGTGGATGTTGGCGAACTTCCCCTCCAGCTTCATCAGGGCCAGATTGACATTTTCCCGCTGGGCGGCAAAGTGCCCGGTATCGAAATTGGCCTTCAGGTTGTCCCGGCCTACATTGTCCAGCAGACGGAGCATGGAGTCCACCGAGCAGATGATTTCCCCAACCCTCGGCTCCATCAGAATGATTCTTCCATACCCCTTTGCCACATCCGCGCAGAAAGCGGTGGATTCCACCAGTGTTTCCCATACCCGCTGCCAGGAAAAGCCGTTGGGGATATGGAGGGAGATTTGATCGGCAAACTCGTAGTCGCCGCCGTCCAGCTGGTAAGGTGCGCGGCCCTCAAAGACTACGGGAGGGGTGTAGCTGGCCAGATGGAAGGTTTCCGCTCCCAGTTCTGCGCCCACTTCTGCCATCTCCTTAAAGCTGTCGTAGGCCTTGCGGCGTTTGTCATTGTCCAGCGATACTAGGTCTGGGTTCACAATGCAGAAGTTATGTACATGGATTCCCGCACTGGCCAGGGCCTTTTTGTAACGGTCCTTGTTTCGGCGCACGCTTGCCGCGTGTTCAGGTCCTAAACCTTCCATTTCCAGGAAGCGGAAACCCATTTTTGCGATCTCCTCAAAGGCGCGGAAATCGTCCTCCGGCTTAGGAGGATAGCCGTATTTCATGATGGTATACAGGTAGGTTGTACCGATCTTTAACATAGCTGATCTCCTTAATAGAATATTGTTCAGGTTTGCTTTCAAGATACCAGCTTTCCAGGGGAAAATCAAGCCAAATTTTTAAATGTGGGCATAACAAATCTATGAATATTCAACAAAAGAGATGAAGGCCGCCGCTGTTCCCGCCTTCCAAAAGAACTGGCATTTCTCCTGCCCATATGCTATACTTTAAGGGAAAAACATGAAAGTCCCAAAGGCAGCTTTCAGAACTTTTGGACTTTGACATTTGAACAGAAGGAGCGTATTACAAACATGAATAAAGAAACACCACAAATAATTTCCCAAGATGAGCCTTCCAAACCGAAGCTTTTGGCGACGTTCGCCCCCTTTATTGCCTTGTTCCCAGCCCTGGGGCTTTTGATGCTTGCCCTGCAGCCCTCTTTGTTGAACCTGCTTTTGAAAGACGCCGGAACCCCGCTTGAACTCATCCAAGGGTACCGTGTCTGGTATGTCCTTTTGTTTGCGTTCTGTGGAGCTGGCGCGGCGCTGATCCTCGCAAGCGGATGGATTTCCATTAGGAAGGGCGTTCATTCCTGGAAGGCCATTAAGCTGATGCTTGTCGCGGTTTTGTTCCAGCTTTTCATTTCCGGCGCGCTGCTGCTTACTGAGAAGGTCCCTTCCCTGCTGCTCCAGTCCAGTGCGGATATCAGCCAGATTAAAAACAGTCAGCTGGAAACAGAGGTTGTTGCCTTTTATCAGGCTATTCCCGCCGGACTGCCTGGCCCCTCTGCCGCAGGGCAGCCCAAGCCTTTTATGCGCTGCGCCGTGTTGGGGGAATCCTCCGGGGAGCAGTGGCGGAATTTCTATGTGCCCAACAGCCTGGGGGCTTTTGAAAACGAGGCCTCATACGAAATTACCTATACAGAAAATCTTCGTGTCGTTGTGTCTATGAAGCCGGTTTCCTGAAATATAAAAGAACCGCCGGCTGTCCGCGGTTCTTTTGGTATATTTAACGTGGATTTGCCAGAAATCAGGGCTGAATGAACCGTTCATGCAGAACCCAAAAGCATATTACCCTAAAATATTGTAAAAAGTTTATGGAGTATTTTCGGAAATTTCTATTGAAAATAGAGGCAGGCTGCATTATACTCAACTGTAAGCGCTTACAAAATATATTACGAGGGTTAAATAATGGCGGAGGGTTGTTCATGAAAGACAATCGATTTCAATCGGGGGAAAGACAGGCGTCATTCGGGGAAATATTCTGTGCCGGGGCAAAGGATGCAGTAAAAACAAGCCTTAAAATCTTCAGGATCATGCTGCCTGTTTCGCTGTTGATGGCGGTCCTAAACTATATTGGCGTGATTGACCAGCTGAGTGCGTTCTTACAGCCAGCCGCCAATCTGTTAGGGCTTGGAGGGCGTTCCATTTTGGTATTGCTTTCAGGGTATTTGGTCAACACCTATTCGGCAATTGCGCTGATGATCTCCCTGGACCTGACCCTCAAAGAAATGTCCATCCTGTCCAGTATGATTTTATTGAGTCACACCCTGCCCATTGAGCTTTCCATCCAGAAGAAGGCGGGAGGTAATGTATGGCTACTGCTGTTTATCAGGGTGGGAGCCAGCATTTTGACAGGCTTTCTGCTGGGCCTGATGCTGCCTGGCGGCAATGAGTCGGTTTCCTCCGGCGCACAAATGGTTTCAGCTGGGGCGTCTTCCCTGGCGGATGTGCTGAAAAGATGGCTTTTGGACAATGTTACAGTAGTAAAAATATTTGTCATCAACATTGTGCTGAATGTGTCGTTTAAGTTCCTGATTGAGTTTCACTTGATAGATAAGCTATGTGATTGGTTAAAGCACATCATGTTTATATTTGGGCTGGCAAAGGAGACGGCGCTTTACTGGCTGGTGGCCAATGTCATCGGCCTGATCTACGGCGCGGGCATTCTGATTACTGCCAACGAAAACAATGCCTTGAACCGGGAAGATCTCAAAAAGTTAAATCTCTCCATCTGTTCTATGCACTCATTGATACAGGAAACAGCCAATTTTCTGCCCTTGGGGGTGGGGATTCCGGTGCTGGTTGTGCCAAGGTTGATAACGGCGGTGGTTTCGGTGTGGGGATATCGCTTTATTACTTGGATAAGAATTAAAAATAAGTAATAGGTATTCTGCGTTAAGCTTATGTGTGAGTTCGACGGAACAATACCAAGACGGGCTTTTTTCTTTTTAAAATTTCTTTTATGAGCTTTTTGGATGGAATAAAATAATTTGCTGATTTTTATCAGAAAAGAAAATTGTATTGCTGTTGTACGGCAAATTGTATATAATTAAGGGTAGACAGCAACCAGAACGAGAAAGGAGTAATGTGCAATGGCAAAAACTTCAAATCTGTATGCCCGGATCGAGCCTGAAACCAAGGAGCAGGCTGAAGCCATTTTGGCTTCCCTTGGTGTTCCAGTATCAAATGCAATCAATATGTTTTATAAACAAATTATCCTTCATCGGGGACTTCCGTTTGAGGTAAAGCTTCCCGAAAATAAAATGCAGAGTTTCTGTGAAATGAGTGGGGATCAACTTCACAAGGAGTTAGAAAAGGGTTATCAGGATATTATGGAAGGACGTGTAAAGCCGGCGAGAGATGTGTTTGCCGAGATCCGGAAGGACTATGGCATATGAATTATTCGGTTGTAGTTTCAGAACAGGCAGCCCAGGATATGCGTGAAATTTTTGAATATATTGCTTTTGGTTTGCAATCAGTCCAAAATGCGGCAGGACAGCTTGCGCGCCTGGAAAAGCGGATCTATTCCTTGGAGCAAATGCCGGAACGTTTTCAGCGATATGGAACGGAGCCTTGGCTTAGCAGGGGGTTGCGGATGGCGCCAGTGGATCATTATTGTATATTCTACCTCGTCAATTCAGCCAGTAAAACAGTTCAAATTGTTCGTGTATTGTATGGGGGAAGAAATATAGACGCAGAGCTTAAAAGACTTTCCTCAAATGTACCTATGGATTAAGCACCTATCCCCAAAAGTATTCGCATATATCCAGCCTGTGTGTTTTCCCCCAGACGGTGTATTCTGTACACATCTCATTTTGGGATAAGCTCTAAAACAATTGAACAACAAATAGATTTTGGGTGCGCAGTGAATCATTTCAGATACGCACCCAAAATTTATAATTTGCCTGACGCCATCAAATACGATCCTCTTTCAGCGCGGCGACAATATCCAATTTGCGAATTCTCCTCTCCCCAACTACATACGCCCCAACTGTAGAGGCAAACAGCAGCGCAATAAACAGCGTTGTAATGCCAACGGGGGCAAAGGGCAGGAACTCCCAAAGGGTAATTTCATTGAGATAAAGGAACGCCGCCAGCACCCCTGCGAAGGGAACCAGGCTCATCAGCAAAGGGGTAAAGGCGAAGAATACGCCTTCCACCAAAAGCATTTTTCGGATTCCCCTTGGGGGCATCCCCATAGAGCGGAGCATCGCGAATTCCCTGCGTCTTTGGGCAAGATTGTTCATAATGGTAGACCAGACATTGGCCATCCCAATCACCATAAGCAGCCCGGAAATACAGTTGACAATCAACTTCATAAGGACATATCCGTTCTCCCTGGAATCATGCCGGTCCTTTACATTGATGATCTCAAAGTCGCTTGAGCCGTAATATTCATTTGCAATCCCGGTTAGGGAATCGGAGACCTCTAAAATGCGGTCAT
>CATJCP010000281.1 GCA_949737515.1 uncultured Oscillospiraceae bacterium | reverse complement strand
CAGTCAGTTCGGCGGATTATTCAAAAATATCTGAATAAAATTGGTGTTGAGTACCATGTAACGCCTCATATGTTTCGACACACTTTTGCCACCTCATTGCTGGAGGCCGGGGTAGATATTCGATATATCCAGTCTTTGTTAGGACACAGCTCCATTTCTACAACACAAATTTATACTCATGTTACCACAGCGCAGCAAACTCTTCTGCTGGCAGAAAAGCATCCCCGAGGGAAAATGACATTCTCTTTCTGAAAAGTCGCGCAGGCCGTCGGATCTCCGGCGGCCTGCTGCTATTTTTGAAAGATAATCTGTAATTATCTTTTATTCGCTCCAAATCGGAGAAAGGAGCCTCACTCTATGAAAATCGGGATTGACATTGATGGAGTGATTAACGATCAGGCAAGGTTCCATCTGGAATGTGGTAAACAATTTTGCGATAAACATCATATAAGCTGCGTGCCCGATCAGGCTTCATATGAGATTCAGGATATGTTCCATTGGGACGAATTGTCCTACAGAAGGTTCCAGCAGGAATACTACTCCAATTTTTTTCAAACCGATCAGTATATAAGACCTCGCGCAAAGCAGGTAATCCAATATCTACACGAGAAGCACCAAATCTATGTGATCACGGCACGAAAATCGACTCTTCCCGCACGGTTTGGAAGTCTCGACACAGTCGAAGCCGTTACGGAGAAGTGGCTGAAAAAAGCCGGAATCTGCTATGACTATTTCTTCTGTGTTTCCAAGGCGCAGGAAAAGTGGGCCGTTTTAACTCGCCAGCGAGTTGATTTGATGATTGAGGATTCTCCCGCCTTTTTGTCACAGTCTAGCCTATATCCTTCTATTATGACGGTTTGCTTTGACGCCGCCTATAACCGCAACTTTTTTGGTGCGGAAGCTATACTTCGGATACATACATGGCGGGAGGCCTTTGACCTCATCAATAATTTAGAGAGAGGGGTTTGCTCATGAACGGGTATATATTACTGATAACGATACACGCAGATCCGGCTATGCCGCCTGGCTATGGTGAATGGGGCGGTACACATACTTATATGAAGGAGCTCCTGGACGAATATGGTCGGCTGAATATTCCCTGCATTTTGGTCACACGGAAATCCATGCCACAGCTTGCATCCATTGAGCATGTAAACAGTTGCTGCACCATTTATCGGATTATCTCGGGCGAAATTGGGCCGCTTGACAAAACCAAGCTAAGATACTATCACAATGAGCACTTAAAACAGATACAGGAAATTATTGCCCAGCAGGAAGGCCTGCCATCTGTAATACACAGCGTGTATTGGAACAGCGGGAGGCTTGCTTTAGCGCTCAGCGAGCAGCTTCATATTCCTTTTGTGCATAGCATCATATCCAATTCCAGAGGCAGGGTACGGCGTGGTGCGCAAGAACCTGTACCAGAGCGTGCAGATTATGAGCAGAACATTTATGACAAAGCTTCCCGCCTGATCTGCGTCTCTGATGACGAACGCAATGACCTGATACAGCTTTATCATATCTCCAGCCATAAAATCATTGTTGCTGGACAGTACGTTCATTCCTCATTTCTGCTTCCAGCTCATGACAAAAATGGATTTCCCCGGATAAACAGCCGCATGAGCACAGCGGCCCAAAATGCAGCAGCAACCTGCCATGATTTTTATTTTGAAGAAAGTGCGGATACCTTTTGGGCCTGCAACTCTTTTACATATATAGGCCGAATGGATATGACAAAGGGATTGGATCACATTTTTGCGGCATGGTACCGCGTATTCGTCCGTTATGGGGACATATGCCCATCTTTTTGGCTGGCTGGCGGAAGCCTGCGAGAGATTCAGTCGGTGCGAGAGCAAGTCAAGAGATTTGTCCCTGATTTGGACAGCTTAGAGCGATGCGGCAAGATTGTATGGTGGGGATGCCTTGATCCCGAAGGGCTGAGTACCATTCTTCTGAAAACGATGGTCCTACTCACCCATTCTCTGTATGAACCAGGCGGACGGGTAGCAATTGAGGCCATGAGTGAAGGCGTACCAGTGCTCGCAACGCCAAATGGCTTCGCGCGGGATAATATTCGGAACTGGATCGAGGGCTTTCTAGTGGATTATGGGGACATAGACGGCCTCGTCCACCGGATGGAGCATTTTATCCGTCAGCCATATTTGTCCAACGCTTTGGGGCTTAATGCGAGGCAAAAAGCCGAAGAAGTGATCCGGCAATGGGATTTTACGGGCAGACATTTATCTAGCTACACCGGGGGCGGGAATGAGCAGATCTCGCCGGAGTCCTTGAAATTGGATTATTTCAGGAGGAGAAAGATTGACCTTTTCCCCTACCGCAATGAGCCGTTTTCTGAAGAGTTGCTGTCAGTGTTCTTTACCCAATCCACCGGAAAAGAGGCCGGACAATTTGAGTTGAACATAGAGGACAGCTACACATCTGATGTCTGTAGGATTACTGGGGATGACGGTGCGTATTTTATCAAGCGTGTGTTTACGCGCCTGGCCATTAGTCCGCTGTTCAATCCAATTGGCCGCGAAGAATACGTCCGTCGGGCGGATCGCCACTATCATGTGGAACTTCGAACCTACCAACGGCAGAAATCTCCTGTGCTGGTGGGATATGACGACACGCACCATCTTCTCCTGCTCCGAGAATTGGCACCATATGATGTCAAGGGTCCGGACGAACTGTTGGATTGCATCCAATTTTTGCTCCACAGGCCCAGCACACTGACGAAGGAAGAGGCACAAACCTTTGATCGGATTATCAACCGTCCGATGCAAACCTGCGCACAGATAGAGGAAATCATAAAAGAGTTGAATTGTGAGCTGCAAGATTACTATTTTGAAGCGTCAGGGGTTTTCTCCAACCGCCTCTGTTGGAAAATCGCGCCACATCTTCTTGCGTACAACAGGCAGAGTCTGACTAAGGACCAGTACCTGCGGTTGGAACGTTATGTGACCGCTTTTGATGCCTCTTCCCAGAAAAGGATCGGGTTGAAGCGCCTGCGCAGCATCAATACAGACACGGAGCTGAAGCACTTTAAGCTGTATCAAGGCCAGCTTCAACTGATTGATCTTGAAAAGACCTCGGTTGGAACGGTGGAAAATGACATCGCAGGGCTTCTTTTCGACTATGTGCTGTATTACGAAAGTGTACCCTGCTCCCAGTTCTGGGATTGGATTCTGGACAAGCTCCAACGGTTTTCCGGCATTGACCGGGATGCTGTCATATCTGGAGCTGCATTCCGCTTTTTCTATGAATCCCTGATTTGCTCTGTGCTGAACCGATCCCCGTCCGCCGTTGGTGCAGTTCATTTGGATTACCTATACCAATTCTTGTTGACAATAGAACCATGAATATTCTGATTATAGCACCACATCAAGATGATGAAATACTCGCTGCCTGCCTGTTGATTCAGTCCCAGATCCGTGTGGGGCATGAGATTTTTGTCGCGTTTGCCACAAATGGAGATCGGTGGGGGCGGGAGGTCGGTGCAAGACGGTACCAAGAGAGCATCCGCGCACTGCGACTTCTCCATGTGAAGGAGGATCACATTTTTTACATGGGATATGGGGATACTGGAATGAGGCTTGGACACAGTTTTTTATACCGCATATTTTCCTCTGCAGGCCGTATGTTGGTTCCCACTCCTATTTCCAGCCGAACCTATCATCCGGTGGTGGGGCGGCAGACGCTTCATCATGCCTGCACGGGGAGTGAAGCGGCCTACTGCCGGGACAGCTTCTTGGAGGATCTGAACCGCCTACTGGACATTTGCCAGGCGGAGCTCGTTATCCTGCCATCCGGGCTGGATTGTCACGGTGACCATTGCGCCTGTTTTTTGTTTATGGAGGAGCTTCGGCGTATGCGAAACAGTTTTCCGAGTATGCTGACCTATTTGATCCATGCCGGCGATGATATGTTCTGGCCCAACCGCACTGGAGAAGTGTTCAGCCGCCCGCCCAGCATGGATCCCGCGCTCTGGGACAAACACGTCAGTATACGCGCCGCCGAGACGGAACAGCAGATAAAGGAACTGTGTATCCACTGTTTCCAAAGCCAGGATCCTCTGGCGCAGGACGGTTTCCTGCTGTCGTTTGCAAAGTACGAGGAGATATTTTTCCCACTTTCCCCCAACTAACCAACCATCATGATTTTCCCGCTGCGGAAATATGGACTGCCCACAACGACACGATGGTTGGGCCGTTTAATCAGCTCCTCAATATGACTATGGTAAGTATCGGATATTGCCTCCAGTCCCAATTCAGTTATGATTTCCTCTTCCATGGGTATGTTCATGAGGCGAGAGCATTTTCCGAAAACCAGAAGAGCGTGGTATTCCCTTGATTTGATAAAATCGTCCTCTGGCTGCGAGGCCATTTCGCGTATCTTGTTTTGCAAAAGCACCACAAAATCCTGATACGTTTTTTGCAGGAAGGGTTGCAGGCGCTGTTTATCTTCGGCTATGCATAACTTCATTTGGAGTTCGTTAAGCCTGCTTCGCCAGCAGTACAGTTTATAGCCAGACCGTTCCATAAGCGCAGTAGACTCGACAAATAGCCTTTCTGCCTTTTGTTCATCGCCCACACACAGCCACGCACAGCCCTCAATGTTGATGATCCGTCCTACTTCATCCCACACACCGTAGGAATCCGCCAATTCAACGCTCTCCTCTGCGGCACCGATGGCCTCGTCAAATTTGCCTGAAAGGAGCAGACTCATCGCAATATCTCCCCGTTCATGAAAGGGAAGCGCACAGCGATTTGGCTGTCTTTCGAACATTTCCAACACTTTTTGATAAAACATATACGCTTCCTCAGGGGAGTTGAACAGCCTGATGCAGGCCTCATGGCTATAATATTCCCGCAGTAGTTCAAAGGAATCTGGAATTGCGTTAAGGGCACTTTGAAAAACGGAGAGTGCCGGGGTATTCCCCTGCATTTCTTTGACAAACATGGCATAATTGCAACACACACGTCCCAGCCAGTCCTCGGTATTGTTCAGATATCTGCCGCTGACACAGTCCTCATAATGTTGTTTGTTGACTTGAAAGGCAGGCTCATCGGAGTTTAGCCTGCCCTGCTTGAACACGCGCTTGCCATGAAAATAATCGTGAGCCATTTGGAATACCTTCGCATCTACTTTTAGCCGGTGAGAAGAAAGCACCTGTGAGAGTTCACTGATGCGCTCTCCCGCTTTTGAACCTACGATATCCTTTTTCAATACCATAATGTCTAACTGCTGCACCAGGAAAGAAGCGTATTTTTCGTAGAATTTCATCTTTCGGGAAATATCGATCGCAATATCGAGAAAGTCGATCAAAGCGGAGTACTGCCGCTCTTGCTTCAACTGATCGATGTAAGTGCTCAGCAGACTTAAGGCTCTATCGTACTGCTCGGTATGATAGAGCATATAAATTTGGGCTGATTGGTATTGTTTTGGGCGTTGCGTTGTAAAAGCCAGCAGGCATTCCGCAATCCGTACATGGCTCGGTCGGAGAGGATAGATTCCATGGAGGATTTCCTGCAAAACGAATTCGTTTGCTGGAACAATGTGACCTGATTTACAAAATACAATCTGTTCGTCAATGAGACTGTCGATTTCTTCTGTTCTTACGCCTATCAGCGGCAGGAATTCCAAAGGAGCGGATCCGTGGAGCAGCGACAGCAAATCAAAAAGGACGCGGTGTTTCTGGCGATAAAAGGGGAACGTTTTGCTGACAATATTGGGTATGTCGTTGGGGGTCAGTGCGTTGAGTTCTGATGCAATCTGCTGCGGGTTGCAAAAGTCAACCATTCGCTGCTCCAAATAATTTAAAGTGAGCGTGAGATTGTAAAGTCTACAGCCTACCAGAGACAAAATCGTCTGTGCTGTACTCTGCGGCAGGTCAGGTTTGGCATATACTAAATAGTCTAGCGCTTGGGATGGACTCAAAATGCTTATTTCCACTGGGACGTAGTGCCTCAGATGACTGATCTCTGGGAGAAACAAATTTTCTTTTTGGGCCTTGTACTCTCCTTGCTTATATTCTATGACACAGCCGATTTCATCATCGGCCAGCAGTTTGACAAGATAGAGAAGTAGCTGGAATATTTCCGGCTTGCAGAATTGAAGGTTCTCAAGATAAAAAATGTATCGTATATGTGTTTTGTGAATATCCAGCAAAGATAAGAGGTATCGGCAAACCAGACAGTTATACTGGATGCTGTGGCTGGGTGCCGTGTTTGATGTATCGATAATTGAACGGATAATTTGTGTGGTTTCAGGATCATTATCATTCCCACCTATGCGGGAGGAGATTGCGTTCATATGCGCTTCATCCAAATCTGCTATCAACAATTGTTCTGGAATCCCCCATATTTGTAGCAGCAGATCCAATAAAAGTTGTTCCTGCGTCGTATAAAGCAATCCGTCAAGATGCACCTGATGATCCGGGCATTTGTTTAATGCCGAGGAGATATAGGTGCTCTTCCCCACCCCGGCATAACCGGCAACCAAAACAGTATATCCTTGCTGAAGTTGCCGTGCTGTGGTCTCCAATTCGTGGGAGAAAAGCGTACTCAGAAATGTTTCAGTGTCTTGATTTTGGGGAGAATTTTTTTGAAATATCTGGGCATGGATGTTCCCCTTGGTATAATCTAAGCGCAAAAAAGGAGCTGTTTCTGTTCGCAGACTTTTTGATTCTTTCAGAATAGAAAAAAGTTCGTCTGATATTGGCATATTATTTTCAAGAACAATTCGCTTGATCTCGGTTCCGATAATAATTTTTATATTCAAAATGGTTTTTTGATAAAACTGACCTATATGTTCATCTGCCTGGGGGGTGTAGTCACAGTTTGTCAGTGCTACCAGGCCAATTGCCCCTTCGTTGAATGCGATGATAACGTTTGCTGCAATGTCTCTCAAATTCAAATTCTTATTTCGTAATTTGCATTCAAAGTAGACCTTTCTAGTTGTATTTCCGTCAAAGCAGTGCGCAACGATATCATATCCACCATCTTTATACTTATCCGTGCGGCAAATTTTGGCATTTGTCCCCTCAAGCAATTTTGCTATAACTTTCTCTGCAAGTAATTCAAATTCTTGATCACATTTTTGAGGGATCGTCATATGTTGTTATCCTTTCAAAAAGTTTTTGTTCCGTAGAAACGAAAAATGTGGATAATTACAGATTATCGTTTATTTTAGTATACCATAATTCAATTAAAATTTCTACAATATCTGAGGATTTTTTGCAAGAAAAGTTAAAAAATAACACAAGGCATTATTCTGAGATAGAGCTATAATATCAAGCATCAGATTTCCTTTCTAATTGCAGTGCCAGATTTCGGCAACATTAGGTTCAAATCTTCGTTTGCAGTAAATTTGCAAAGCGGATAAAAAAGTGTAAAAACAGATGGGAAAGGATAACAAATAGCCTGTCTTTGGGCCGCTTTGCAACGAGAGCCGCAACACGTTGATACTGCTGGGTTTGCACAAAAAAACGACCTCCGAGTTATGAGTTCTTTTTACAAAAACTCATAACCCGAAGGTCGTCGGTTCAAATCCGGCCCCCGCAACCACGTCGGAGCAAGCGTCATATCGCTTGCTCCGACTTTTTTCAAAAGTCAGAGCGCGCTCATTTTGCCGCTCATCCTTTCCAAAT
>CATJCP010000280.1 GCA_949737515.1 uncultured Oscillospiraceae bacterium | reverse complement strand
TGACAATCCCCGGTAATGGCTGCAATCTTCTCCAAAAGCTCCTCCAGCTTGCCAAGGCTGCCAAGGGGCTTTGCCACCAGGTTCCAGCGGGCGGCACAGGCGTCCGCTGCCCGGCGGTCTGCGGGCTTGATTTGAGAAATCATCTCCTGTAAGTTCACTGAAAATCCCTCCTCAAACTTCCCGGTTCAGGACGCGGTATACATAGTCCATATCCAATCCGGCCCGCACCGTATCCGCCAACATATCATACTGCTGTTCCTTGTATTTTTTCAGGTCAAAGGTTCCCAATGTGTTGAAATCAACTCCCTTGTTTTCACAGATGGATTTTAAAACCGCGCCGCATATACCGGGCGCGTCGAAAATTCCGTGGATGTAGCTGCCGTAGACATTCCCGCCGCCAAACAAAGGAAGCTGGGTTCCTCCACTTCTGCCCATATGGATTTCATATCCCTCATAGCACAAACCGTTTAAGGCGGAAAGCCGCCCCTCTATGGAGTGGAAGGAACCCTTCACCTGTGTTTGAACCTTTTGCTCCCGGAACACCGTTTCCATGTCCAGCAGCCCCATACCGCCAATTTGGGTTATGCCGCCGGATTCCGCCTGTTCCGGGTCGGAGATGGTTTTGCCCAGCATTTGATAACCTCCGCAGATGCCCAATATCAAGGTTCCCTTTGCCGCCAGCTTTTGAATGGCGGCCTCCAGCCCGCTTTGGCGGAGCCAGAGCAGGTCAGAGATGGTGCTTTTGGTTCCCGGCAGAATGACCATATCGGGCTGGAGCAGGTCCGCGGGACGCTCCACATAGCGCAGGGACACGTTTTCGTACCGTTCAAAGGGGGTGAAATCGGTAAAATTGGAGATGCGCGGCAGGCGGATCACCTCAATGTCCACCAGCTTCTGAATCCTATTCCGCCGGAAGCGGTCGGTCAGGCTGTCCTCGTCGTCAATGTCCGCGTAGGTGTATGGTATTACCCCGGCGACCGGAACCCCACAGAGGTTCTCTAACATCTCCAAACCGGGGGCTAAAATTTTTTTATCACCCCGGAATTTGTTGATGACAACCCCCTTGACCCGCTCCCTTTCCTCCGGCTCCAGCAGCGCGACTGTCCCGTAAAGCTGGGCGAATACCCCGCCCCGGTCAATATCCCCCACCAGCAGAACCGGCGCGTCCACCAGCTTGGCAAGACCCATGTTGACAATGTCCTCCTGTTTCAGATTGATTTCCGCAGGGCTTCCGGCTCCCTCTATCACAATGATGTCGTATTCCGCTGAAAGGCTGTTGTACGCTTCCAGGATAGCCGGGATATACTCCCGTTTCCGGCGGTAATACTCCATTGCCCTCATATTTCCCTGGGGCGTTCCGTTGACAATCACCTGGCTCCCTACATCGGTGGTAGGTTTTAGGAGAATAGGGTTCATCCGCACGTCAGGGGCGATTCCCGCCGCTTCTGCCTGAACCACCTGGGCGCGGCCCATCTCATGGCCGGATGAGGTGATAAAGGAGTTGAGGGACATATTCTGGCTTTTAAAGGGGGCGGTTTTATAGCCGTCCTGTTTAAAGATGCGGCACAGCCCCGCCGCCAGCAGGCTTTTGCCTGCCCCGGACATGGTTCCCTGAATCATGATACATTTTGCCATTTTAGCTTTCCTCCAAGAGAATTTCTTTCAGTGCTGAAACCAGCCGCCTGTTTTCCCGGTGCCGCCTGACCGCAGCGCGGTACCAGCCCTCTGTCAGTCCTTCATAGTTGGAACAATCCCGGATAACAATGCCCCTTGCCGCCAGTTTTTCCGAAAGGGGGATTTTGCTGTAAAACAGGAGATAATTTGTACAGGAGGGAGACACGTCAAGCCCCAGGGCAGAAAGGCTCTGCTCCAGCCAGGGGCGTTCCCGCCGGATAAGGCTCCGGGTCTGTTCCAAAAAATCCGCCTGCTCCAATGCCGCAACCCCCGCCGCCTGAGCGGGAACCGACACATTCCAGGGCTGGGAGAGCTTTGCCATGTCCTGTAAAAGCCCCCTGTCCCCGCTGAGACAGTATCCCAGCCGAAGCCCGGCCATGCCATAGCTTTTGGTAAAGGCTTTCAGGAGAAACAAGCCCGGATATTGGAAAACCAGCCCTTTCAGGCTTCCTTCTCGCCAAAAATCCGTCAGGTCGAGGAAACATTCATCGACAAACAGGCGAGTTCCCTTATGGCGGCAGGTTTCAGCTATCTTTTCCAATAGCTCCGGCTCGATCAGCCGCCCCGTCGGGTTGTTGGGATTGCAGAGGAAAACCGCGTCCCATTGCCCTTGTTGCAGATAATCATAAAAGGAGCTGTCAACCGCAAAGCCGTTTTCCCGTTTCAATGTCCAACGATCTATCTGACAGCCAACCGCATCCAACGCCGAGGAATACTCTGAAAAGGTAGGCGCAAGCTCCAAAGCGCGTTTCGGCTTGACCGC
>CATJCP010000279.1 GCA_949737515.1 uncultured Oscillospiraceae bacterium | reverse complement strand
GTCGGAATATTCGGCGCATTTGATGTATTCCGCCGAGTAAGCACTGGTTGTGTCGTCGATGAATCTGCCAAATAGGTGGATTTTTTCTTTTGCCTGCTGGAATTGATCCGGGGTGAATGTATAATTGAAGCTCCCGTCCTCGTTAGCGGTGACATCTGTCCAAAAATCGGATTCTTTGGTTGTACTCCCGATTGGCAGTGTTAGGACAATATAACCACCCTCATTGATCGGAGGGGTGTATGTATTTGTTGGTTTGTCCATACTGCTGGACGGATTGACTGCACAGCCTGCCAGTAAGATGAACAGGAGAAGAAATGTCAGAACCAATACAACGTTTCTAAGAAAAGGGGTTTTCTGTTTCATCTGTATAAATCTCCCTTTCACTTTCTATACAATGCTCATTATAACGATTTTTAAATTGTAATTCAAGGCGGTCTCATGCAGAAGATTTCCTTATCATATAAAAATAGCTCAAACAGGGGTGGATGCTGTCATGTATCCGCCCCTGCTTTTTATTATGATATTGAATATATAGCAATATATGCTGTTAAAAGTTAAATTTTTCTTGACAAAAGTCCTTACAAATACTAAAATAGTATTTGTAAGGACTAAATTCTTAAAACCAATGATATAGACAGATAGGAGGAAATATGAGCAGATTACTGTGGGGTCTTGTGTTTGTCGCTGTCATAGGCACTATTTGGGATTGGGTGCGGCGGCCAGTGGATTTTATCATCCATATCATAAAGGTAGCGTTTCAAAACAGAAAGAAATGAACGTGTATGGAATGTTCATCAACTTATTAGAAAGAGGGAGTATGAAAAACAAGCTGTGGCTCTTGGTGGTTGCCGTTCTCATGGTAATTCACCCTTACATATGGCAGTTATGGGATTATATTTCTCTGAAAAAGAGGTCTATTCCCAGAAGCGGAATAAGGAGGAAAATTATGCCGGAAAATGAAAAGAAATTTTGGGAAGCATGGGGGCAGGCAAACTCCCTGTATACCCTTTGGGCTGCTTCAAACAACATCAACTATTATTTGATGTTCGTTCTATACGCCTTAGATGGGGAAGCAATGATGACACAGAAAAAAATCTGTGAATATACAGGGCTGACCAAGCAGACTGTCAACGGCGTGATCCGTTCCCTGAAAAACCAGGGCTATATTGTCCTTGTCCCCGGCGGGGAAGACCGGAGGGAAAAACAGGTTGCCTTAACGGAGCGGGGGGTTGCCTATTCCCAGGAACTATTAGCCCCTTTGCATGAATTAGAACACACTGTTTTTGACATTATGGGAAGCGACCGGGTACAACAGATGATTGATGCTGTTACGCTGTTTAATACTGTTTTTGAAAAGGAAATGGAGAAGAAGCTTAAATGAGCGAAAAAGTATATAAAACCTTTTGTTCTTATGTAATCCCATCGGTTCTTGCCTTTGCCCTGTCCGGCGTTTATACCATTGTGGATGGTTTCTTTGTTGGACGCAGTGTGGGCGATATTGGACTGTCTACCATTAATATTGCCTATCCTGTCGTGTCGCTCTTGCAGGCATTGGGAACCGGAATTGGTATGGGCGGGGCTGTTATGTACACGCTTCATCATTCTGCTGGTGAACATGGGGCAGCGAAAAAATATCTTCGCTGTACGACGATGATTCTGCTTGCGGTGAGCGTCATATTTACCATCCTTTTATATTGTACAATGGAACCGGTTCTGCGGCTGCTGGGGGCGACAGGGGAGATGATAACCCTTGGCGTGGAATATCTTCGGTATATTGTAATTGGTACTGTCTTCCAAATTTTTGCAACCGGGGTTGTCCCTATTATCCGCAACAACAATGGGGCGAATTTTGCCATGGGTACCATGATTGCTGGATTCCTCTGTAATATTGTTTTGGATTACCTCTTTGTATGGGTATACGAATGGAGCGTTGCAGGGGCTGCGCTTGCTACCATTATCGGGCAGGCTTTAACTGCGGCTGGCGGTTTTATTTATTTGGCCCGGCACAAAATCCCGGTTTGGGGGATTGAAACAAAGGAAATCGGCAAGCCAATAAAGGATATTTTTAAAATCGGGATTGCCCCCTTTGGCATTTCCCTTACCCCTTTGGTTTCCCATTTGTTTATGAACCGTTTTTCTGCCCAATATGGAGGGGAAATGGCAGTGGCAAGCTATGCCTGCATCGGGTATGCCTTTGCCGTCGTATCCCTGTTGATACAAGGCGTTGGAGATGGGAGCCAGCCCTTGATCAGCCAATATTATGGCAGGAAAGACATAAAATCCGCGCTCCAAATACGGAGGATGGCCTATTACACCGCAGGGCTTTTGGCAGTTCTTTGCATTGCCGGATTATTTATATCCCGCCGCAAAATAGGGGTTCTGTTTGGTGCCTCTGATGTGACAACAGCAAATATCGCTGCCTCCATTCCGATTTTTTTAAACGGGTTTATCTTTATAGCGTTTTCCCGCGTCACAACCGCCGCCTTTTATGCAACTGAAAAAGCAGGGTATTCTTATACTTTGGTCTACATGGAACCTATTTTTCAGGTTTTGCTGCTTATGCTCCTGCCGCGTTTTTGGGGACAGGAGGGCGTATGGTGGAGTATGCCAATGGCGCAGATATTGACCGCCATCGCTGCCGTTGCGTTGAAAGCCTGGACGGATAAAGGCGTCTTATCAAAGTGATGGGGATGATACGAATTCCCAAACAGTCAGACGCAGAGCCGGCAGACACATTTATTTTGTGTGCTGCTGACCCTGCGCCTGTTTAGACATTGGAATCTATTTTCCTTCGCCGCCGTTTTCCCTGTGCAGGATGAAGCTGCTGAGAATTCCAATTCCCCCCAAAACGGTACACCATTTCGATGAAAACACAATT
>CATJCP010000278.1 GCA_949737515.1 uncultured Oscillospiraceae bacterium | reverse complement strand
CATATCCCCAAAAAGGCCCCCGGAGAATTTGCACTTTTACAAATTCTCCGGGGGCTTGCAATATCATCCCTGGAATTGCCGCACCAACTGGTTTATCTGGCTGCCGCTCAATATTCCCTCGTACTCCCGCCTCCATTGTCCGATATCCCCGCTGGCGGAAAGGGACTCAAAGGCTTCTGAAAGCACCAGCTCCTCTTCCGCCTCGTCCTCCAGGGATCTTCCCTGCCAGCTGTTCCGCGCGGAAATCTGCTCCATCTCCTGCAAGTGCTGCTGCCTGGAAAGGGCTTGCTGCTGGGCGGCCTTGAGCCGCAGCAGCTCCCGCTGGTACTGCTGCTGTGCCTGCTGTTTCTGGTAGTCCAGGGCTGCCTGGGCCTTTTGAATGCCGCCGTTGGCCCTGGCCTGGGCCATGGTGTTGTCGATCTCTGCCAGCTGGTTGATTCTGTCCCGCTGGATATCGTTCCGGCTGCGCTCGTAGTTGGTATACAGGTCCAGCATTGCCGACTGGGCCATGCCCCCGCTCTGCCCAGCGGCGGATAGCTTTTGGGGCAGGGCGTTCTCTGAAGAACGCAGGTTGACGTAGGCCTGGCGGGCAGCGTCGTCGGACTGCTGGGATACGGCGGTCCTGGCAGAGCTGATCTGGCTTAAAACTGCCTCCAGCTGAGCGTCAATCAGGGCATTCTGTGCGCTGAGATAGGAACTGGAGTTTCCCCCGTCATACCCATCATCATAGTCATAGTATCCCTGTCTCGCTGCCCTTAATGCTGCGACCCCGCCGCCATAATACCTGCTGTCCCCAGAGGAGCCAGAACCGGACTTACTTGATGGGCTGGCCTTTTTGATGACGATCTTCTTGGGCACAGCTGTGTTTTGAGCGCTCGGCTGGCTGGCAGAAGAAGACTTTTTAATGACAATCTTTTTCGGGACAGCAGTACTTTTAACGCCGGATGTTCCGGAATCCCCTGCCTTCTTAATGACAATTCTTTTAGGCGCTGCGGCGCTTTGAGCGCTGGCTGTACTGGAAGCCCCTGTTTTCTTAATGACAATTCTCTTTGCCGTGCCCTGGGAATTCCCATAAGAGGACGGCGTATCCTCGGTTTTCTGTTTTATCCTTATCACCTTTGCAGCCATAAATAACCTCCGTTTGAAACATCGGGAAGGCCATAAAGCACAGCCCTCCAGGATTTTACGATTAACTGCGGCAAAACCTCACCGCCCTGTATCCAGCAGCTCCCGGAGCCCTTCCTCCAGACGCTGGTATTTTTCCTTCCACTGTTCTGCCTCCTGCCGAAGCCGGCTGATCTGCGCCAGCAGGTCAGAGGGATCGGGCGACCCATCCCCCTCCTGGGAAAGGCCGTTAAGTCCATATTTCTCGCAAATCGCAGGGTAATTTTTAAAGGAGCAGTCCAGATCGCAGGGACCGTTTACGCCGTCCACCCTGCCCTGGTTCCCCATATACTGCCACATTCCCCATTGGGGCTGAGGCTGTATTCCCTGCCGCCAGTCGGCGATCCACCAGTCGAACTGGGTCAGCTGCCCAGGCAGCAGAAAGCTGTTCAGCCAACCATAGCTTGTATAAAGCGTGGCATAGTACTTTCCGTCCTCAACCCTTCTCAAAAAGCTCCGGGCAATTTCTGTCAGCTGTTCCTTGCCCAGGGGCTGGAGGGAACTGTCCTCCATGTCCAGCGCAACCGGATAGCTCACCCGATAAGGTTGGATCATCTCCAAAAGGTTTCCGGCGGCAATTCGGGCGGCCTCTGTGCTCTTGGCGTAATTATACAGATAGACTCCTGTCTCCAGGCCAGCCTGTGCCGCGCCCCTCATGTTCTCTGAAAACCGGGAATCCTCCTGGATGGAACCGTCATACCCGCACCACCCTGCCCGGACCATGACAAAGGACTTTCCGGCTGCCTTGACCCTGTCAAAATTCACCTCGCCGTTAAACTGGGATATATCAAACCCTTCCCATATGGACGCCTCCAAAAAAATTCCTCCTCTCCAAGCTGTAAACCCTTAGGCTGCCTCTTCTATAAAAGCGGATGAAAGTGCCAAGGGCGATTCTCCGCTATTTTATAAGATGCATAGCCGCCTGTCCCCTGTTCTCCACATCCTATCGGAAACAGGTGCATCTCACCGACCATCTTCCACCGGAGCTTTCGGGAAGGCTGGGGAGCCTTGGATGGTAAAAGTATTCCAGCAAATAGCAGTTTCCCGCAGCCAGCTCCGGCTTCCTTCCGTCCGCAAACATAAGCCCGCTGCCCCAATCCGCCGTCCCTTCCGAACCAATGGCCAGAAAGCCGCGCATGGAGAGAAACCGGTCCCCCCTGGCGGCAGGGGCATTTAAGATCAGGGTGACGTCCGAGTCCGCCGTCAGGGCGAAATCCACCCCAGGGGCGGGAGTGAAAGCCCCGGCAGGGTTAGAGAAGGCGATTCTTTCCGCCAACCGCCCCAGCTTCCGCTCCTCCTCCGAGATATGCAGCCGATCCTCCGCGGCGTGGGCCTCCACCTGTTCCCGGACAAATAGGACCGTAGTTGGGTGAAAGTCGCCGGAAGGGGTGTAAGGGGTCTGATTATCCCTTTCCAGGGCGCTTGTTTTGTTTAGCTTTTGGGCCAGTTCCCTGGAAAATTCCTCCAAACTTGTATTAAAGAGGATGTTGTTCTCATTTTGGGCCTCCGCCATCCGGTTTAGGGCAGGGACCAGAACCTCCCTGGGCAGCTCGTCCAGAATCCGCTGCATCTCCTCCACCGAGACGCTGGGCGGGTTTGGCCGCCCCAGGTTCCCCTTTCCCTCCATATCCTGGGGGGAGACGCCGGTCAATTCCTTTATCGCCATAAAAACCTCCTTTATCTTTAAATAGAGTTACTTGTGGTAATCCCCTGTTTCGGAAAAGGTAATGGAGAACTGGTACAGTCCAAAGGGCTCCTTCCACTGGTCGTTCATCAGCCGGAACCGAACCTTATCGAAGCCCCGCATCCGCTTTTTCAGGGTAAAGGTCCTGGGGGAAGTGTCGTTGTCATAGGTCAGCTTTCCATAATCCAGCTGGGCGTAATCCCAATAGCGGGCTTTCAGCAATTCCTGGTGCAGCGTCTCCCATCTTCCGGCAGCCTGGGCCAAAAGCTTCACGCTGGTGGCAGGGGCGCTGGCAAGCTGGAAGGAAACCTTCCGGAAGGTCTTTCTTTTGAAGAAATTCTTTCCCGAAAAATCCGGCAGCTCCCAATAGGCTGTAATGGGCCGTCCCTCGTCCTGATAGGCGGCTGTCTCCTCCGGGCTTCTGTAAAACTCCATTACCTTCCCGTCCGCCCTTCCGAACCGCAGCGCGCCGTCCTTCTCCCACATCACCCTCGCCCCAATGTCAAGCCAGTAGTACCCCTCGTATTGGTAGGTGCTGTAAGGCGCATCCTTTTCGTAGCTCTTTGCCAGGCCGTCCAGGATAAACACCTTGTCCCCCACAGCCAGCAGGTAGAAATCCCGGTAGACCAGGGCGCAGGAATCCTCCAGCCCCTCTTCTGCCAACAGGGCTTTATTGAGGTAAAAGCTGCGGTTTTGGGCATAGCGCTCCCCTGTGACGTCTGCGGGAGTGACGGCAAAGATCCCCAACCGGGTCAAAAAGAGAGGCTCCCCGGAGAGATAGGCAAAGCTCCCGGGGGAGATTGCCCCCTGCCCCTGGAGGACAGTTGTGACCGGAAAGGCCGCCGCCCCGTTTTCCAGGCTTCCCTTTCTTAGGAAGATGTTCCGGCCATCCTCTCCCCGGTCCTTGTGGGCGGCAAGGCAGCTGCTGATTATGGAATACCCCATGATCCTCCCGCTCTCCTGCCCCAGGGCGGAAAACCAAAGATCCCCGAAAAAGGAGGGGTCGTTCTGCTGGCTGAACCAATCCCGGTTGGGAAAGGCGGGGTTGCCGCTGACAAACAGCCGGTCTGAAGAGCCTCCCACCCCATACAGCACCCCAAACCGGCACTTCTCAATGGGGTTTTCCGCCTCCGGCTTCCGGGAAGCCCGTATCTTAACATTGTCCTTCCCGCTCACCGGGGAGGCCCCCGGCGGCGAAATAAAATTCACCACCCCGGTTGCACGGTTGACCGAAAATTTCTCCCCCTCCATCCATTTAGCCCAGGTCCCGTCTGTTTGGAGGACCTCCGCCTCCACCGGGGCGGCGTCCAGATCGTTGGCGGAAAGCTGATAGGCGGTCACCCCAGCCTGGCCC
The DNA here is from genome assembly GCA_949737515.1 of uncultured Oscillospiraceae bacterium. GTDB lineage: Bacteria > Bacillota > Clostridia > Oscillospirales > Ruminococcaceae > UBA1405. The sequence goes on along the minus strand of CATJCP010000278.1, from coordinate 7,909 downwards.
AGGAAATCCTCCTCCCATCGGTTCTGCAGCAGGTTAAAGGGTTCCAGGGCCACTCCCCCGCCGGAGGGATCCCGGGAGATCAGCACCGTGGGAACATAGGCCTCCTCTGCGACAGGCCTGCAGATCCAGCTGCCGTCCTTCCGGCTGAGGCTCAGAAACCGGCTCCCGTCCAGGAAATAGAGCTTCTGGTTCAGCTGTATGGCGAAGCTTTTGCAGTCCGCCGTTCCCTGGTAGATTTCATTCCCGTCTTCATCGTACAGGGAGGTCCCCCCATGGATGACAGAAAAACTCTCCCCCTGGCTGCAAAGGGTAAAGGCGCCGTTGATGCGCCCCGGGAACTGCCGCACCAAATAATAGCCGCATCTCTTCCGAACCTTGCCGGGGACGTCGCGAATCATATTAGGGGCCGACGGGCTTCGGTTGAGAGAGACATTCGCCGGGGCGTTGTGCAGATCCACCCCTTTGAATTCGGAAATGGTGATCTGCTGGCGTTCCGTCCCGGCGGGGACTGGAAATCGAATCAAAACAAACCCTCCTTTCGGCCTCAAATCCACCCGCTGGCTGATTCAAATTCCGAACCATTGCCGTCATTGTAAAAGGACGCGAGCATAGATCTCCCTGCCTCAAACTCGTTGCGGTATTGGGCGGCAACCGCCAGGTCTTCATCTTTGTACAGCTGGCTTGCCACATAGAGGGGGATCAGGCTTGCGGCCTCCGGCGGGAGGGAAATCTCCTCCTCATCCCTGGTGTCCCTGGTGATCCACCTGGGGTAAACCTGGTAATAGACAATCCAGATTCCCTCCCGGTCCCCGTCCAACCAAAGGGAACCCTCTCCCCCTGTGCGGAAGCCCCTGGGCTGCTGGAGCCTCCCAAACCCTCCAGCCGGGGAAAAGTAGATCTCCCCAGGCACAAACCGGAAAAAATCCCGGTCCATCTCCTTCAGGTTTCGGAAAAGGGGCGGTCCCTCACCCCCTTCCCGGGGCGAGACTGGGATATCCAGTCTGCGGATAATGGGCCTGCCCGCTGTGGCCAACAGGGCCATCGCCTCGTTGGCCGCCCCGGGGATAGCGCTGAGAAATTGCCTGGTGTTGCCGTCCAGAACAGCCTTATCCCCTTCAATGGCAAAGAGCTTTTGGAGGCAAAGGGCTTTCAGCTCCCCATATTTCATGGAAATCACCTCCCGCCGGAAGCCGTCCCACTGGAGAGGAGCTGCGTCCCCCCAGTTATGCCGCCGATGGCAATGGCCCTCCAGTTGTTAAACCCTGCAGAGAACCGGGCCCGCCCGTTCCAAACATTGTTGTCGTTGTTTTCGTCCACCCAGGAATGGACGGACAAGGGGATTCGGTCAATCCAAACCAGCCCTGCCCGGCTGCTGTTGTAATGGCTGTCCAGCAAAAACCAGGGCTTGGCCGCGCCCGCCACCGCGCTCAGATAAGGCCATACAATGATGTTCCACCGCCCGTACTGGTAATTAAAGCCATTGTTGGCAGTGGCGGGGTCCTTGTCCGCCCCCACGGCGGCAAAGACGTCCCGCTTTAAGGCGTAGTCATTGGGAATGACGATGGTATCCGGCGCAATATTCAGCACAAAGCCGTTGTCATCCTTAAAATTCTGCATGGCTGTCTCCGCCGCCGAAAGGGCATCCAGGGAAAAGGCATCGGCAAACCGGTTGCTCTGTGCCTCTGTGCCGCCGGTGATGGATGGATGGTCCTTGGAAAAGAGGGGCTTTCCGTCGGCGCAGGAGGTGTCGTAGCTCTTAGACGAAAAGGTGATCTCCATCCCTACGCCTCCGGCCAGCATCGCCCCCGCAAACAGCTCCCTGGTGCGGTTGTAGCTGTCGGTAAAACCCAAGGCCTGCTGGGAGATCTCCAGCATCTTGTTGTCCTCCACCATCTCCTTGGTGACGGAAAACTGGCTTTTCCAGGTGTCCGGCTCCACGGTTTTGGAGTACCCCTCCTGGATGGAGGCCTTGGGATAAACGCCTCCCTCTCCCACCGGGGCGAAGTTGCCCATGCTGGTACGGGAGGTGATCTTCTCCGCAAAGTTGTGGGACTGCACCTTTTTAAAGAGCCTGGGGATGGCGCTCATCTGCTCAAACGCCTCCACATCCCGCTCCAGCAGCATCTGGATAGGCTCCTGGCTCTTGCCGAAAAAGGAATCGTTCAGGCCGCTGGCCTTGGAAAATACAACGTCTGCCATATGTAAAAGCTCCTTTCAATATCGCTTCTCACAATCGAAATCTGTAACCTAAAATCCGTGGTCCGGCCCGGCTATCTCTTTTGCTTTGACCGGCGGTAGTGGGCGCGGATATCCCCTTCCGAAGCGCCGGGGTTCAGCGCCCGGTACAGCTCAAACACATTCCCAGGCACTGGGGTTTCCTCCATGGCTCCCCCGGCGGAAGGCAGCAGATGGGCCCTTCCCGCCAGGGAACTCACCGCCGCCTGCCATGCCGCCTCCCGCTGTCCAGCCAGGATGTCCTCCAGGTTGACTAGTAAAAAGGCGTCCGCCAGGCTCAGCCCCACAGGCCGCACCCGCCGCCAAAGTTCCAGGGTTTCTGCCCCTCCCTTCACCCTGGCAACAGCCGCCAGCCCATCCCGGCGTATCTCCTCAAAGCGGTCAATATCGGGGAACCGTTCTAGCAGTCCCTCCACCTGCCTCATGATCTCCCGGCCGGCTTCTGCGTCCAGCTCCTCATCAGGGGCAAAATGCCCATACTCCTCCGCATCATCAGGGATCGGAAGGCTTTCCACCTCTTCTCCCTGTTCCCCGCCGCCTATCTGGGATTGTTTTTTCCGCAGCAGGTCCAGCTTCATCTCCTGAAAGGAGGAGAAGCCATGCCTTCTGGCGAATTCCTCTAATCTTTCCCTGGGATCGTTCATAAAATCGCCTTCCTTCCCTTTTGATTGGTTATTTGCCTGGCTTGGGCTGCTGTGTACCTTTGGAACCCCACGAGCGCAGGTCGCCTCCAGACTTTACCCTGGGTTTCCCCCTAACCGTAGAACTGAAAGGCGCTTGGACGGTTTGGGGGCCGGTGTTGGATATCCTCCCAATGTAATCGCTCTTACTGTCGTTTCTCGCCATGATAAAAACCCCTTTCCAAATTAAAAATTCAACGAATCCGGTTCTGAATCCTCCGCACCACCTGCCGGAAGCTGGAGCAGCTGGGGTTGCGGCAGCAAAGCTCCTGGACATAGAGGACCACTGTCTCCTCCTCTGGGGAATCATCCCCGGAAACCTCCACATACCCTCGTTCAATTTTCGTCAGGCAGCCGCAAAACGGGCAGTTCATTTTATCACCTCCAAGCTCTTCTGTTCCCTCACTTGTTCCTCCATCTGCGCCCTGATCTGGGAGGCCAGGGGATAGCTCAGCCCCTCCATCACCTCCCAGAACATCAGCAACGCCTGGAGAGACCCAGGTTCCCCAAATGCCCCGTCCCGGTAGTTGACCCTTGTCTCCTGCCACATGGCCTCCCGGTTGCTGGCCAGGGTTCCGGCGGTATCGGTGCTGAAAAGGTATCCGTCGTTGTAATACCATTCCCCGGCGGCATCCTGTTCCAAAAAGTCATACTTGCTGAAGGTCCGATACTCCGGGGAACCGTGGATATCCCGGCTCCTCACCGGCCTGGGCTCATCGGCGCAGCACAGCAGCATCTGGAACATCAGCTGGAACAGCTCCCCATAGGCCGCCTGCTTCATCACCCGTTTGCTCTCCAGCCGTCCAGCGGTCTGGTTGGCGGAAAATTCCTTGGCCCTCCCGCTGACGGCGGTGCTGTCCTCCTTCCCCTGGAAGCTGTCGCTGATCCCCAGGGTGGATTTGGCCCAAAGGTAATTCTGCTCCAGCATGGCCATGTCCCGGCTCACATCGGGCTGGACATTTACCACGTCAATCATGGCCTTCTGGTCCGGGCCGTCTAGCTCAATGACCTTCAGCTCCTCGTCGGTGCGGCGGACCATCTTGCCCCTGGGCAGCAGGACAAAGGAACCGCCCTTCAGCAGCTTTTCCTCCACCTTGGTGGCCAGCTTTTTGACCGCGTTCTGCTGGTCCTCCAGGGCCTCCACATCAGAGCTGCCCAGAAGCCGCCCGAAAACCGAAACGTTTTTCCGCACCACAATGGGAAACCGGTCCATCTTGTAAAAGGGAATCCGCGTCCTGTGCCGTTCCTCCCCCTTCCCGGAGTAAAGGGGGATCACCGAACCGTCTGACCGGGTAATATCCGCGCCCAGCATCTCCCACTTCTCAATGGATTCCCGAAAGGATCGGCTTCCGCAGCTGCAGGAGGATGTACCGGCTGTTCGGGGCTTACCGCAGGCTGCGCATCGCTCCATACGCCTGGCCAGGTAGTCCTCCAAATCTTCCAGGAGCTGGCCCCCAACCCAGGAAATCCTGCCGATCCCCCTTTCGTTCCGGTAATACCCGGTCACCAGTGTGACAAGTTCCTGGCTGTTGGCTTCTAGGTAGGAACCGGAGGCGTCATCCTGAAGCTCCACGCCATACCTGCGCCGGAGCCCTTCCCGGGACTGGGCAGTTTCCAGGAAAAAGTAGTCCATTTCCTGGACCTCGTCCACACCGGGCTGGGGGATAAACTGCTTGGGATGGATGAGCTTGACCGACAGCTCCCCCACAGAGGTATGGCTTCTCCGGGATCCGTCCCACTCCACCAGCATCATGGAGCCCCCCTGGATAAAGGTAGTCCGTTCCTGCTGGTCGTTGAGCACTTCAAAGGGGATGCGGTCCAGCTCGTTTCTCAGCTTGTCCTCAATGCTTCTGGCATTGTCCTGGTTCCGGGGGGAAACCGCCGTCACCCTGGGCTGGGGAATCACGCTGCTGATCTGGCTTTCCACCAGTTCAAAGGCCAGGTTGCGCACATTGGTGGCGTCTTTGGCGGCCAGCAAACCCTTGGGGGAGCGGATGGCCTTGTCGCCCAGATACAGCCGCTCCCTCCGGTCCATGTCCTCCCTTTCGGCGCTGCAGGCGCAGCGTGCCCTTTCGTATTTGTCCTGCCAATAGGCAAGGCGCCCGGATACATCTGTTTCCTGTTTCAAAATCACTTCTTTCCTTTCATGGATGATTTTTAAAATTTTTTCCAACGTCACCTCCCTGTGCCTTTTATTATAACTTCTCTTTTTCGGAAAATTCGGAAATTTTTTCTCTTTTTGAGATTTTAATAGTTAAAACAATCCCCCTCCTGCTGCGCGCAGGCGGGGGATTTCCCTGGAAAAGCCCTCTGAAATTGAGGAACTACCTTTTATATTTTCGTTTCACATCTTTGATATGCTGCTGCTTCACCTTTCCAGAGACCTTTGTACAGGGCAGGAGCTGTTGGTAAAAGCTGCGCAGCTCCCCTCTGGTGAGGGAATATCTTGTTTTGGCTCCGGCTTTTTTCAGCGCCCAATACAGGTCCTGAAGATGTATGACCCAAATCTCATGGTCATTGACAAAGGAGCGGCCCTCGCAGTCCACCTCCCTAAACTCCGCCTTATCCGAAAAGACAACCACCGAATGGAACAGCTCCCGGTCTTTAACGCCTAAGAGCTTCATCAGAGAATGGATATGCCCTTCATTCTGCCGGATGGGGTTGTAGAAGCTGTTTCTGGTTCCATTGGCGCGGGTCTGCATCCAGTACTGGCTCTCCGCCGTGCCGAATATCCAGCCGGAATAAGCCTTGTTTTCAAACACATAGATCCCCGAGTGGTGGAGCATAATCAGGTCAGCCTCAGTGGTGGAACGGGAGGTGGGAATGTAAACATTCTGCAGTATCTTCCGGTATCCCTTTAACTGGAGCAGCCTTTCATAAAGCTCCTCCTCCCCCTTCCGCCCCGCCTCGTCCAGCCGCCGCTGCCTTCTCCGCCGCTCCGCTTTCCGGCGGAGTACAGAGAGGAGGATAAGCCCCCCTGCGGCCATGACGGCCAAGGCAATCAGCAGCCAGGACATACCGGAAAGGTCCATGGGGTTCACAGCTCCTTCTCCATATGGATATGGGGGCAGAACTCATCCAAATAGACGTCCCCGCTGGCCTGATATCCGCTTTTTTCATAAAAGCCCCTGGCCTGGCACTGGGCGGACAACCCGATTTTTTTCGCGCCCAAGGTTTTAGCCTTCTGCTCCAGGAGGCCTAAAACCTCCTGCCCCAAATGGTGCTTTCGATACTGGGGGTAAACGGCCACCCGCCCAATGGTGTACATTTCAGGGGATTCGGATGGAAAGACCCGGCCTGTGGCGGCAGGCTTCCCGTCCAGATATAAAACCACATGATGGGCGGTAGGATCAATACCGTCAAATTCCATCTCGCCGTTAAAGCCCTGTTCATCCACAAAGACCGCCTTGCGGATGTCGTGGGCGTCCTGGGGCAGCCCCTGTTGAAATACGTTTGTGTGCTGCAAAACAATTCGTCCCTTCCATAAGGGCCTATCCCAGAATGAGACGTGCGCAAGATGTGGGCGGATCATTTTGGGATAGGCTCTAAATTTGTATAGGATAACTATACCCGGAAAGGCGAAATCTGTCAAGGCGTGGATCCCCTCATTCCCCGTCTCCCGCCTTAAAGTTATAGACAGGGCGGATGGTATTCACAATCTCCGCGGTCGGCCCGATATTCTCCACAATATCCGTCATATCCTTGTAGGCCATGGGACATTCGTCCAGGGTATCCCGGTTGACAGAGGTGGTGTAAATCCCCTGCATCTGCTTTTTAAACTCGTTGACGGTAAAGGAGCGCTTGGCCTCGCTGCGGCTCATCAGGCGGCCTGCGCCGTGGGGAGCAGAGCAATTCCAATCCTCGTTCCCCTTTCCCACACAGATCAGGCTCCCGTCCCGCATGTTGATGGGAATCAGCAGTTTCTCCCCCGCTTTGGCGGAAACCGCCCCCTTGCGGAGGATCATCGCCTGGGTGTCGATGTAATTGTGGATGGTGGTAAACCGCTCCGCTGCGCCAAACTTCATCCCTCTGAGCATCTCGTCCATCATGGCCTTCCGGTTGATGGAGGCATACTGCTGGACGATCTTCATGTCGTGGATGTAATCCTCAAAGAGCTTGCCGGAAAGATAGGCCAGGGTGGGCGGCACATCGGTGAGGATCTGCTTTTTCAGTTTCTTGACTTCTTTTTGGATTTCCTTCTGCCTGCCCTCGGCCTTCATCCGGTCGATCAGCTCCTGAACCGCACTTTTATCAGCATGGTTGAGCTGGCGGTACCCCTCCATCTGGTAGAGCTTGGCAACCTCCAGCCCCAAATGCCTGCTGCCGGAGTGGACAACGAGATACAGATTTCCCTCTTCGTCCTTGTCCGCTTCGATGAAGTGGTTTCCTCCGCCCAACGTCCCGATAGAACGCAGCGCCCTCCCGATGTTGACCTCCCCTGCGCACCTCAGCTGGGAAAGATCGATCTGATCTGCGTACCGGTGGGACTGTTCCCGGATGGAAAAGCCGGAGGGGATTTTCTCATAGATGAGCTTATCCAGCTTCTGCGGCTCAAAGTGATCCTGATAGATGCGTACTGTCTCCATCCCACAGCCAATATCCACCCCCACAAGGTTGGGGACAACGGTATCCCGTATGGTCATGGTGGTGCCGATGGTACACCCCATCCCGGCGTGTACGTCGGGCATGATGCGGATCTTGCTGTCCTTTACAAACTCCTGGTCGCACAGGAGCTTGATCTGCCGCTGGGCAGTCTCCTCCAGGCGGGAGGCGAACACCTTTGCGGTGTTGTATGCTCCGATGATATCCATATGCGGTTCCTTTCTATAACAGAGCGGCAGAGCTATTCTGCCGCCACGGTGATTTTCTCATATCTCTTTGCCCCCAGCGTCTCCAGCATAAACTGGTAGGGGGACAGATTCTCCGAAAGCGCAAGCCCAAAGACCCTGGGCGAGCACCCGCTGACCAGAACCACCCCCTGCTCATTGGCGGTG
>CATJCP010000277.1 GCA_949737515.1 uncultured Oscillospiraceae bacterium | reverse complement strand
TTTCTGAACAACTCCAGCGATTCTTCCCAACAGGAATCGGGACGCTTCCGGTTGGCTGTCTCCGGCGACGGGGCTCCTGTCAGCCTTGCCGCCGATGATGCAGGGATTTCCGTTCAATTTTCTCAGGTATCCCCTGAGGTACCTGTTTTGTAAGCATACTGCGGCTTTTTGGAATTCATCAACCAGCCGGCGTTTTTAAAATGGGAAAATAATACCCTTGGGATGTTTATTCTGCCAGGCTCCGGGCAACAATAGAAATGCAGCGGAAATCCCCGCGGCGAATCTTCCAAAACGGAGCGTGATTCCCTTGACTGTGAGACGTGGTGAAATATACTATGCCGATTTAAGCCCTGTCGTGGGGTCGGAACAGGGCGGCGTCCGCCCTGTGCTGATTGTCCAGAACGATGTGGGAAATAAATTCAGCCCGACGGTCATTGCCGCCGCCATTACCAGCCAGAAGGACAAATCCCGGCTTCCCACCCATATTGCCCTGAGCGCGGAAAACTGCGGCCTGTCCAAGGACTCGGTGGTGCTGCTGGAACAGATACGCACCATTGATAAGCGCAGGCTGAAGGAACGCATGGGCAAGCTGGACATATCCTCTATGCAGAATGTGGACCGGGCATTGACGGTGAGCTTTGGACTGAACTTCGGAGCAGTTTCTCCTGTTGTCCCAGCAGCTTCTGCCCCAGTTCCTGCAACAATTCGTCAGCCTGCCGCCGTTGCCTCTGCATCGGTTCCTCTTACAGGGCAGGGTATGGCCCATAGCGCCGTTACATAGCCGCGACGCTATGGCGATAAAAGCCTCCTATATATCCCCAAAGGGTGCGCAGGCCGTCACAACAGGCGGCCTGCGCACCTTTTTTCCTGGAAGGTTATCCGCTTTCCCTCCCCCGGGCGGATAATCTGAAAAAACTCCTATGGAAAAACATTGGAGGTTGTGCTACAATAAAGAAAATCTTCGTGATTCTGCCAAGCCTGCATACAGACAAAGGGCGGAAAATCACGCTGCTGGCTGCATAAGGTGCAGCACAAAGCGGAGGAAACGGACAATTGGAAGGATGGGAGGGGATACTGTATGGATACAGGCAAGCTGGGAGAACGCGTCAAAAGCCGGTTCAGCCGGCTGTTTGCATCTATCGCCGTCACCTATCTTTTGCTGATGCTCTTTATTTTTACCATGGGGTTCCTCAGCTATGCCAAGGCAGAGGGGATGATGAGCCGCCAGATCGAACAGTATAACAGCCAGCTTCTTCTCCAAACCCAGAGGGCGGCGGACGAGACCCTTTTCCGAGTCCGGCAGCAGGCGACGGTTTTGTCTATGGACAAGACAGTCATCCGTTTCGCCTATACCCGGAACTATCTCTCCACCAGCCAGAGCATTTTGGACAGCCTGAATGTGATCAACCGGCTGGACAGTGCCCGCAATGTGCTCCAGGAGGCAGAGGATATCTTTATTTACTACAATAATTCTGATATTATTTTAAATACTACCACTTATTATACGCCGGAAAACTATCTTTCGGTAAAATTAGAGGAATTTGACATTTCCCCGGAGGAGTGGCGGCAGGCGCTGAATACCTACCACTTTGGACAGTATTTCACCAGCCGGGAGGCCAATGGGGATATCCTGCTGCTGCAGACGATCCTGTCCTATGGGCGCTCGGAGATCAAGGCCACCATTGGGGTGCGGATCAAGGCAGAATTCCTCAACAAGGGCTTTGAAACCTTCGGGAAAAGTCACCGGGGGGGGGGTAGAAATGGAAAATGCAGTTTATGTGGCGATGCTTACCGAATCAGGAGAGATCGTCTCCCAGAACGTCCCCTGCCCCTATGACCTGGAAGAGGTGGAGATGCAGATGTCCCAGGTCAACGGGGTGTATACCCAGCTGGATGGGGAAAATGTGATGATCGCCAGCGTCCATTCTGATGAGCCGTCGTTTTACTATCTGGTGATCGCGCCGTCGGACATTATCCTCCGGGACCTCCACTCCTTAAAAAACTACCTCGCCATTCTCACCGCATCGGGGATCATCCTGGGCGCGGCGGTGTTTGTGTATGCCAAAATACGGAATTATAATCCCATCCGCCAGCTGTTTTTGCTGCTGAAGAGCAAAAACAGCGATCCCATAGAGGCGGGGGATGAAATAAAGCTGATTGAAAAAACCGTTGAGCGCATTACCCAGGAAAGCGAGGAGATGAAGAACGCCATCTCCCAACAGTACCCGGTGATGCGCAACAACCTCCTCATCGGCCTTATGGCGGGAACACAGGACGCAGGGGAGGTCTGCGGAAAGCTGGAGACCATGAATATTGTCTTTGCAGAGCCTAATTTTGTTTCCCTCCTCCTGGAGCTGGAAATGGAGGATACCGAGGAGGCCAAGAGCCAGCAGGAGCGCCTTCTGGCCTACGCGGCGGTGACCAATATGTCCCAAGACCTTTTCCGTATGGTGGGCCAGGTTTACTCCGGCGAAAGCCCGGACGGCCTTCTGTATCTTTTGGTCAATACAGGGCTGGCGGTCTCCGAGGCAGAGGAGCTGATCTACAAGACCGCCAGTGAGCTGATTTCCCTGATGAACCATCTTTTCGGCGTTCAGGTGACCATTGGCATGAGCTCCTGCCGCCAAGGGATCCGGCAGATTCCACGGACTGGCCTGGAAGCGGGAAAGGCCCTGAAGAACCGTCTGATCCAGGGGAGCAACACTGTCTGCGCCTATGAGCCCAAGCCGGTGAACTTCGGAAGCTATTACTATCCTCTGGAGCTGGAACAGAAGCTGATCAACTGCGTTATGGTAGGGGAGCAGGCGCAGGCGGAACAGATTTTACAGAGCATCTATACTTTTAACTTCCAAAGCGGGCAGGAGACCATCCCCTTTTCCAACTGCCTGCTGTTCGATATTTTGGGTACCATTATCAAGCTGATGGGGGATTTGGAGATTGATCCCGCCCAGGTTTTCCCCAATGGATACCATGTGGAAAAGGAACTTCTGAAATGCTCCACCGCCAGAGAGATGTTTGAGCTGCTCCGGCGGGTAGTAGCCGGGGTGTGCGCTGCAGCCAGCGAGAGACAGCAAAGCCGGGGCAGCCAGCTGATGGACCGGATACAAAGCTTTATTGATGAAAACTATTGCAAGGACAGTATCTGCATCACCCTGATCGCCGATGCGGCGGAGATCACCCCTACCTATTTGTCCCACTTTTTTAAGGAGAATACAGGGGTCAGCGTCATGAGATATATTGAACAGCGGAGAATCGAGAGGGCCAGGCAGCTCTTGGGAGAAACCACACTGACAGTCAATGAAATCGCCCTTCAAACAGGCTTTACCAATTCCGCCGTACTGATCCGAACCTTTAAAAAGCTCAACGGTATTACACCGGGGCAGTACAGGCAGACGGTGAAAGCAGGTGGCGGCAAATAGGATAATCGCCGGACATTCAGAAAAATAGATGAATTTTTCTGAATGTCCGGCCTTTTTGTATGGAAAAACACCCGGTTTTCGCAGGATTTGCAAATATTTCTCAAGAATAGAACATGAGGAAAAGGCTAAAAATCGTAAAAATAGCCGTCTTGACACAGAAACAGCCTATGGAAATCGGATCAAAAATATGGAACAATAGGATCATCCCGAGAGGGTATTGTTTGGAAAGATACAGGCAAGGCAATCCAATGAAACATGAAAACAAATCACAGGAGGAAAACAGAGAGTTATGAACAGCACAATAAAGAAAACACTGTCCCTGGTAATGTGCGCGGCCATGGTGGCGTCAGTGGCAGGCTGCAGCTCCTCTGGGAGCAGCGCTTCCAGCCCGGCCCCTTCCCAGAGCTCCAGCACAGCCCCTTCAGCTTCCGGAAGTCAGTCAGAGGCTCCTGCTGCAAGCGGTTCTGAGGCTGCCCCGGCAACGGACGGGACCATTTCCATGCCCATTTCCGCCGAGCCCATCACCCTTACTTATTTTATTAAGATGAACGGCGCCATGTCTGCCACCATGCCCACTTATGCAGATGTGGAATGCTTCAAGAAGATGGAGGAGATGACCAACATCCACATTGACTGGATCCATCCTTCCAGCAACGACCAGTTCAACCTGATGATCAGCTCCAACGATCTGCCGGATCTGATCAACTGGCAGCTCACCACCGCTAAGGGCGGTTCTGAGGCGCTGATCAATGACGGTATCATTATCCCCTTGACCGACAAGATGGCGGAATTTGCCCCCAACTACACCCGCATTATGAACGCAAACCCGGATCTGAAAAAGACAACCCTTCTGGATGACGGCACCGAGTACCAGTTCATCAATTTCAACTATGACCCCACCGACAACACCATTAAGACCTTTAAGATTTTAGGGCCGTACATCCGCAAGGACTGGCTGGATAAGGTTGGCCTGGGCATTCCCAAGACCACCGATGAGATGTACACAGTCCTCAAGGCCTTTAAGGACAACGACGTAAACGGCAACGGCGACCCCAATGATGAGATCCCCTTTGTCTGCGGCAAATCCTTGGAGCCGGTCCGCGTTCTGTCGGGCGCCTTTGGAACAAGGGACAGCTTCCATATGAAGGACGGAGAGATCGTCTATGGTCCCATTCAGCCGGAATTTAAAGAATACCTGACTATGATCAACAAATGGTATTCCGAGGGCCTGATCAACTCCGACTTCCCGGTAAACGACAACCCTGGCGCAAAGATCCTCAGCAACGAAGCCGGCTCCACCTACGCTTCCATGGGTTCCGGCCTGATTATGCAGTCCACTGCCCTGGCGGAGGAATACCCCGGCGCAGAGCTGGTTTCCATGCCCTGGCTGGTGGGGCCCAACGGCGACCACAGCGTCATTTATGACTCCAACGCCAACCCCCGCGCCACTGCTATCACCACTGCCAATAAGCATGTGGAGGAATCCCTCCGCTGGATTGATTACGCCTATTCCCCCGAAGGCTCCATGATGACAACCTTTGGCATTGAAGGGGTAAGCTACGAGATGAAGGACGGATATCCCACCCTCACCGACCTGGTGATGAACAACACCATGGGCTACAACCAGGAGGAAGCCATCGCCAGATACTGTCTTGGCCCGATCAACTATCCCAATGCCAGGGACTACCGCTTCTATGAGCAGGTAAACCTGGATACAGAGATGAAGCGCCAGATCCAGGTGGACTGGACCCAGGCGACAGAGGATATCTGTATGCCTCCCATTACCCTGAACACCCAGGAATCCGCCCAGTATTCCAGCATCATGGCGGACATCAAAACCTATGTGGACGAGATGCAGGTCAAGTTCATGATCGGAGACGAATCCCTTGACAACTTCGACACATTTGTGAAGAACATCGAAGGCATGGGAATTGAGCAGGCCAGGGAGATTCAGAAGGCTGCCCTGGAGCGCTACAACCAGAGATAACCGCACCTTGCAATAACAGGGGGCTGTATCAGCCGCCAGGGGAGCCGCCGCTGTGTCCTCACAAATGTGGAAGCGGCGGCTCCCTCTTTTTTCAGCGGCTGACAGACAGGCCGCTGCTGTCCATCAAAGGGATCGTACAGTCCAAGAGAACCAATGGAAAGGAAGGTCTGCCATGGCAGAGAACCCAATCGCCTCCCCAGCCGCTGGAACCCGGAAGAAAAGCGTAGGGGCTATGTTAAAAAGGGATTTTATAAAGTATAGGGGCATTTATGCCCTTGCCATTCCGGTGCTGGCCTATTTTATTCTTTTTAAGTATGTCCCGCTGTACGGGATCACCATCGCCTTTAAAAATTATGTGCCGACAAAGGGGATCTTTGGGAGCCAATGGGTGGGGTTTGAACACTTTATGCGCTTTTTCAAGAGCGTATATTTTAAAAGGACCATACGCAACACCCTGTTGATCAGTGTATATGACGTTATATTTGGGTTCCCCGCCCCGATTATTTTTGCCCTCCTGCTCAACGAGGTGAAAAACAGCGCCTTTAAGCGCACCATCCAGACCGTTACCTATCTGCCCCACTTTATTTCCACAGTGGTGATCGCCGGTATGATCATTGATTTTACCTCCCAGAACGGTTTGATCAACAACATTGTCGCCTTGTTCGGCATTGAGCGCTCCGATATGCTCATGCGGCCGGAGCTGTTCCGGACCATTCACATTGGCAGCGGCATTTGGCAGGGAGTGGGCTGGGGGTCCATTATCTATCTTTCCGCCCTTTCCTCCATCGACCAGGAGCAGTACGAGGCCGCCTACATTGATGGGGCCAACCGCTGGCAGCAGGCGTGGAATATTACCATTCCCGGTATCATGCCCACCATTACCATCCTGTTTATCCTGAAAATCGGCGGGCTGATGAGCGTGGGCTCTGAAAAGATACTCCTCCTGTACAGCCCCGTTACCTATGAGACAGCCGACGTTATCTCCACCTTTATCTACCGCAAAGGCCTTTTGGATATGGATTACAGCTTTTCCACCGCTGTTGGCCTGTTCAATTCCGTGATCAATATTATCCTTTTGACCATCGCCAACACGTTAAGCCGTAAAGTCAACGAAACCAGCCTGTGGTAATCCAGCCCCAGTAAAATTGATATCCATTGAGAAAGGATGGAGAAAAATGGCCGTCATGAAAAAAACGATGGGCGATCATATTTTTGATATAGCCAACACGATTTTTATGTGGTTTATGATCGTCATCACATTGTACCCCTTTATCTACGTTGTCATGGCCTCCCTCAGCACCCCTAAGCTGTTCCTGGCCCACACCGGCCTGCTGTTTAAGCCGGTGGGATTCAGCCTGGAATCCTACGAGGCGGTGCTCCGCAACCCCAACATTAAAATCGGATACCTGAACACCCTCTTTATTGTGGTGGTTGGAACCTTTTTTAACGTGATCGCCACCTCTATCGGCGCCTATGTCCTCTCCAGGAACGGGCCCTTCTGGAAAGGCCCCCTGATGGTGGTCATTGTTGTCACCATGTTTGTGGACGGCGGGCTGGTGCCCAATTATCTGCTGATCCAGAACCTGGGGCTTTACAACTCCCGCTGGTCTTTGATCATCCCGGGCCTGATCTCCACCTACAACATGATCGTCATGCGCACCGCCTTCCAGGGCATTCCCGAAAGCTTGGAGGAGTCTGCCCGCATCGACGGGGCCAATGACTGGACCATTCTCTTTAAGGTCATTATCCCTTTGGCCATCCCCACTATGGCGGTTATCTCCCTCTTCTATGCGGTCAGCCACTGGAACTCCTGGTTCAGCGCCATGATCTATCTGAAAGACAAGACCAAATACCCCCTGCAGCTGATCCTGCGGGATATCATCGTACAGAGCCAGGTCAGCGATATGACTACCATGGACTCCTACATGGACCGCTATGCAGTCAGCCAAACGGTCAAATATGCCACGATTATGGTCGCAACCATCCCCATTCTCTGTGTCTATCCCTTCCTGCAGAAATATTTTGTCAAGGGCGTGATGATTGGGGCTGTCAAAGGCTGATGTTATATGGTATACTGGTACTGTTGGCAATGCTAAACATTCCATCACTGTGCCTTTACCTAGGGCGAGGCCAGAAACCTTCAGCCTCTTTTGATTTGCTTGACTTTTTACAGAAAGGATGTGCTGCCCAATGTCTGCCGAAAAGCTTCCCATCACCCAAAAAATGGAGCGGCTGGGCGAAACCCGTATGGCCATGTTCCTGCCCAAAATCTTTGAAACCTGCCATGCGGCAAATCTTTTGGAACTACATAACCACGATATCCTCTGCACCTGGTTTGCCGGGAGCGGGGAGGGCAACCCCGATACCTGCGTTGTCCTCAGCCGTATGAGTGCCCAAACCGGCGAATGGTCCCAGCCCATGGTCATGTCCAATGATCCGGAGCGCTCGGAGCAGAATCCTGTCCTCTTCCAGTCCCCCGACGGTCCTGTGTGGCTGCTGTACACCTCCAACGAGCCCCACAACCAGAAGACCGCCCACATCTGCCTGCGGGTTTCCGAGGACAATGGCTTCACCTGGTCGGAGCCCAGAATACTCTTTGAGGAAACCGGTATTTTTATCCGTCAGCCCATCGTGGTCCTCTCCAACGGGGACTGGCTCTGCCCGGCCTATTACTGCAAGAAATCCGGCGACTACAGCGTCGTGAAAATATCCTCCGACAAGGGGGCAACCTGGACGGAATACGAGATCCCCAACCCGGTGTACAGCGTCCAAATGAACGTGGCGGAATCCCGGCCCGGCCATCTGGTGGCAATCTTCCGCAGCCGCAAGGCGGACTATGTGTACCGCAGTGAATCCGACGACTTTGGCCGCACCTGGAGGGGGCCGGTGGCCACCGACGCGCCCAACAACAACGCCTCTATGCAGATGACCGTCCTGCGGGACGGCCGGCTGATGATGGCCTGCAACCCCACCAATATTCTGAAGGAATACCGCATTATGAAGACGGAGGACGGCAGGACTTACCGGAAAACCTACCGCACCCCCTTGGCGGTCTGCTTCTCCGAGGACGACGGCTGGACCTGGAAGGATTACCGCACCATCCAGGACGTATACCAGGGCGCCACCAGGGAGATTCAGGGCTTCTCCTATCCTTCCCTGATGCAGTCCCAGGACGGGACCATCCACTGCTGCTTTACCTTTAACCGGGAGAACATGAAGTACATTGCCTTTAAAGAGGAGTACTTCAACAAGTTCTGAGGGAAACGCATAGGAAGGGGAAATTTTCATGGAGCTTGGTACGCTTTTCTATCTGTCTCTCCATCTGCTGATGGCGATTGTCAGCCTGGTAATTGACTTTACTATGTTTTTCATTTTACTGGCATTGGAATGGATGGGGGCAGCTGCGTGGATATTTCCCCTTTTGCTGGTTGCCCTGGCTTTCTGGTGCTGGAAAAGACGGACTGACTTTGGAAAGGGCTGGACCATCGGGGCGGAGATATTCCTCCCCTTTATGAGCGCCATGCTGTATTCCCTTATCCGGGGACAGCTCCAGGGAGACCCTCTTCTGGATTGGGACAACAATGGATTTCCCCCGGCTGCCTGGAGTATGTTCCTGCTGCTGGGAGGGTGGACCCTGTTCCTCTGTCTTCGGCCTTTGGGGAGGGATATCAGGAACCGCGGAAATCTGCCTGCCCCGGAGTTGGCGGAAAGGCTGCTTCGCAGGGGCGTCCTGCCCTCCGGCGCCGTGGGGGTTGGGATAATTGCCTTTCTGTGCGGACTTCTCTTTTTGGCAACAGTGGGGATACTGTTTACCTTGATCTTAGGCGACTTGATCGCCCAGCGCAATGCCTTGTGGGAGTATGATTCCACAGGGCTTCTGGCTGGTTTGGGGGTTCTTTATGGTATCCAGCTGGTCTGCCTTCCAAGGGCTGCCCTGCTGCTGGACGGCATTCCTCTGGAAAGGGAAACGGGCAGTGCCGTGGTATGGATGCTCCTTCCCGGCTTTGCCTGGATCAAGGCAAACAGGCTTTTGGCAAAGCTGGAAAGAAGAAAATTTCTCCATCTCCAATGCCGGGAAGAACAGGAACGGACTGTAAAGGATTGGCCATCCGGTCTGCAATAAATAAAAGAAAAGAGAGGCGTCGCATCATGCTGAAAGTAGACGAAAGCCTGCGCTATGAGGAGCGCTGCCTGCGCATCAAAACCGGCGCGCTGCTGTTTGGCCCCACAGGGGACAGGCTTTTCGCGGAAACCCTGGAGAAAAAGCCCGGCTTTGTGGGTAGGATGGACTTTATCCACAAAATCAATATCACCTCCCTCTTTGAGGTGGCGTGCAGCGCCAACCCGGACTTTTACACCGGAAAAGCCGTCTGGTATCCCAGCCACATGACCTTTGACTACGCCGGCGAAGACATTGTGTTCCATGAAGTGAAGTACATCACCGAAGATGATACGGCGGTGTCCTGGCAAACCTGGGAAAACCGCTCCGGCGCGCCTGTCACCCTGACCCTGAAGGTCCAGGCGGAGCGGTGCCGGACTAGCCAGGAGGCGGATGGAACCTATTACCTGGAAACCCCTATGACGGAACATGGATTTCGGGTGGGGGTAGCGGTTCGGTCCAACATGGGGCTGGAACATGGGCCCCGGACCTTGGAGCCAGGGCAGGTTTTTGACTTTATGGCAGCGGCCTCTGCCGTCAACCTGGAAACCGGGACAAAGGAGGACGCCGTCCGCCAGGTAAAGGCCTATCTGGGCCAGTCACCTGTGGAGGAGATCATCTTTGAACGGTACCAGGAGCAGTACAACGCATTCTTTCAGAAAGCCCCCTCCTTTGAGAGCAGCGACGAGATGCTGAACCGCACCTGGATGTACCGGTGGTTTATCCTGCGCCACTGCATGGCAAAGCCCAATTGTGGGAATTTGACCCATACAGTGGAATATGAAGGGCGTTCCCACAAGGTGAGCAAAATGCCCTTTGAGCGGAAGGGATGGGAGTTTACCAAGCTGATCCCCCTATCCACGCCCCTGCATCTCACAGACCTGCGCTGGCATACCGACAGGGAACAGGCCCATGAGATCGCCCGATCCTTCTTCTCCACTGTCGACGAAAACGGGATAGCCCGGACTGCCTTTGTCCATGAATATGGAAATCCCTATGCCAATTACATGGTTTGGGCCATGTACCGCCTCTATCTGGCGGACGGGGATCTGGACTTTGTGCGGGAGATGCTGCCGGCCATGACCCGGTTTGTGGAAGGGCACATCAAGGTGTACGGAAACCCCTCCGACCTGCTGCAGATCGAGCGGGTCCATCAGCGCACCGGCAAGGAGTATCAGCCCAGCTACTGGTATTTTCACCGGGATGAAAACGGGGACTACCCCAAAAATCCCAAAGACCCCGCCAAATACACGCCCCTGAAGCGGGTGGACCGCAGCGTATACCACTATTTGAACTTAAAGGGGCTGGCGGCCATGTACCGCCTGGCTGGAGACGAGGACAGCGGCCGGAAATATGGGGCGCTGGCGGAGCGCCTTGCCCGGGATATCAACGAAAAGATGTGGGACCCTGAAACCGGCTTCTATTACGACCTCCACTACCAGACCGGCGAAAAGGCCATGGTGAAGAACATTGTGGGGATATATCCTTACTGGGCGGGCATCGCCGGGGAGCGGGAGAAGGCGGGCATCCAAAAGCTCTTTGACCGGGGGCATTTTGCCACCGGGTCGGCCTTTGCGTCGGTTTCCAGGGAGTGTCCCGCATACCGGCCCATGGGGGGATGGATGGGGACCTTTATCAAGGGGAGGGACGGCTGCGTCTGGTGCGGCCCCTCCTGGCCCTACACCACCGCCATTGCCCTGGACGCCGCCGCAAGGCAGAGCAAGAGGGAAGACCACCTCTATGATAAAGAATTTGGCGCATTCCTGCGGGAGTACTGCATCCAGCACTTCCGGGACGGGGATCTGGAACGCCCCTATCTGGTGGAGCATTACAATGCCGAGACCGGGGAACCCCTCAGCGACGACGCGGATTACAACCATTCCTACTGGCTGGAGCTGGTGGTAGCCCATGTGTGCGGCCTGGAAGTGGGGGAGAGGGAAATTGTCGTGAATCCTGTAGAGATTGGGCTGAAATACTTTAAACTGGAGAATTTGAATATCCGCGGGCATCAATACGGGCTTTTCTATTCCAGGGACAAGGCCCGGGAAAAGCTTGGGCTGGAAAGGGGATTTGTCATCACCAGGGACGGAGAGAAGATTTTCAGCAGCGAAGAACTGGCCAAAACCGTTATTTCGCTGGAATAATTCCGTTGGAAAAGGAGGAGCCCATGCTGAAGCTTGTCATATTGGCCGACGACTTTACCGGCGCGCTGGACACAGCCGCCAAGCTGGCCAGCCGCCGTATTCCCTGCTTTGTAACCTCGGACCGGGGGATTTCCTCATCTGATCTGCCTTCCGGCTATGAGGTCCTGACCATTGACACTGAGACCCGCCACGCCACGCCGGAACAGGCCTATTCCCTTTATCGAAACCTGTGCCGCAGATGGGAGGAAACGCCATACCTTTATGTCAAGACTGATTCGGTGCTGCGGGGAAACCTGTCCGCATCTCTGGCAGGGGCGTCAGAGGGCTTAGGGCGTCCTGTGGCCTTTGTCCCCGCCTTCCCCTCAGCCGGAAGAGTGACAAGGGGAGGGAGGCATTTTGTGGATGGGCTTCCCCTGGAGCAGTCCGCCTTTGCCGCCGATCCCTTAAATCCCGCTGTCACCAGCGATATTTCCTCTTTGCTCTCCAGGGATTATCCCTTTTCGGTCCAGCTGGTTCCGGAGGGGGAGGAAGTCCCAAACTACCCGGTTTCCCATCAAGGGCAGGTGCTGCTGTTCGACTGCAGCTCCGGCCAGGAGATGGCCCGGATTGGGGAGAAGGTTAGGGCAGGGGGACTGCTGCGCCTGACCGCCGGCTGTGCTGGGTTTGCCTCCCGGTTTCCGGAGCTGCTTTCATTCAGAGAGGCAAACCCCAGGGGAATTTCCCCCGGAGGGGTGTTTCTGC
>CATJCP010000276.1 GCA_949737515.1 uncultured Oscillospiraceae bacterium | reverse complement strand
TGGTTATCGTCCGCATTCTGTCGAAAAGCGATTACGGCGCCTATACCTACGTCCTCAACTGTTACGGAATGCTGATGCTGCTGGGAGATCTGGGCTGCTGCGTGGCGGTGATGCAGTTTTGCAATGAAAACTATGCAGACCCGCAGAAATTTGACGCCTATTTCACCTATGGCCTCAAAAGGGCTATGCTGTTCAGCCTGTTCACATCGTTTCTCCTGCTGGTCTCGCCCCTGTTCTACCCCTTCAAAACGGCGGAGGCGGCCAGGCTGACCCGTATGCTGTGCCTGATGCCTGTTCTCGGCACCGCCAGCAACCTTCTTCTGGTCAATCTCCGCATTCGGCTGGAGAACACGCGGTTTGCCGCGGTGAACTTCTTTCAGACGTTCATCCACTATTTGGTCATTCTTCCATTATCCTATTGGTTTGGCATCACCGGAGCCATATTCAGCAACTACGTAATTCAAATACTTGTACTGCTGTTCAGCCTGGCGGTATCCCGAAAGCTGCTGCACTTTTCCTGGCGGAATGACGTTTTGGCTCTACGGGAGAAATGGAATTTTTTAAAGCTGGCGGTCGGCTCGCAGTTGAATAACGGCACATCGCAGGCCCTGATGCTGCTGGACGTCTGCCTGATTGGCGTTATCATTGGAAGTGACGAGGTCATCTCCTCATACAAGGTGGCCACCACGATTCCAACCGCCCTGTCCTTTATCCCCAACGCCATCATGACCTACGCAAATCCGTATTTCGCCCGCAACATCCAGAACCGGAGCTGGGGGCGGCGCAGCTATTTCAAGCTGACTTTGGGCTGTGCCGCCGGAAATCTGATTATCACGCTGGGCGGCATTCTCTCCGCCTTCTGGGTCATTCCATTGATTTTTGGTCGTCAATACGAGGATGCCGTCTCATGCTTCATTGTTTTGATGATCGGCTATTTTTTCAGCGCCTCTTTTCAGGTCCTGTCCCAGAATATTATTTACACCCAGAGAAAGGTGCGGGTAAATATTATCATCACATTTCTGTCCGGCGTATCCAACTGTGTGCTGGATGCAGTGCTGATTTTTAATTATGGCTCCATTGGAGCCGCTCTGGCCACAACTCTGGTTCATGTTATCAATTCGGCCCTGTGCGTGGGCTATCTATGCTTTTATCTCAGGGAGGCAAAGACATGAAGCAGGCTCTTCGAAAAATCCGCCGCCCCTTTGTCTGGCTGTTCATCAAGCTGGTCTATGGCCTTGGATGCCTCTGCTATGAAAAAAAATACCTCACGGGACGGCATTTCAACCGGTGGCACTTCACTGACGGCTGGCGGTGGATTTTGAGATGCTGGTTTGGCCAAAAGATTATGGGGAGAAACCGCCACGTCCCCTGGCCGGTCCCACCCTACGTCGCAATCACCTGTCCCTGGAATATTCTCTTTGATCCGGATGATATGCAGAATTTTCACTGCGTGGGAAGCTATTTTCAGGGCGTTGATGGGAAAATATTCCTAGGAAAGGGTTGCTTTATCGCCCCCGGCACAGGACTCATTACCTCCAACCACGACCCCGTCAACGCTGAAAATCACCTCCCTGGAAAAGACATCGTACTTGGGGAGGGCTGCTGGGTGGGTATGAATGCGGTCATTCTGCCGGGGGTCACCCTCGGTCCACATACTTCCGTCGGTGCCGGAGCAGTTGTAACAAAGAGCTTTCCCGAGGGATACTGCATTGTTGCTGGAATCCCTGCGAAGAAAATAAAGGAGGTGCCTCATGAAGCAGGTGTTAGAGAAATTGAATAGGCCTCCGTTCTGGGCCACTCTATGCGCCGCAGAGGCAGCGGTCATACTCTGTCTCTGTTTCGTGTTCACTCTGAAGACAACCGCCCCCCCCCGCGTGGACACCCCCGTTCTGACCAGTGCTGTATGGTCGGAGGAAAAGCAATCCTTTGCGGACTCCAATCCTCAATATCAGGAGAGAGAAGCGCTGTTCACGCGCTTTTGCGAGGGACCGGTCGACCTCTGCTGTCTGGGAGACAGCATTACGCA
Organism: uncultured Oscillospiraceae bacterium; assembly: GCA_949737515.1. Classification (GTDB taxonomy): domain Bacteria; phylum Bacillota; class Clostridia; order Oscillospirales; family Ruminococcaceae; genus UBA1405. Next base: position 9,326 of record CATJCP010000276.1, on the reverse strand, counting down.
AAAATTTGAATGGCAGGGGGCCCTGTCCGGCTGGACGGTCGCCAATCGGGGAATCGGCTCTGACACAACGGAGGGAATGCTGGCCCGGCTGGATTCGGTAATTATGCTGGAGCCGCGGGCGATCTCCCTGATGGCCGGCGTCAATGACCTCTCCCTGGGCCGTACGCCGGAGGAGATCATAGAGACCTATCGCGCCCTTCTGGACGAAATTCTTCTCTATCTTCCTGACGTTGAAATCATCGTAAACAGCGTGCTGCCGGTCACCGTGTACAACGGAGTGAATTCGGAGGACATCCAGGCGCTGAATCTGCTTCTGAAAGACTTGTGTAAGGAACGGGAAATTCCCTATCTGGACATGTTCTGGTCTTTTGCAGACGAGAGTGGAAACCTTTTGCCGGGGTACGCCATTGATAGTGTGCACCTCTCCCCGGACGGCTTCGCACTGTGGCTCTCCTATTTAGAGCCCGCGGTTTCGGCAGCTTTGAGGTAAAGCTGCGCGCACGGGGAAGGCGGTTTCCCGCTGCCGGCCGTCATTGCATTCAGGGCCTATGGCCGAATGCAAAACTCCGCGATTGACCGTTTTCCATCCTACAGGATACCCTGTAGAGAATATCAAGCGCCCGCTCTCTGGTATAGAAGAGGGTATCTTCAAATTCCCGGAATGCTGGATTGGGGAAGATTTTTTGTCAGCTAAGGCGCTTCGGCACGGGAATCCTGACGGATTTCAAGCCAAAGCAACGCGTCATGGCAGAAAAAGATGCCCCAAAACGGGGCTCTGGGAGTTTGAAAACACCCTATAGGGACTGTTTGAAAAATATCATAATGCACAAAGGTCATGGCCTTTGTGCATCCGAGGGGCCCCTCGGATGCACTTCCTTGCTGTTAACTGACCGAGCAAACACACGTTTTTCTCCAAATATTTCCAACATATAAAAATATCCGGATGCTTATAAAAATAGGGAGGTGTCACCCATGCCTGATAAAAAAACGCCGCAGCTTCTGTCAGATTCCAAATTTTTCACTCGCAGCACTCTCCTGGTTTTTTTCATGTCAATCCTTACGATGGTGATCTACAATTACAGGCTGTATCAAAGTATTTTTGTTCTGGCCGGAGACAGTATGTTATATTTAAGCGTTGCACAAAACTTTGTCCATACCGGCCACTTTATCCAGAATTCTCGCCTGCATGAGGTCAACATGGTCGTCCCGCCGGGAGTTCCTCTGCTTCTGACCCTCGTTCTGGCGATGACGCACACTTATGGCATCATCATCTTCCAATACGTGCTGTTCGGACTGTCTGCCGTCCTGCTGTCGAAGGCCGCGGGCACCTTTTCAAAAGCGGCCGCCTGCCTTGCCCCGCTGCTGTTTGTCTCCTCTTGCGTCTATGCCGGCTTCCCCAATCCCTCCACGCTGATGACGGAAACCTATTATATCTTCCTGATGTGTCTCTCTCTGTTCCTGTTTTTCCACCCGTCTATGTCCAACCCAAAAAAGGTGTTGGTTCTTGTTCCCGTTCTGTTCTATACGCTTTTGGTCCGTCCCGTATTGGGTGCGCTGCTGGGGGAGGCCCTGGTGGTTATGGTCGTCTTCGTGCTGCAAAAGAAAATCCCCGCTAAACGTCTGGTCGCTTACCTTGTCTCTTTTGCCGCAATTTTGGCCGTAAATACATGTGTAAACTACCGGGAGACCGGTCACCTGATTATGCTGGAGGACTATGGGGCAAGCGCGGTGTATATAGCGAATAACCCCAATGCCAGCACCGACGCATACAATTTAGACCTGCTCGACGAGCTTGTAGACGATTACTATCGGGAAATCGAATCGAATCCGGACCTGGACAGGTATCAGAAAAATGTTCTGGAGAAGGAACGTGCCTCTGAATTCATCAGTGAACACCTGCCGCTTGTGCTGAAAAACGCCGCGATCAAGTACAAGCACCTCTATCTCCCTAATCAGTGGAACTGGAACTTCCTTTTCCTCTTCATCTCTTTCGCGGTTTTGTTTTGGAAGAAAAAACTGTCTCTCCCCGCGGTCCTTCTATTAGTCACAGCGTTCTGCCTGTCCACAATCCCCCCCGCTTTTGGCCTGTATTCGCCTCGGTATTCCACTCCCTGCATTCCGTTTTACACGCTGTTCAACGGCATTCTCTACGGCCTCGCCGGGGAGGCCGTTTGGCGGTGGCTTTGCCGGCCAAAGAACGCATATTCCTCAGAGGAGGCACCCCGTGGGTAAATATTTAATTGTCATACCGACATATACCCGCCGGATTCCTCCCCTCCCTATGTGCGGGCCCTGTCCGAAGCGGGCTTCGCCCATATTCTGGTGATGGACGACGGAAGCCCTGAGGAATGCCAGGGCGCCTTTGCGGAGGTTGCCATGTGCCGGGCCGCGAAATCCTCCGCCACACCAAACCCGGGGAAGGGGAGGGCACTGAAAAACGCCTTCAACTACTGAAGCACAGGGAATACACCAGCATGATTACGGTGGACTGCGACGGGCAGCACACGGTGGCGGACATTGCCAAACTCCGGGCGGTTATGGACAGCGCAGGGACGCACGCCTTTATTTTGCTGCCGGGTATTCCGCCTGCTCTATAGAACCCGCTTCTCCGATACCCAAACCGGCCTGCGTCTACGCCAGGCCGGCCACAGCAGACCGCTACCACCTAATCATCGAAACCTAAACCATCCCACGCATCGGCAGGATCAAACTGAAGAAACTGACCTCCCGTGATCTCCAGAAGTTCTACAAAGACCTGATGGAGAAAGGCAGAGTCCAGAAGTGCAGCGGCAAAGGCAACCCTGGTCTAAGCAGCACCACAGTATGGAGTGTCCACCTCACGCCGCACTGTGCTTTCGAGAGAGCAATAAAGGAGCGTCTCAGCCCTCGCAACCCCGGCGGGGAGGTCATGCTCTCCAGGCCAAAGACAGAAACGTCCGTCAGGCAAATGTTAATCCCGCAGGATACAGTGGACCTGCTGATTCAGGAGCACAGCAAGCCCCTCGACAACCAGTATATGTTCCCCTCGCCGGTCACTGGAGAGGTACCACCCCCGACTCAGGGGTAAAGCTCCACGAGAAGATCCTGAAAGACGCCGGGCTGAAGCACATTCGCTTTCACGACCTGAGACACCCGTATGTCAAGCACAAGGCACAAATTTTTTCAGCTGTGTATTACAAACCTGCCTCCATCATACAGAAGCTTTTCATATTCCAAACAATGCCTACCTGATTATTCAGGTAGGCATTGCACCCTGTCGATCAATATATTGACCAACCCTGCCGTCAGGCCACTACTCTAACTACCTCCCACGCCAGCTCTGGCCTTGCGATTTTTGATTTTCTTCCATCCCCATTTGTGAGACCCGCACTTTCAAGCTGGAGTTGATTTCCCGCAACCAACCAAGCTCACTGTCAACAGCGACTTTCCGGTTCTTGTAGTCGTCCCTCCATAATAATCAACTTTAGGAATAAGCTCTTCATATATCACCCTCTTCTATTTCAGATAGCCCTCAATCTGCTTGTCATACTTGACCTGCTATGCAATTTGGATATTGAACAGTCCAAATTTAGTAAAATTGGTTACATTCAAAATAACCTGGGTTTGCTCAGAAAGGACTTCATATCCTTGCTAATGATAGTTGCGTGATGGCCAGGAATCTTGCCTACTGGCTCCCCCATAGAAAACAGCGCACCCTTTTCAGGAGGAATGCTCCTGAGTCAATGTCTGGATGCTCTGGGTCATGTCGTCTAAGTACTGTTTCCATCGAGGATAGACATCGTGCCACCGGCGGTACGCGGGATCCTCCTTCCGGTTGGGCAGGGCGTAATGCTCCTGAATGTACGCCCCCAAGAAGGAGGTGTATTTTTTCGCGCCAAGGACGTTCACATGTGAGATATTGTAGAGATCGCAGCCGTAATCGAGCCCCATTGCATCAATATCATCATTGGTGTCCAGGAATTGAAACCCGTTTTCCGTAATGACAGATTCCACATAATTAAAGATCTTTTTCTGGTTCTCGGTTTCGCTGAAAGGGGAAACAACGAACAGCACTTCCTGCTCAAGGGTTTTGCAGTAGTCCAGCAGATCCAGGAGGATGCGCTTTGTTGCATCGCTTACAGGGGTCTGTTCCTGCACATCCGCCCAAAGAGGGGCCGGGACGGGCTCTGTTTTCCGGATAAACTGGAAACCGAACCTGATTTCGGCCGTCTCTATGGATTCTCCCAGCGCCAGTTTCCAGGAGGATTCGTTGACGACTTTCCATAGATAATGATATTTGGAGATATCAAACAGGTAATTGCTGAAATTGTCCTGCTCGCCGTCGTTCAGCTGTGGGACGGCCTCGGACAGGAATTTTACGCGGTTCCATGAATAATCCATACTGTCCGCAAAGTTCCGGATATATACTTCCTGAATCCCGAGTTCATCCCTATACTGGAAGGGACGGGCGTCCAGGACCAGCAGGTCGGGAGACTGGGTTTTCAGCACCTCTTGAATACTGTATTTTATTGCATCCGCGGGGATAGAATTATACGCAAAAACTTTTGACGTAATCCCGTATTCATCCCACGCCTCATAGGGCATCCAATAGACAAAAACGGCGCTCCCGCCTATATACACCATATCCAGCGTGTTTTGCTCCAGGTTGTAATAGTCGGTTATATTCAGTCGGTTATATGAATTCGCGGGCCGCACCAAATAGGAGACGAATTCAAACAGCAGGCCGAAAACCAGCAAGAAGGCGCACCAGCGGAGAGGCCATGTCCTCCCCGCAAAGTCCTTTTTAATATCCATCCACTCCCCCCCTATCTCAAAAACCGGCATATACAAACTGCGCCGAGTCATATCCCGGGCCGTAGAAACCGAAAAGCAGGATACTGAAAATCAGCCCCAGCAGGACGCCCCAGCGGAAGGGCAGGTTCTGCCTGGCCAGGGTTTCCCGAATGCTCACTTTCTGTTGGCTCACAGAGACCATCAGGAGCAGGAAGAGTGCCGCAAGCAGCACATGGAAATCTTTTTGATCCAGGCCTATGTTGTATAGGGAGCCGTCCGTAAAGATCCACGGATTAAAATAAAACGCCCGTTTCCACATGGCAAACCCGGCGCTTAGGCTGGCGGCGCGGCCGAAGGAAATACTTGCGGAAAAGAGGCAGAAGGTGCGCACTCTTTGGAACAGCCGCCAGCTGAAGCAGCCCGTATTGACCCGCAGCATCTGGATAACGCGCCGGAAAACCGGATCCAGAAGCATCCCGCCGGCAATCATCATGAAGAAAAAGAGGCCAGAGCCGAAAATGTATTTCCAGGAACCGCCGTGCCAGAAGCCTACGGCGAACCAGGTCACAAACATGCCGCAGTAGGTGGGGACCCGTTTCCCGGCTTTCTTCCCCCACTTTTTCCTGGCAAATGCCCCAATTTTCTGCGTATACGGGGACTTGAGGAAAGGATACAGCACATAATCCTTTACCCAGAACCCCAGCGTCATATGCCAGCGCCGCCAGACCTCGGAGAGGTTTGTGGCGACAAAAGGCGTTTGAAAGTTCTCCGGCAGGCGGACGCCGAACATCTCTGAAACGCCCAGCACCATATCCATATGGCCGGAGAAATCGGCGTACAGCTGGAGGGTATACCCAACCGCTGCGATAGGAATATAAAACCCGGGATATGCGGCCGAATCGACATGAATGGTCCTGACAATCACGCCCAGCCGCTCCGCAATCACCAGCTTTTTGAAAAGCCCCCATAAAACCCGCTGTGCGCCCCGCTCAATGTTCACATGGTCAAAGCGGTTGGCCGCAAACAAGCTCCCCTCTATCTGGCGGTACCGGGTCAGGGGGCCGGAGAGGGTCTGCGGGAAGTAGCAGGTAAATAAAAGCAGCTTCAGCGGGTTTTTTTGGGGCCTGCCGGTCTGCCAGGAGACATCCAGGAGGTAGCCCACCAGAATCAGGGTATAATAGGAGATGCCCAGGGGAACAGCCCATTGTGGGGCGGGTATCCGGCTCCCCTGGGGAAGAAAGCGGTTGAAATTATTCAGGAAAAAGGCGTTATCCTGCAAAATCAGCAGTAACAGCACCGGCACAGTAACAGCAAGGCCCGTCGTCCGTTTCCTCTTTTTCTCTAAGAGCTCTCGTCCCTCTCCTGCCGCGCAGTTAATTTGGGCCCCCAATTTTTCCAGGGAAAGCGCAAAGACATAAGCCCACAAGACCTCCCCTGCCATGACGGCGAACAGGAGGACACTGCTGTTTAAAATGTAAAAAATGACACTGCCTGCCAGGAGCACTTCCCAGCGAAAACGCCCCGGGCAGAGATAATAGATCGCCATCAGGACGGCGATAAAGCAAAAATACGTGAGTGAAATAACCGGCATCTGTCAATTTCCTCCCGTTACGGCAAGGTTTTGCCCGGTCACGCAGTCCGCACCGTCGGAGAGCAGGAACTCCAGGGCCGGGACCACGTCCTCCGGCAGCAGATTTCGCCGCATGGGGCTTTCCATGGCGTTCTTCTCTACAACCAGCTTAGGGACTTGAGAGAGGAATTTCGTCTCCATCATGGAGGGTGAGACCCCGTTGACGGTGACACCCTTCTCCGCGTATTCCGCCGCAAGAACCTTCATCAGCCCCAGAAGTGCGTATTTTACGCTGCTGTAAGGGGCGGCATATTTGATTTGCGGTTGATTAACTACATAGGAGCTGAGCATGAAAACGGCCTTTCCATACCGCTGTTTCGCCATGTGGGGCAGGAACGCCTGGCTGCACAAGACAGCTGCCCGAAAAGAGACGCTCAGTTCTTGCTCAAAATCCTGCCAAGAGGATTTCTGAAATTTTACATTTCGAAGAGGAAGCGCCGCCAAATGGACAAAATGGTCAGGCATTAGCCCCTTTTGCGCAATCTGTTCCAAAAAGGCTTGAGTAGAACTTTCATCCGCAAAATCGGCCTGTATGGGCACAATTCTGCCGCCCAGCTCCCGGTCCAACCCCTCCAGGCGCTCCGGAGAATGGCGGTAATGGGCGGCGATGGCGCTGTAACGGGACCCAATCCGGCGGAGCAGGGCGACGCCCACGTCGGAGGACGCTCCCGTCACGGCCAGGATCTTTTCATTCTTCATCCAGCACACCTACCTTCATGATTCCCTTGCAGAGCTTTTCTCCGTCACCGTTCTCCACCCGCACCTTGACGGTCAAACGGCGGAACCGGTCGCTTTTCTCTGTCACAGTCCCCCGTACCGTCAGAACCATGCCGGGATAGATGGGCCGGAGGAATTTGACCTCCACGCTGTGGATGAGGCTGTACTTTCCCGGCAGGTACACGCCCGCCATGGTGGAGAAAAAGGAGGCGGTGAGCATCCCATAGACCACCCGGCCCCCGTATCCCCGGGAGGCAGCGTAACCGGCGTCGGCGTGCAGGGGGTTTTCGTCCCCCGTCAGGGAGCGGAAAGCGTCCATCGCCTTCTCTGTGACGGTCACAGAGAAGGATTCCTCCTGCCCCAGAGAGATATCTTCATAGTGGTATGTATTCATTTTGTGGCTCGCTGCTCCAGAATGTCCAGCATCTCGCCCACATTTTTCATCCCGGTCACTTCGCCCATGGTGAATTTCATGCCGAACCGGGCCTCGATGGCCAGAATCAGGTTGATGTGCTCCAGACTGTCCCAGTCCTCGATATCGTTGGCGGTGGTGGTGTCTGTTACGGAAATGGTATCGTCGTCAAAAACGTCCCGGAAAACCTCGCTGACGCCTTGGAGCAATTTTTTCCTGCTCATAATATTTCCCCCACAAAGTAAATAGATTTAGATAGAATTTACCTGAATCACGGTATTCTTGTTCTGATAATCCGACATGACATCAAAGTGCCAAACGGTGTTCCCCTGTCTGTCCTCGGACTCCAGAGAGAAGCCTTGGCGGGCATAGAAATCCCGCACCATGCCGTTTTTCGCGGTAGGATAATAGTAGCCCTTAATGGTTTTCAATCCGCGTTCCAGGCAGCAGGCCGCCAATTGGTCCATCATGGCAAACTCCATGTCCCGCTTCAAAACCCGGCAACTCATGAGCCACAGGACGATGTGGAGGATCTCCCCATCGATTTTCCCGAGGACCACGGAGACGATGCCGTTGTCGCCGAACTTGTCCAAAAGGCGGCCGGAGAGGTCGATATACTCCTGGGAACGGGCGGCGGCCTCGATTTCGCCCTGCGTGTACCGCCGTGTCGTCAGGTTGAATTGGTTGCTCTTGTTGGTCAATTGGGCAATCCGGGCCATGTGGACGTCCTCAAATGGGCGGATTTCCGCCCGCATCTCCAGAGACAGCAGGTAGTCCCTGTAATCGGAGAAAGCGAGTTGCTGTTTTGTGCGCTGGAGGTTTTCCTTGTACATCTCGCCGCGCTTGCGGTCCTCCCGGGAGAGGTTTGTCACCTCGAAATATCCCGCCCGGTCGATGGATTGGATGTAGCGGTAAACCTCTGTCAGTTCCGGCGTTGCCGCGCCGGGGATCTGCCGGCGGACGATTTCCCGCTCTGCCGGGTTGTCATCCACAAAGACAAAGCTCTCCGTCAGAAGGGCCAGCTCCTCTGCGATAGCGGCCAGGTTCCGGCTTTTGGGCTCCCAATTGGCCTTAATTTCAATGAAGTCCTCCGGGCGAAGGATGCCGTCCGGGTGGTTCAGCCCGGCCAGGGCGTTTGCCTCCTCATTTTTGGAGACCACATTCAGAAGGATCCCCAGCTTTTTGTGTTCTTTCAGGTAGCTTTGGAACTCCCGGTAGGCTTCTCCTACCGCTGTCTCCTCCCCGATTTCGATATTCTCCACGCCGTCGTCGCCGATGATGCCGCCCCAGAGGGTGTTGTCCAAATCCAGGGCCAGGGCCTTTTTGTTTTTTCCGTAAATGGATTTGATGATAAGAGAAAGACTGTAGGCAAATGCCGGAATTGCCGACAGGCACAGGGCATATTTATAAAGATACCAGACAGAGGGATCCGACCATCGCTCCAGACCGTAGTCCGCGGCCAGGTAGTTGATGTCGTGGATGTAGAATTGTTCATGGGATTGGGCGTAATCGTAGAATTTGACGTTCAGGCGGGTGAGGAAGTTCACCCGGCCATAGACGCTACTGGCATCCTGATTGCCCAGGAGGCGGTAAAAGGGCGGCTCGAAGTTATTCTGGATAATGGGACAACGGAATTTCTCCCGCAGGGTTTCCCACATGGTTTCAAAGCGGGCGTACTCCGCCTGGAGGAGGCGTTCCGCATCCTCCGGGCTGCCGTCCAGCGACGGGTACTGTGTGACATTGCGGTTGGTTGTGTGGATAAAGAGCAGGTCCGGGTGGAAATTGTCCAGAGTT
>CATJCP010000275.1 GCA_949737515.1 uncultured Oscillospiraceae bacterium | reverse complement strand
GGGCCAGCGGACAGGGTACCAGCTCGCCGCCGCTCACAGTGGCCGGGATTTTCCTTAAAAAGAAAGTTTCTACATCCTCCTGACACTGGAGCTGCCGGACATCCTCGCTGGGCCACTGCCCCTGCCCTGTTCCTGTTCCAGCCCACAGGTCATACAGCCAGCCGGTGGGGAGCGCCAGCACCACCAGGAAGGCGAGGACGGCGCACAGGATATTGCGCAGCGTGGTATGTATGGAATGCTTTTTCATGTGCGCCGCCCTCCCTTGTCAAATTTCCTGTACGCCTGCCTGCCGCAGCCAGTCTTGCAGCTATTGCAATAGTAGGAGTTTTCTTAAAATTGTATCAAATTCACTGTATGTTCATCCGGCAAAATACCGTGTTTTTGGTATTCCTCCCGCAGCGACTTATACTGCTCTGGTGTAGCTGAAAGAGCCGCTTTCAGCGTATCTTGAATCAGACGTACTAACTGTCGGAACAAAGGGGTTTGGTAGACCAATTCCAGTGCTTGAAGAACATCCCTCGCTCCGTTTGAGGGACACGGTGTGTTGGTAAGGTCTATACAGACATCCGGGAAAAAGTCCAGCCATTCCGATACTCCCGTGAAATCAATTTGTTCACAAGCCTCAAATTCCTTAAAATCCAAGCGACCGCCGTGAATGGCTGTCCATTTCATCAACAGCGTTCCAATTTTGCAAAGAATAGCCCACTCATATGTGCTTCGCTTTCGGTTCCCTAAGTGCTCCTTGTAAAACGCCATCTGCGAATCGGTCAAATCCTCACCCACATCATGCTCCAATATACAGGCATACAAATCGTTAGCAAAGTTCTGCACATCAGCGGACATAGATTGTTCTTTCAGGTAATCCCAAAGCAGATCAAGGGATTGCTGAATGATGGTTGGAAACGGCAGTCCTTCCTCTTCAAGCCCTTGGCGGAGCGTATGGACACACAGTTCTGTCACCAACAGATTTCCTAGCAGACAGGTCTGGTTATCCCTACCTGCAAAGGCGCTCTCAGTCATATCTCTAAAGTTCCGAAGCCAGTTGCCAGCCTTTGGTCCATTAAGGGCCGAAAAATCTGTATCGAGTGTATATTTCATCTGTTTTTCCAATCTTATCAGTCCGTTTTCTTCTGGAATGTCCACTGAGTATTGGACATAGCGTTGCAGTTAGTCAGATTGGCCATCTCCAACTCCGGAAGGTAGAAGCCGATATGCAGCACGCTGTTTCCGCCTTCCCGGACATCATACCTCAAGAAATCAATCAAGGATGCTGCTCCTTTTGCGCCATTTCCCTCAGCATACGCCGAGCATCTTCCACCACATACAAAGTTCCGCCCTCCTGGAGCGCATATTCCAGATGGGTTTTGGCGTTTTTCAGTTCTCCACAGGCAATATCAACATCCGCAAGGGATACGGCTGAAACCACTTTTTGCAGTTTAGCCGTATATCTGGCGCTTCGGGCTTCCTCTATACGGCGGAATGTCTCATAATCTCCCTGCCATAAAGCCAGACCAGCATTCATAACATTCAGCAGCTCTTGCCCTGTTTTCTGCGTAGATGCCTTTGTAAATGAAGAGACAAGAACTTCTGTTTCCCGTTTCACCTGCATTGCTCTATCCAAATCGTTCAGTTTTTTATAACAGTTAAAACGGATGTTTAGAAGAGAAAGCTGATAGTTAATGCTTACTTTATACTTGTGCTGAAACTCTGCCAAAGCCAGGGCATCGGAAAACCGTCCGGACCACATAAGACCGGATGCCTCGTTGATACGGATAGCCTGGGCGCTCCGCTTCCTTTTATGTACCTTTTCCAACAGACGCATCACATGAACGTAGAGTACCGGATCACAGGCTTCATTTAAGATCAGATTCAGGGACATAAAATCCCAGGAAATCCAAATGTTGATTGGGAAAGTAATCACAAAAAGAATGAACAGTTTGAGCAAAACATCTGCAATGCCATCATCACCCAACCAAATTCCCCTGATATTGACGATAACATACAGCAGAAGGATTAGAATGAGAAGCCCTTGCTTGGCTCGAAGACCCTTTTTGTATTGGTAGACAATCTCTTCTGGCGTTTTATTTTGATATTGAGTAATAGCTTTCATATTTGTTCCCATCTTTATCAAATCTGTTCCATTTTAATCGGAAAACTCCGCCCACTGGACAGTGGGAGACAGCTTTCCGGTTTTGGCAAAGTAAATGGCGCACTCGGCAGCCAAATTCAAATCATCCAGGGCAAAGCGTTTTGGGACGGGGGACTGCCCACCAATCTGCACAGGGGCGTCCTCCTCCACACTTGGGAATTTTTCATTGATTGGCTGGAAGTAAATCTCGCCGCCGGCCTCGTTCAAAATGTTGTATGCAGGAGCTGCCCAGCCCTCCTCAATATCCATCGTGAAAAAGTCCTCCTCACCGTCTTCATCCAGCGATAAGTGAAGAAAATTGATTTTCCCGGCCCGGATTAGCTTGGATAGCTCATCCAAAACCTCCTGTGTAATCTCGCTGTTGACAAAGCTCTTCCGGCCATACTCCAGAAAACGGATGGCAAAGACGCCAGATGCAGGTACAGGGATTTCCTGTGTAGGCACGACTTTATACTGCGGGAAGCTGTCATCCCGATAAGTGGGTTCGTCTGTGTATATCTTGCAGGACAGCGTATCCAGTACCTCAGTGTGGATCAGCTTCTTTCGGGCAGGGAGCGCCAGACTTTTCAGCTGGGTCAGGCCGGAGAGCAGGGAGCAGTCGGTAAAGCTGGTGAACCGCAAACTCAGTCGATACAGATTTTTCAGCTTGGGCAGAAACGAAAAATCATCAACAATTCTGG
>CATJCP010000274.1 GCA_949737515.1 uncultured Oscillospiraceae bacterium | reverse complement strand
GGAAAAATCGTAAAAATAGGCATTCCCGCCATGATTGAACAGCTTACCATGCGGGCCGGGATGATCATTTATGCGAAAACTGTGGCGTCTCTGGGAACGATTTCCTTCGCCACCCATCAGATCTGCATGAATATCCAGGCCCTCTCCTTTATGACAGGGCAGGCCTTTGGCGTTTCCGCCACCTCCCTGATGGGCCAGAGCCTTGGCAAAAAGCGCCCGGATATGGCCCAGGCCTACTGCACCCGCACCAGAAGGGTGGGGATGTGCGTGGCCTTTGTTCTCACCTTTGTCTTCCTGTTCTTTGGGCGGTTTATCGTTGCCTGTTACAGCGACGACCCGGCTGTGATTTCCACAGGCGCAAGGATTTTGATGTTCGTTGCCTTTGTCCAGCCTTTCCAATCCTCCCAGTTTATCCTTTCCGGCGCGCTGCGCGGGGCGGGGGATACCAAGTCCGTTGCAAAGATCATCTTTGTCACAGTTCTTCTTGTTCGCCCGGGGCTTGCCCTGCTGCTGATCAACCTGTTCCATTGGGGCCTGGAAGGCGCCTGGGTCGCTTTGGTCTGCGACCAGCTCCTTAGGACTGCCCTTGTTTGGAAAAGATATAGATCCGGCAAATGGAAAACAATCCGCGTATAAAGTAAGCCAGCCCCTGGAGATTCAAGCTCCAGGGGCTGATTATTTGGAAACCAATTATTCCTTTTTTGCTGTTTCTTCCGTCTCTTCTGGCTGCTGGTTTTCCCCGGCAGTCTGAACTTCTGGTTCCCCTTCGGGAGCTTCCTCTGCCGCCTCGGACTTTGAACTGGCTTCCTCCATGATTTCCCCAGCAGCACCGGCTTCCGGGTCATCCGTCTTTGGAGCGCTGTCCTCGGGCAGGTCGGGAGTGGATTTTTTCGCGGCCTTCTCTGCAGCCAGGCGCTTATAGTATTCTCCGCTTACCACACTGGCCGCCTCCTCAGTCTTGGCGAATACCTTTAAGTATTCAGGGTCGTTGGAGGATTTGATTCTGCTGCGGACCACCAGCCAGATGATTACTGCTGCAAACACGCACAGAATCGCCAACAGTTGGGAGACGCGAATGGTGCCCAGCATCAGGCTGTCAGTGCGCAGGCCCTCAATCACAGCCCTCCCGGTCCCATACCAGGCGGCGTAAAAGAGGAGGAGCTCCCCGTCAAATCTCCGGCGGCTGGCCAAAAAGGCCGCAAGCCCGAATCCAATCAGGCACCAGAGGGACTCGTAAAAGAAGGTAGGATGCACCGGAAGGGAGGGATCTATTTCCACACCGATTTTGGTGAGTTCCTCCTTCATGCCGGAAAGATAGGAAACGATAGAGGGGGAGGTCATGCCCCAGGGCAGGGTGGTGTTGGAGCCAAAGGCCTCAATATTCACGAAATTGCCCCAACGGCCAATGGCCTGTCCCAGAAGAATGCCTCCGACAGCCATATCTGCCATGGGCAGGAAGCGCACCTGGCGCAGCCTGCACATCAACGCGCCCACCAGCAGGGCGCCGATTACGCCGCCGTAAATGGCAATACCGCCGTGCCAGATCTTAAAGATCTCCCCCAGGTTATCCTTGTAGTAGTCCCAGGTGAAGAGGACATAATAGATCCGCGCCCCCAAAATGCCCCCGACGGCGGAGACCATCACCACATCCACAGCCCGGTCGGCGTTTATGCCAAAGGTCCTGCACCGGCGGAAGGAGTAGAAAACAGCCCCCAAAAAGGCCAGTGCAATCAAAATGCCATACCAGTATACCGTGATGCGGTTTTCCCCGATGGGGATGGAGAACGCAACGCGGGACAGGTTGAATTCCCATCCCAGCCCCGGAAATGAAAGGGTTTCTGTCATAATAAAAGTCTCTCCTTTTCCATATGCTTCTCAATTGATAAGTCGCCAAAGCTCCAAACAATAGGCGGGGATAGGCGGAGGTCCGCCTCCCTGCTTTTTTGGATTATGCTTCTCTGTGGCTCCGGACAATGGAGAGAGAGCTCCATTCCTCCCGGTATTGGCTCCTCAGACGCTCTTCCAGCTGTTCTTTGGTCACCTTTCCCAGGTCCTGGACCAGGGAATACAGTTCCACCCCTGTAAAGTGGGAGAGCAGCAGAGTGCTGGCCACTGCTTCCGGCCGGCTGAACATCCCGATATAGCGGCCATAGGTGACCTTTTTGCACTGCTGAAACAGCGTCTCGTCGATGCCGTTCTGCTTTAACTGCCGGATTCGCTCCAAAATGGCCTCGTATACCCTTTCCGGTTCCCGGGATTCTCCGCCGAAGGTAACAGCCAGCAGGGAACGGACTGCCATTGCCTCTCCGCTGAAGGTGGCGTTGATCAGCCCCTGATCGTACAGTTCCCGGTAGATGGGGGAGGTTTCTCCCGCGATAATCTCCACCAGAATTTCATCTAAAATCTGGCTGCGCATATTCTCTGCGGTGTTCCCGCCCTTGAGCTTAAAGCCCATCTGAAAGATAGGGGTGGCAACCTCCAGCTCTGCCTCAATCTTCCGCTGGCCCACCTCCTCCGGTTCCTCGGGCTGGCGGCGCTGGGTTAGAAAGGGCTCGGACTCCTTCAGCACCCGGTCCGCTGTTTCAATGACCGATTCCACTGTGAAGTTTCCCGCAATGGCGATGACCATATTGTGGAGATTATAAAAATGATTGTAGCAGCGGTAGAGCAGGTCTTTGTCGATTTCAGCGATGGACTCCACAGTCCCTGCAATGTCGATCCGGATAGGGTTTTTCTGGTACATGGCCTTGAGGAGGTTGAAATAAACCTGCCAGTCGGGGTTGTCGTCGTACATGCGGATTTCCTGTCCGATGATTCCCTGTTCCTTTTGGACTGTTTCATCGGTAAAATAGGGACGGGTGACGAAGTCCAGGAGAATCTCCAGGGAGGCCTCAAAGTTCTGGGTGCAGGAGAAGAGATAGCAGGTTTTGTCAAAGGAGGTGTAGGCGTTGGCGCTTGCCCCCGTAGCTGCAAATCGCTGGAAGGCGTCCCCATCCTCGTTTTCAAACAGCTTATGTTCCAGATAGTGGGCGATCCCTGCCGGTACCTCTACATAGTCCGGATCCCCAGGGGTTTTAAAGGTCACGTCCATAGAACCGTAGTTGGTCCCAAACAGGGCGTATGCGGTGCTGAAGCCCTCCATAGGGCAGAGGAGCATCGTCACTCCGCTTTTATGGCGCACCTTATAATAGCGCTCCTCCAATAGGGATGAGCTGATGGTTTCCACTGTTGTTTTGGCCGACGTCTCAGGCATTTTGTTCTCCTCCTTTCCCGTCTTCCTCTTGGGCAAACCCTTGCAGGAAGTAAACGGTGTCCAGGGATACCTGCCGCGCAGCTTCGATGATCTCTTCCCGGGTCACCTCCAGCAGGTCGGCGATATCCTCCTCCGGCGTTTTGTTCCAGCCGCTGAGTATCTGGTTGAAATAATATCCTTCCAGGGAACCCAGGGAATCGCCGGTGGTCTGGAAGGCGTTGACCATGCTTAGGCGGGCGGCAGAAAATTCCTCGTCGGTAAACTCGCCCCGGCGCATCACCTCCAGCTGATTGAGGATTTCCTCCTGGGCGGCCTCCTTCTTTTCAAACTCCACACCTGAATCCACCATCATCAGGCCAGTGGGACGGTCGTAGCGGGAGGTACAGTAATAACAGAGGCTCAGTTTTTCCCGGACATATACAAACAGGCGGGAGAAGGGGGAGCCGCCGAAAACCGAAAGCATCATCCGCAGGGCGTTGTATCTTTTCCGCTGGGACACATCCCCCACCCGGAATCCCATCACCAGTTTCCCCTGGGCCACCTCCATGGTCTCGGTCACATTCCGGACCTCTCCGGCAGCCAGCTTGACGGCATCTTCCGGAACTTCTTCCGGGGTCCGGCGGAGTTTTTGAAAGGCCTGGCGGAAGGTTTCCATGGCGCCGGAGGGATCGCCGCAGCCGATAAATAATATTTCGGCCTTTGCCGTTTGGAGGAGGCGCCGGTACATTGCCGCCGCCGATTCCGGCGTGACGGCCAGCGCCCTCTCCCGGGTGCCATACCGGCTGATAGCGGCAGGCTCCCCCTGGCACATGGATTTGACGCACCGGTCAATGGCATAGGCCCGTTTATCATTGATGAGGGAGTCGATGGTATCCACCAGGTACTGCCGTTCAACCCGCAGGTCGCTGGGGTCAAAGAGACCGTTGGAATCCAGGTTTGGGGCAAACAGGGCCTGACAGAGGAGCTCCGCGCACTCCTGAATCATTTTCTCCCCTTCCAGGGCGAACCGGTCGTCAATGCCCTGAACTGTGAGATTTAAAATTTCCCTTGGGCCGTGCTTACGGACTTCTCCATCCAGATACGCGCCGTACAATTCTGCCAGGCGGGAACTCAGCAGGGTCATGTTGGGGTACATTTGGCAGGATTTCCGCAACAACAGCGATAAAGCTGCCATATCCGCCGCGGTTTCCTCTTTGAGAGGGGCGGATAGATTCAACGAGATTCGGTTGCTTTTAAACTTTGGGTCCAGGATACTGGTGAACCAGACCCCTTCGCCGATCAGGACGCGGTTTGGTCCGCTGCCCATGTTCATCACGCCTTTCCACAAGTGGGTTTTTAAGCATATTTGCAAAACTATCTTGTATTATAGCACGAATAGAAGGGATTCGCAGTAAATATTTTATGAATTCCGCAGGATTTTAAAAAATTAGGGGAAAAGCTATTCTGCCAACCAAAAAGCAAATCCTCCCCGCCGGTGGGGGCGGGGAGGATCGCAGCCGGATGATCGGTGATTACCGGCGCTTCATAGCAGCGGCGCCGACTAACAGGGAAGCGATGGCCGCAGCGGCAGCGATGCCGGTGGACACGCCTGCGCCTGTTTCAGGGTTGGAGTCAGTGGCTCCGTTGTTGTTTCCATTGTTGGAGTTATTGTTATTGTTGTTATTGTTGTCGCCGTTGTTGGTATCCCCGTCAACATTGTCCTCAATATCGGCGGAGTTGCCCAGGGCAACGTCGGTGATGACAAATCTGCCCATCTCCTTGGTGGAGAAGGTGACCTCAGAGGTGTCGGAGTCGTACTTGGAGTCCATACGGGTTAGGACGCCGTCGTTGTAGCGGTAGACGACAAAGTTGTCGTCAAAGGAATCCGCCTCCTGGGATACGTCGACGCTTACCTTGGCGGTGTAGTCGAACTTGGGGTTGGCGGGGAAGGAGATGAATTTGAACTGGTTATCTTCAAACTTCGTCTCAATCTCCGGGATGCCGGAGGAGGTGGAGTACAGGTTCCGGTCCTTCAGACCGCCGACGCGGACGTTTATCGTCCAGTCGCCGTTGGTGAAGGAAGCGGCCTTACCGCTGGTGTAGCTGTTGATCTCATCAAACTGATCCTCGGTGATGACCGGGGCGTCGTTGGAGATAAAGATCGGCTCCTCTACAGAGGCGGAGAACAGGTCGTCGTCAGAAACGGTAGGATAGCCTACTTTAAAGGCCAGGGTCTTTTCGTGGAGGATGTCGCCGTTCTTGGTGTCAACCAGGCGGACCTTGTATTCCACGTCGGTCTGCTTGGTGGGGTAGCCGTTCTTGGGCTTGGCGATCAGGTAGTACTTACCGCTGGATTTGGCGATCTTAAAGGATTCCATGGAGCTGCGCCCCATTTTGCTCTCAATGAGGAACTTGTTCCCAGTGAGCTGATCGTCGGTGAAATCCGTGGGGCCTGTGACGCTGGTGTCTTCCTTGGAGACCTCAGAGCCTGCCGCGGTGTACTGTAAACGGAAACGGTATTCTTTGCCGGGCGTCAGGATGCCGCCATTTATGTCTACATCATCATCTTTGACAAAGGTGATGCTGGAAATGGCAGGCGTCGACTCTCCCTCAGCGAAGACGGTCATAGCGGTCGTTACCGCTACGGTTGCTGCTGCAAGCAGGATTGCCAACAGTTTTTTCATATCGGGTAAACCCTCCTGATTATGGTTTTCTACCTGTCTTTGATCAATCGTTTCAGGGACAATTTGTCAAAGATCAGATATGAGATGAGCATCTTTTCAGCTTCCCGTGCTGTCCCGTCTGCTCATAGCTAGTATCGGAGGGTTTGGCCTGAATTATAACTGGCGTATTTTTCCAATTCTTAACCAATTTTTTTGTGGACTTTAGGCAGGGTTTTTGCCGGAGGCGGGATCTATCTTCCGGTACTTCCAAACCCGCCGTTCCGCCTACTGGAGACGTTGTCGTCAAGCGTAATTCCAAAGGGGAGGAAGATCCCCTGCATAAAACCGTCCCCGGCTTTCAGGTCCAGCCTTTTTTCCTGTCTGGAATCATTGGTCAGCTTGCAGAAGATATGGCCTTCATTGTCGGAATGGCAGTAGTCGCTGTCAATGATCCCCACCGTGTTATCCAGCTGCAGCCGGTACTTAAAACCCAGCCCGCTTCGGGGGAAGCAGGCCAGGACCCATCCGTCCTCCATTTTTACCCGGATCCCGGTGGGGATCTTAAACGTTTCCCCCGGCAAAAGGGAGAAGGGGACAGGGGTAAAAAAATCATAGCCTGCGGAACCGCTGGTTGCGCGGCAGGGAAGGCGGATATTCCGGTAGGCTTGCTCCGCTTCACCGGCGGCTGTGCCAAAGGTGTCTGCCCAATCTTTGGAGAATTGCTCCAGACTGACTTTTTCAAAGATTCCAATACGAAGCATACTCTGTTATCCTTTCCATAAAACCACCCTGCCGGCGGCCAGAGATTTCGTTACATCAATGACGCGTTGGTTGGAACTGCCTTTCCAGTGGAGCTTGGGATCTTTCAGGGCCTCTACAAAGGGGCCGTCCACCAGTACGTCCACTAGGGACAGCCAGGGAAGGTCCTGAATCTCCGGGGCTTCCCAGCAATACCCGGTGTAGAGCCAGATGTTTTTTTGCGGAAAGAGCTCCCGTATCTCCCGGCAGAGCCGTCCGGTTTCCTCCCGGTTGGCGGGGTGAAGGGGATCTCCGCCGCTAAAGGTGATGCCGGACATGTAGTCCCTGCCAACAGCCTCCAAAAGCTCTGCCTCTGCCTCCGGACCGAAGGGAATGCCGCCGTCTGGATCCCAGGTGATAGGATTGTGGCAGTTATGGCATTGATGGCTGCAGCCTGCTACCCACAGCACGGTTCGCAGGCCGCTGCCGTTGCGCATATCGTCTTTGGTGATGTTGTGATATCTCATTACATTCTTTTCCTCTCCCGAATCTCAGCCATCTTAGCCGCGTTGAGCCGCGTGTCCCCGTGGACCCGGCTATAAGAAAGATAGCCGTTCATGCGGTCAATCTTGGTCAGATTGCTGCTGCCGCACACAGGGCAGATGTCCATCTCGAGCTCCTCGTGGCCGCAGTCGTCGCAGTAGGACAGGGAAAGATTTACCCCTTCGTAAAAGCCTTTCGCCATGGCGCGGCGCACCAGGGTGCGGATCGCATCCAGGTTATATTCAATGGGGTAACGGACATACTGTATTTTGCCCCCGTTGGACAGGCCCCAGAACCTGCCCTCCAGATCCTGCTTTTCGATGGGGGTGATCTCCTCAGAGACGTGGCAGTGGAAGCTGTTGCTCACATAATCCCGGCTGGATACGTTTTCGATGACGCCGTATTTTTTTCGGAACTGCTGGATCTGCAGCCCGCAGAGGTTTTCCGCCGGGGTGGCGTAAATGGCGTACAGGTTGCCGTCCTCTTCTTTAAATTGGGCAATTTTTTCGTTGATGTGCGCCAGGGTATCCAGGGCAAACTGCCCGTCCTCCACCAGGGATTTTCCATTGTACAGTTCCTGGAGCTCGTTGAGGGCTGTAAAGCCGAAGGAAGCAGTGGCTGTTTTCAGCAAGGGCTTGATTTTATCGTACAGTCCCAGGTGGCCGTTGTAAAAACCGCCTTGGCAGTAGGCGAGGGGATTGGTGGAAGCCCGCATTTCCCCCAGATAGGAGTAGGTGCGGATGTGCAGCTGGCGGATCAGTTCCAGGTAATAATCCAAAACCTCATAGAAGGGCTTGCCCTCTTCTTGGGACTTGGCGTATATCATGGGGAGGTGGAGGCTCACTGCCCCGATGTTGAACCTTCCCACAAAGACAGGTTTGTCCGATTCATCGGCAGGGGTCATGCCGCCCCGCTCAAACCAAGGGGACAAAAATGCCCGGCATCCCATGGGGCTTATGATTTTCCCATATTTTTTGTACATCTCCGGTACATAGCCTTCCCCGGTCAGGCTGAGCCAATCCGGGTACATGGACCGGCTGGAGCAGGCAACTCCTGCCTCAAAGACGTCCTCCAGTTCCCCGCCTGGG
>CATJCP010000273.1 GCA_949737515.1 uncultured Oscillospiraceae bacterium | reverse complement strand
TTTCTATGCCTCAGCCCCCGGCTTTGCCCTTTCTCTCCCCTGCGGGTCTCTTCCCCGCTTCGGTACATCCCTTTTATGGATGTGTTATTCATTCTCTAGAGCATTAGTCCTGACCTCCGTGTCTATTTCTTTAACCAATGTATAAATATTACAATTGGTTTTCTGTTTCTAAATTTCCCACTTTTCTGATCTTCTCTCATCTATATAAAAACCCTTTGGTGGAACGCTTGACAATTCTACAAAATCCGTCTACAATCTGAAATAGAGCCTAAACTATCTTGTAAAGAAAGTCAAAGGAGGTTCACAAATGCTTGCACTTGAACATATTGTCTGGACGCTCCCTACGGGGGGAGATATCCTTAAAGGTGTTGATCTGGAAATCCCTGACGGCAAGTTAACTGTTATCACCGGTCCCAATGGAGGAGGCAAAACATCACTTGCAAAGATTATTTCCGGAGTTGAAAAGCCTGCCTCCGGCAGAATTGTCCTTGATGGCGAGGATATCACCTCCTTAGATGTAACAGAACGGGCCAAACGTGGCGTAGGATATGCCTTTCAGCAGCCAGTAAGATTTAAAGGACTAACAATTCGAGGACTTTTAGAGCTTGCCGCAGGAGAGCCACTGAGCGAACAAGCCCTGTGCAGTCTGTTGGGAAAGGTTGGGCTGTGCGCGCGGGACTATATTGATAGGGAGGCGGATGCAAGCCTTTCAGGTGGGGAAATAAAACGGGTCGAGATCGCAACGCTGTTAGCCCGCCGAGGTCTGCGTCTGGCAGTGTTTGATGAGCCAGAGGCGGGGATCGACCTGTGGAGCTTCTCTGGATTGATTGATGTTTTCCAGCAGCTGAAGAGTGAGACGAGGCAGTCTATGCTGATCATATCCCACCAGGAGAGGATTCTACAGATTGCGGACTATATTGTTGTGATTGCAGATGGAAAAGTGCGGCAGGCCGGTACAGGAAAGGAAGTCCTTCCAATGCTGCTGGAGGGAGAAATGTCCAGCCGCTGTCCAATCTTTGAGGTGAAGGGAAGAGATTGTCCATGAATTCAATTACAGAAAAGCTTCTTGGAATGATATCCGATTGGAAGGACAGCTTTCAGGGAGCATATAATATCCGGGAAGACGGTCAGTGTGCCGGAAGACAGTCCAGCCCCAATATACGAATCGAAAGCAAAACCGATGCGCCAGGATTGGTAATCCGTATTGCCCCTGGGACACAGGGGGAAACGGTATATATCCCTGCCTGTGTCACCCATAGCAATGTAGATGATCTCGTATATAACGAGTTCTATGTGGGCGAAGGAGCTAATGTGACTATTATAGCGGGATGCGGCGTCCATGCGGATGGAGAGGAAGATGCGCGGCACAATGGTATACACAGCTTTTTCCTGGAGAAGGGCTCCCATGTGGTTTACAAGGAAAAGCATATTGGAACCGGTACCGGGAAGGGGCTGCGGAAGATTGATCCTATTACCAGCTGCGTTTTGGCGGAGGATTCCGTACTGGAAATGGACACTACACAAATCAGCGGGGTAGACCGTACCACTCGGAAAACGGTGGCTAAGGTGGCTGACCATGCCAAACTGATTATCCGTGAAAGGCTGATGACCGACGGAGGAGAGATTGCCAAAACCGACTTCCAGGTATCCCTGGATGGAGAGGACTCCGGGGTTGACTTGATCTCGCGTTCAGTTGCAAGGGACCACTCCCATCAGGAGTATCATTCAGTGATTCGGGGAAACAACCGCTGTACAGGGCATTCGGAGTGTGACGCTATTTTAGTAGGTAATGCCACAGTGAACGCCGCCCCAGAGCTATTTGCTGGTAACCTGGATGCAGCACTGATCCACGAGGCTGCTATTGGCAAAATTGCTGGAGAACAGATTTTAAAGCTGCGTACCTTGGGACTGACAGAGGAAGAGGCAGAAGAAAAAATCATAGAGGGCTTTTTAAAGGGATAGCAGGAAATATAAACTGCCCGCCTATTGCTTTTTTGCAGCAGACGGGCAGCCTTGTATATCACTACTATAACGGAACCGGATTGAAAAAGGAGGAGAAGTCCAAAGGATGATAATTGCAGATTTACATATTCACTCAAAATATTCCCGTGCGACTAGCCGGGATTGTGTACCGGAAATGCTGGAGTTATGGGCAAAGAAAAAAGGAATCGGCATTGTCGGGACAGGAGATTTTACTCATCCAGCCTGGCGCAAAGAGCTGATGGAAAAACTCGTCCCCGCTGAAGATGGTCTGTACCAACTGAAAGAGGAATTACGTCTCCCCTGTAATGTAGTAGGGAAGCTGACAGAGCCACGTTTTGTACTGACGGGTGAGATCAGTTCCATTTATAAGAAAAACGGGAAGACACGGAAGGTACATAATGTTATTCTCCTGCCTAGCCTGGAATCTGCTGAGACACTCTCTCAGAAGCTGGAGGCCATTGGGAATATTCATTCGGATGGAAGACCGATCTTGGGCCTAGACAGCCGGGATCTGCTGGAAATCACTTTGGAGACCTGTCCCGAGGCAGTGTTTATTCCTGCCCATATCTGGACACCCCACTTCTCTTTGTTTGGGGCTTTTTCCGGGTTCGATACGATTGAGGAGTGTTTTGGTGACTTAACTCCCTATATCCATGCCCTTGAAACGGGTCTTTCCTCTGACCCGCCGATGAATTGGAGGGTGTCTGCATTGGACCAGTACACGCTTGTTTCCAATTCAGACGCCCATTCCCCTGCTAAACTTGGGCGAGAGGCAAACCTGTTGGATATTCCTTTCTCCTACGGAGCGTTGTCAGATGCTTTGCAGGGACGGAAGCCGGAGACCTTCTGCGGTACCATCGAATTCTTTCCGGAGGAAGGAAAATATCATTATGATGGACATCGCAACTGCAGTCTTTGCCTAAAACCCTCAGATGCGGAGAAATATCAAGGAATCTGCCCGGTATGCGGTAAAAAACTCACTATTGGAGTGCAACATCGGGTGGAGCAGCTGGCGGACCGGGAAGAGGGTTCGTCCCGTGAGAATGCCAAACCCTTTGAAAGCTTGTCCCCACTTCCAGAGGTTATAGCCGCCTGTACAGGGGGTTCGGTTGGGGGAGTCTCTGTGAACAAGCAGTATCAGGCTATGCTGGAAACCATAGGCAATGAATTCTACATCCTGCGGGAAGCCTCTATAGAGAGGATTAAGGAAGAGGCTGGACCTTGTATTGCAGAGGGAATTCGCAGGCTGCGCAAAGGAGAGGTAGAACTCAATCCCGGCTATGATGGGGAATATGGGACAATTAAATTGCTGAGTGCCGATGAGATACAGGCGTTCAACGGCCAAACCTCATTGTTTGCCATTGAAACTTTGTCCAGCCAGCCAGCAAGGGTGTCTGCTGATCATCTGAAGCCAGATAATCTTCCGATAGAAGCAAAAACAACGAGAACAGTCTCCGGGGAAACACTGAACCGGGAACAGCAAGAGGCTGTAGAAGCGTTGGAGCCGGTAACAGCTGTGATTGCAGGGCCAGGCACAGGGAAAACGAAAACTCTGGTATCTCGAATCGCCTACTTAATAGAAAGCAGAGGAGTAAAACCCACCCAGATTACGGCAGTGACCTTTACCAACAAGGCTGCGTCCGAGATGCGTCAGCGTCTGGAGCGGCAGTTTGGTGGAAAAAAGTTTATTCGGGGCATGACCATCGGAACATTTCATGCCATATGCCTGCGGCGTCTTTCCCAAAGGGGCATGGTCCATCTGGTAGATGAGTCCGCCGCTATGGAACTAGCTGGAAGAGTCCTGAAGGAGCTGGATTGTAAGGGCTCTCCCAGGGATTTCCTGAGCTGTCTGTCCAAACGGAAAAATGGAGTAAATATGACAGAGTCTGTGTTTCCGGAGGAAGCATTTGAGATATATAGTCAACGGTTGCGCCAATCTGGGGGTATGGATTTTGACGATCTCCTTTTAGAGGAATTAAAGCAGGGGGAGCGGGAGGAAGGAAAGCAGGGAAAGGCCAATCCCTTCGCCTATCTTCTGGTGGATGAATTTCAGGACATTAATCCCATTCAGTACCGTCTGATACAGCAATGGGCTCGAGGAGGGAAGAGTCTTTTTGTAATTGGCGATCCAGACCAATCTATTTATAGCTTTCGGGGGGCGGATAGCAGGTGTTTTGATCATCTGGTGGAAGATTTTCCCCGACTCCGGAAAATACATCTCATAAAAAGTTACCGGTCCACTCCGGAGATTGTGTCATACGCCTTGTCCGCCATATCCGCCAACCCTGGGGAGGATCGAAATCTGGAACCATCAGAATCCCTGGGAATTCCTATACGCCAAGTTACAGCACCCAGCGATCTCTCCGAAGGGATATTTATTGCCAAGGATATCAACAAGATGGTGGGCGGAATTGATATGCTGGATTCTGACCAAGGAGATTCTGAACGTATACGCGTAAGGGACTTTTCGGAGATTGGGATACTTTACCGCACCCACCGGCAAGCAGAACTTTTAGAGAAATGCCTCCAAAAGGAAGGGATCCCCTATATTGTGGCAGGACGGGAGGATTTTCTGGCCGATGAAGCAGTGCGGGGGACTATTGATTTCTTTCGCTTTCTTGGGAATCCACAGGACCACTCTGCTCTGGAAGGATGCCTGGAAAGGCTTTGGAACTGTCCAAGGGACATCCTTGCTTCTCTCGAAGTTACCTTGGAAAACTCCGGCATAGGGAAGGATTTTTTAGAAGAGCTGGAGGAGGGATTTGGTGATCGTCCACATTTAAAGGAATTTTCCCGTTCTGTCCGAGAATTCCTACCCATGGTTTCCCGTGGAAAACCATGGAAACTTTTAAAGACCTTTGCCAAAAGTCTTGGTATTGAGAACGAACCGCTGCAAAAGCTTCAACACATTGCCATATTTCACAGAAACATGGAAGAATTTTTGCAGGCCCTTACCCTTGGTCAGGAAAGCGATCTGATACGAAGTGCATCCGGAAAACAGTATGACGCTGGAGCAGTGACCCTTATGACTCTCCATGGAGCTAAGGGGTTGGAATTCCCAGTTGTATTTTTATGTGGTGTAAAGAAGGGAGTGCTTCCGTTGGAATCCGCACGGGGAAACATTGATTTAGCAGAAGAGCGCAGGCTCTTTTATGTAGGTGTCACCCGGGCAAAGGAAGAGCTAGTCATTCTGACAGGAAGAGAAAAGTCTCCCTTTCTGGAGGAAATTCCTTCAGACCTATCTCAAAAGGAAGAGGCAGGAGTGCCTAAACGGAATCATGAAGGAACACAGCTGACCTTTTTCTAAAGATAAGTAATGGGAGGGCAATGGCCTCCCTCTGGCAGCAGATTTTCGAATGTCAGTGGAAGGTTTCTCTATCTTTTAGAAGTATTCGTTACAAACAAAGAAGCCCCCTGCTTTCGCAGAGAGCTTCTTTGTTATGTTACAGTATATAAGGGGCTAGCATTAAAGGCTTGAATTAGCAAGCGCCAGTCTTGGGATTCTCGTCTTCCTCAGGCCCTTCCACTACGGGAGCGGAACTAACAGGCTCAGCAGGCTCGTCGGGCTCATCCTCTTCCAGGATTTCGGAAGCTACTACAAAAGTGCCGAGTTTTTTAATGTTTTTGACTTCAACAGTCTTGTAAGCAGAATCA
>CATJCP010000272.1 GCA_949737515.1 uncultured Oscillospiraceae bacterium | reverse complement strand
TCCGGTTGAAATCCCCATCCTTATCCGCCAGTATCCGGTTCACTGTTTCCGGCAGTTCAAACCTCGCAGTGCCAAACTCTTTCCCCGGCATAAAGTTTTTTTGGCTTGTCACGTACAGCAGCAGGGCGGCGGCATAGGCTGCCAGCGCCGCCACCGCCGCTTTTAAGGTTGTCTCATTATAATAATCTGCGAATGGCTCGGCACACACACGGTTAAAAGACTCCAGGAAGGCGCCGATCCCCATCCCTGGCCTAAACGCGCCGTTTAACAGATATCCTGCGTAAGCGCTCAGCACCGCCCCCGTCACGGCAAGCCACAGGGATATTTTCTTTTTATTCCCCGTCATAGACGCCTTCCTTTTCCAGGGGCAGGTTTTTTCTTCCGCGCGGGGCTTTTATCAGGCCGGTATTCTTTCCCCGGGCCGGAATTTTTCTCTTTACCCTGTTTCCCCCGCTCCTGTTCCCCTGTTTTCTGCCATGCCTTCTCATAGCGTTTCCTGACTTCCGCGTCTACCTCGTCATAATGCTCCTCATACAGGTCCTTTCCTTTTATGACGCCGGCCACACTGTTGTCCGCGGAATACACCTCATACTCCCTGTCACGCTCCAAAACAGTCAGTATGGACTTCCCGTCCCGGGCTTCCATCATCCGGTCCTTTTCAAGCCAGATATACCGCGCATCTTCGCCCCATGTGCCCGGTATCCTGGTTTTTATGGCGTTTTCATTCTCCTCCATTATCAGTTTTTTCGTAATGGCGATATCCACACAGCCCGGATCCTGCGCGGCAGCCACCATCCGCACGCGCCGCGCAAGCTCCCTGTATCCATCTATGCGCTCGGCAAACTCCCCCTGGTCCATCAGGACCTTATACCGCCCGCCTTCCCCTTTCGAGAGGACGCCGAGACGCAGAAGCTCCCACATGGCGGTTCTTGCCCGCTCTTTTTCAAGGCCGAGTATATCCCCCACTTCTTCCGCGCTGACGCTTTCTTTCCCTGCCGCGAAGCTGCCGGCTTCTTCTACCAGCCCCGCAAACGTCTCTGCTGTTTCTTCCACGTCTTCGGCAGGGGGGCTGCCATATTCTTTATCCCGTTCCTTGTACCCTTCCATGAGGGCGGAAAATTCCTCCCGGCCCATCAGAACCTGGTACCGGCCCTTTTCGCCTTCCGAAAGGACGCCAAGCCGTGCAAGTTCCCATAGGACGATCTTGGCCCGCCCTTTTTTCAGGTGGAATTTTCGCCTTACCCCCGCCATGCTGACGCCCTCCTTCCCCACGGCGAAGCTGCCGACTCTTTCCGCCAGTTCTTCTATGGTTTCTTCTTTTTTTGCCGTCTTTTTTGCGTGGGGGCCGCCCTTCCCTTTTTCCTCCTCCTGTTCTCCGGGAAAAGGCGGCGTTTTATCCTCCCCGTTTTTCAGGTAATCGTCAAACGTCGAGACCCTTCCGGATTTCAGCTTTTCAATCATCATGTTGACCCGGGGGACCGCCTCCGTGTGGAAAATAATCTCGCTCATCCCGTCCTCTTTATTGATGTCAGGCAGCGCCGCGTAAAGGATGCCGTATTTTTTCGCCATCCGTTCCACTTTTTTCATATCCTCCGCCGGGAGCTGGAATACCTGCAGGTCCCCGCCTTTCATCAACAGCTTACGCATGTCGGTCTTACCCATCGCTTTCTCACGGTCCATGACCGCGATCAGGAAGTCCAGCGCTTTCTTCATTTCTTCCAGGGTGCCGCCGCATACCTTCATGGCGATCTCTATCCCGTCGTAACCGACGCGGATGATCTGGACCGCCTCCTGTATCTCCTCCGCCAAACCATGCACCTCCCCTACTTACAGGCCTGCCTCTTTCCGGGCCGGTCCCTGCGCCCGGCGGTATCCGTCCCCCTGGCCTCATCCCTGGGCGCAGGAATCCCGCAGGCAGACAAAAGCCCATCCAGTTCTTCCACTGCCCGCTCCCCCAGCGCGCGGTACATCTCCAACGACACAAGGAGGCTTTCGGCTTTTCCCGCCATGCCGGTGCGCGCCGGCCCGGTAAGCGCCCGGTATTTCCGGTATACGGCATCCCTGTCACTTTCCTCATCCAAAAGTTCGCCGACCAGTTTTTCCATCAGTTCCCTGTCATCTGTCCGGAAGGCAAACCGCGCCGCAAACTCCCTGTCTCTTTCCGTCAGTGCCACATTTTTTCGCCTAAGCAGTTCCATCGTGTCCGCCACCGCCGTCAGGCCCATCACTGTCCCTCCTTCATACGGTTCTCATAGACCGCGATGCCTATCAATTCCTCCATCTGCCCCGCCGGTATCCCGCTGTCTGCAAGCATCAGGATCTGGTCTTTGGACAGCCCTTTTTCCATAGCCTGCCTGACCTGGGAAAGCTGCTCCGGTGACAGGTCCCTGCCCGCCAGCTGCCGTATGATATCCGTCTTTTTCCCGCGAAACAGCCGTGATATCATGGAAGGCACCGCTCTGTTCCTGTCTTTCCTCTCCCGGCGCTCCACCGGCACGACACAGAGCGTCCTGCCGTCCCGGTCCAGTATCGCGGCATGGTATCCGTCACCGGGCATCCCATGGCCGGAAAGCGTCTCCTCCACGCAGCCGTCTCCCCGGGCTTTTTCTGTTTTTCCCTCCGCGCCCATTGTCCCTTCCTCCGGTTCTTCCGCTCCGTCTGTCCCTTTGCTTCCCACATCCTTCGTCTGCCCGGAAAGCGCCTCTTTCTCCTTCCTCATTTCCTCAAGTTCCCCGCGAAGCCTCATATTCTCCGCCTTTGCCCGGTTCAGTTCATCCTGCTGCCTTTCCAGCATCCCGTTTTTTTCGGTGATCTCAAGGACAAGGCCATTCCGTTCCCGCGCGTCCTCCCCGATCTGTTTAAGCCTCTCATTCAAAGCGTCATACCTTTTTTCCTGGCCGGAAATCTGTTCGGCCACCTTACGGATCTGTTCCGTCAGTTCCTTCACGTAAGCTTCCTCCTGCCCGCCGGCGGCTTCCATTTCCTTCACCCCTTCGAGCACCTGGGAAAAAATATGCCTCATGGCGTATGCCGTATTTTTCGCACTGTCAAGCGCCCCCGTGATTGTCCCAAGCGGCACGCCCTTCTCATAGAACTCCACGGCCACCGCCATCCGCTCGCTCGCATATCCCTCTTTTAAAAGCGCCTTCCTTTCCTCTTTTCCCAGGCCGTCCCGCAGGCACCGGGAATACACGCGCATCTGCTGGTAATCATACCTGCCGCCGCTGTATTCTTCCGTCTCCTCCACCGTCAGCCCGAACCGCAGGTCATCCTCCACCAGCTTAATGACCTCGTCCGTATACTTTGGGTTCTGGCGGAGCCTGCCCAGGTAGGCCTTGATATCCAGCCCGCTTAAAACCGTCCGGTCCTCCCGCATATACATCCCTCCTTGCTTTCTTCCTGCGCAAAACAAAAGGCAGCCGTTTCCGGCTGCCATACATTACCGCCCGCGCGGCCGTCCTGTTTCCCTGCCGCCACCGGTCCTTTCCTCCTGTTCGTCCTGTCTTTCCTCTGCTTCCTGTCTTTCCTCCGCTGCTTGTCTTTCCTCTGCCTCCTTCCTTTTTTCTGTCTCCCGCGTCCCTTCCGTTTCCTGCTTTTCTTTTGCTCTTTTCGCCGGCTCTCTTTCTTCTATCTGGGAGAGAAGGCGTAAAGCAATTTTTTCCTCTTTTGCCGCTGCTTTTTCCTCTTCCCTTACCCGCATTATCTCCCCCCGGTAATATTCTTTCAGTTCCAAAATCTGCCTGGCCGTATACCCCTCCTTTTCAAGCGCTCCCGACAGTTCCGCATATTTTTCATGTTCTTCCCCAAACAAGGGGTCCCCACGTTGAAAACAGTTCTCACATTCCTGAAGCTCTGCCAGTTCGTCCGCCATATCAAACAGCGGTTTCATCCTGGCCCGCGCCTTAAAGATCCGGGTTTTCTCTTTTACGGCCCCCTTCCTCCTGTCTGCCGTCTCAGCCGCCGCCTGCCTGACACCTTCCGCCGTGGTGATATGGTTTTTTACAAGGAACAGATAGTCCTCTTTCAGCCTCCCCATTTCCCGGATATCATCCCGGTACTGCCAGGCCCTGCTGTAAGGACGCTTCTTCAAAAGCCCCGCACGGTACAGCCTGGCGAAATACCGCTTTTGTATGCCGGTCAGCTTCGCTCTTTTTTGGCGCTTTACCCGGCAGTATACGATCCTGGGTGTCCGCCTCTTCTCCGTCTTTCCACGGGAGGATATCTTCTCCCGCGGTATCCTCTCACGTATGCGCTCCTCCGTGTAATCCTCCCCCAGAGATTTGCAGCGCCGGAACCTGTCCATGCCCACCGGCATGACGGAAAGGTATTTCCCTTCCGTCCGGTACGCGTTCTTGACCCCATACCCCATGCCGGAAAGAATGGAGAGGAAGGACCCATAGTTTTCCGCCCGCAGGATGGCCGTGTCAATGTCACGCCTGATCATATCCTCCCAGACACGCCTTTTGTCAGACACACGCGTCCCATCCTGCCGGGGATTCCGTTCCCCGCGGGGTTTCGCTTTCCCCGCGCCCCGCGACATCTCAAGCGTCTGCAGGCCGTGTTCCTCACAGAGCCGGTCCACTAAAGGCTGTATTGCTTTCTCCCAGTCCCCTTTTTTGTAGCGGTACTTTCTGCCGTCCCGGAAACTGACGCTGTTGAAGACCACATGCCCATGGATATGCTCCGTGTTGTCATGCACGGCATACACGGCCTCATAGTCTTTTCCCAGATAGCTTTCCGCGAACCTGCCGATTATCTCAAAGGCGGTCCGCGCGTCCGCCTCCCCTTCCGGGAAGGATATAATGATATGGTACCCCTGTCTTTTATCCGTCTTTCCAAACCGCTCCTTTGTCTGCCGCATCTGCCCATACGCCTGTTCCGGAAGGCAGTTTAAGAATCCCACAAACCGCCCGCCCCCCGTCTTTTCCGGAACCGCGATATAATCAAGGGCCTGCCTCAAATGTTTCCCCGCGTACCCGGCGCCGCAGTCACCGATATGGAGTATTTTGCTGATCGCCAACCTTCCCCGCCGCCTTTACCGATTTTTTCTCTCATAAACCGCCGCCAAGCCGCTTCTCTGCCTCCCCGACGGCCAGGCAGAGCTTCCTCATACAGGCATGTAAAAACTCCCTGTCCTCCTGCCGGTACAGCTTCGAGTTATAATTCCTTGTGATCTGGTTGATGTTGTTCCCGATGGCATTGACCTCCCTGACCAGCTCTTTTAAAAGGATACGGGTCTCCGGGTAATCCGTTGGTTTTCCGGACAAAAGCAGCCGGATATATGCCGATTCCGTCATCCCCTTTTCATGCGCCCGCTCTTTCAGCCGCTCCGCTTCCTTACGTGTCAGGCGGCAGTGCCTGATGACCTCACGTTTCCCCTCCGCCATTTACCGCTTCCTCCCCGTATCCTGTTTCAGCGCCGAGGAGACATCCGGCAGCATATCCTTCCCTGCTTTTATCCCCTCAGCCATTTTTTTAACGGCGGCCTCAAGCCCGCCCTTCCCGTCCATGTCCCGGATCAGTTCCCCCACCAATGTTACCGCCAGCGCATCCAGCTCCTTCCCATATCCGGTCCGGTCAAACATCCCGTCCAGTATTTTCTCATCCTCGCGCAGTGCATCCAGGCGCCCGCTCTTTTCCGTAAATTCATCAAAATTTTCCGCGTCCGAAACCGCCCCTGCCGCCTCCAGCAGCATCCGGTAGTTCCATTCCGAAGCGTCATTCACCGCGTCATCTATGGTGTACGGCTCCCAGGGCGTCCCTCCATCTTCCTGGCTTATGCCGCGCCGGTATAACTCCCCCTGCCGGCCCCCCAGGATGTAACCATGCCCTTCCATATACGAAAGCAGCTTCTTCCCCTCTTCTTCCGACACCGGGAATATGTCCCCCAGAAAATCCGACAGGGCTTTCCCATCCCGGAGGTTCTCCGGTTCTGCCTCTCGCTCCACACGCCGTTCCGTGCCATATCCCACGCTGTCAGACGGTGCTCCTTCCTTATTTTTCTTATCCGTCATTGTCATATCCACAGCCATTGTTTTCCCAATACCTCCCATCTCCTTCTTTTCTTCACCATATATCCTGTTGGTTTATAACAGGGAAGGCTTTTCCCTGGTCTCAATGTGAAATCCACAGGCCGCAGGCCATTCTTATCACAGCACTCCCACGCATTTTTTAAATGCCCACCGGGCATTTGCAAGATACGCGCTTTGTATTACAAAGCGCCTCTTGTCAGGGGAACACCCCCTGAAACCCCCGCTATATACGG
>CATJCP010000271.1 GCA_949737515.1 uncultured Oscillospiraceae bacterium | reverse complement strand
TTGGACAGGTTGATGGTGATGTCCAAATCTCCGTACTCCGTGGGAGCCTTCCACTGAATGTCCTTGGCGATGCGGTCCCGGCGGATGTAGTTGGTGTCCTGGCTGAACTTGTAGTACCAGTCGGTGGCCTTCTGCGGAGACTCCAGATACAGATCCCGGAATTTCCCAATGACTTGGGCGGGCCGGGGGGTGAGCCGTCCCATAACCTCGGTGTCGAACAGGTCCCGGTACACCACGGAGTTCTCGGCGAGCACACCCCGGGCGTGGGCGTCGTCCAGCAGCTCCTCCAGCACCGGGGCCAGCTCCACCTGTTTGCAATCCAGGGGCACGGGGGTGTAGTCGTCCAGCTTCAGAGCGTCCAGAATGGTGTTAACCGCCCAGTCCTTCTCGCAGGGCTGAATGAGGCCGGTCTGCAAAGCGTAGGCAACCAGTTTGGAAATGACGTTGTCCATCATGCCGCTCACCTTTCAAAGCCGTTGGGATGGCTTTTGTGCCACGTCCAAGCAGAGGCCACGATGGTTTCCAGGTCGGCGTACTGGGGATTCCAGCCCAGCACCGTCTTGGCCTTCTCTGAGGAAGCCACGAGCTGGGTGGGGTCACCGGAGCGACGGGGGGCAATTTCAGTGGGGATGGGGTGGCCGGTGACCTTCCGAGCCACGTCCACCACCTCCTGGTTGGTGAAGCCCACACCGTTTCCCAAGTTGAATACGTTGTTCTCGCCGCCTTTGAGCAGGTAGTCCAGGGCAAGGATGTGGGCCTGGGCCAAATCGGTGACATGGATATAATCTCGGACGCAGGTTCCGTCTTTGGTCGGGTAGTCGCCGCCGAAAATGGACAGTTTTTCCCGCTGGCCGTTAGGCACCTGGAGGATGACGGGGATCAGGTGCGTTTCGGGATCATGGGCCTCCCCGATTTCGCCGGAAGGATGAGCACCGCAGGCGTTGAAGTAGCGCAGGGCCACGTAACGCAAGCCATGGGCCCGAGATACCCAGGACATCATCTGCTCCATGGACAGCTTGGTCTGACCATAGCAGTTGGTGGGAACGGTCTTGTCCGTTTCCAGGATGGGCACTCGCTCTGGCTCACCGTAGGTGGCAGCGGTGGATGAGAACACAATCTTATCCACCCCGTGGGCCACCATGGCTTGGAGCAACACCATAGTGCCGCAGAGGTTGTTATCATAGTATTTGAGCGGATCGGACATGGACTCGCCCACCTGAGAGGAAGCGGCAAAGTGAATCACACCGTCAATCTGCTCTGCCTGAAACAGCATGTCCAGCGCCGCACGGTCCCGAATATCCAGCTGGTAGAATCGGGCCTTGGGGTGGACAGCAGCTTTGAACCCCGTTTGAAGATTGTCTGCCACTACTACGTTCCGGCCCACATCAACGAGTTCGTACACAGTGTGGGAACCAATGTACCCGGCTCCACCCAAAACTAAAATCGCCATATCAATACTCCCCTTACTAAATCAGTTAAGGAACCAATGAAGCTGTTTGATAATTTTCCATTAAGTAGTTAAGCCAAACTTGAACAGCTAATATCCCGAACTTCTCCATATTCCCGCAAAAACGTATCTAACTCCCGCACGGTAATTTCCTGCATGGTGCGAACCGTCACATCATAACTGACAGTTCCATCTTCATGATATTTAATGTTACACTCTACTATCTGCATTCGATGTTGGTGGATGAAATCATCCCAACCTATTTGGAGCTGATCACTATTACGAACAGTAAAACTCAATCGGCAAACGGACAGGATATCAGCACCCACCACGAATTTGTGCATTACAATTTGTAAAATCGTAACCAGAGCAGTAGTAAAAACGCCCAGCACATACATTCCCGCTCCAACAGCAAGTCCAATTCCAGCTGTAGCCCATAGACCGGCGGCAGTAGTCAGTCCCTTAATTGAGCTTCCATGTTTAAAAATGACTCCTGCCCCTAGAAAGCTGATTCCACTTACCACTTGTGCCGCAATTCGAGCAGAGTCAGCCCCCCGTGTACCGTTAAATGCTACGCCTGCTGCATTGGTAAGATCCGCAAACCCATATTTTGAAACAATCATCATAAGGGCCGAAGCACAGCACACAATTATATGTGTACGGATTCCGGCTTCTTTGAATCTTCGGCTTCTTTCTACACCAATCAGTGCTCCACACGCGCACGCAACAATCAAGCGCACAAAAAACTCTATATTCTGCCAAAAGGAAAATTGACTATTTAAATATTCAGCTAGAATCTTCCCGTCCAAGGTATTCTCTCCTTCCATCGTTTGTCCACTGCATCTTATATCCAAAGCTCTATATGGCGGCATCCATCAGGGTCAGCTCTCCAGCAAGCATTCGCTTGAGAAATGGTATAAACTCGGCAGCGGCTTCAAGGGAACGGTTTGCTATCAACCTCTCAGGGAAATCAACTTCGGCTAAGAACTCGTGCGCCCTACTGTGATTGCCCACGTCAACCTCGCAATGTGCATCACTGTCAACAATAATTGACACTTGATGCTTTTTGCATAGCTCTAGCATCCGCAAATAATTGTTTCGACAGTCTTTACGGGCACAGCGTGGATGGAAAGACTCACTATTTACTTCTAAAAGGACATGATGCTCTTTTGCTGCGCACACTAGCACCTCATAATCGACAGGGAAATCGGATTCATCTGGATGTCCTATTATCTGGACATAGGGATTTGCCATTGCACCGAGATACGCCTGTGTATTCTGCGCTATCGTACCGGCTTTGAAACAGGGCTTATGAAAGCTGGCGACAGCATAGTCGATCCGCCCCAGTGCTTTCTCATCTAAGTCTATGCTGCCGTTGTAATCAAGGATGTTGACTTCGCAGCCAAACATCATCTTCACCCCGTACAGCTCCCGCGGAAGCATCCGAACATTATTAAAATAGTTTTTTGGCACGGCAATCGGCATTCCGGGTCCATGGTCCGCAATTCCCAGCAAGGCTATCCCCTTTTCTGCGGCGCTGCGGGCCATTTCGTAAATTGTATTATACGCATGACCACTGCGTGTGTAGGTCCATTACATCTTTTATCATGTATATAATTCGCATCCTTTCCCGAATCTCCATAGGTTGTTAATGTACCAGCCGTTCTATTGCAAATGAGCAAATCCAGCGTTCCGCACATATTGGGAGCACCCCCATTTTGTGCGGTGACTTGGATTTGCTCATTTATGAGTTTCTGTACTGCGGAAACCGTGTATTCAGTATAAGATCTTAAATCAACCTTTCAAGCCGCCCGCAGTTGCACCGCCAATGATTTTCTTGGACAACAGTACATAAAGGATAATAGTCGGCGCGGACACGAATGCAACAGCCGCAAACATACCGCTCCAGCCACCCTCTCTCGTCATTGCCACAATCAGCTGGTAGAGGGCAACGCTCAACGACATATTCTCCGTACTGCCAGCAAAAATCAGTGCCATAAAATATTCGTTCCATTTGCCGATAAACTGGAAAATCACCAATGTTGTAACGCTTGTCCCTGCCAGCGGAAAGACAATGGTCCAAAAAGTGCGGAACGGACCACAGCCATCAATTGCTGCCGCTTCTTCATAACTCGGTGAGATGTCCGCAAACGCAGGGAGAAGATAAAAGGTGCAAAATGGTATAGACGTTACGACATATAGAATGATCAATGTAATTTTGGAATTTCCTGCGTTTAAAGCGCTGACGATGGAAAAAAGCGGCATAATAATCATAACTCCAGGCACACCCAATCCAACCACCAGCAGGCGCCTGATCGTTTCATTCAATTTAAAATGGAATCTGGCCAGCCCATAAGCGGCCGGAGCACAGATCAGGATGCTGAAAAAAACAGACGCGGAGCTATACAGAAGGGAGTTTAGGAAAGAGGTGATCAGATGCCCGTTTTTGATTGCGTACGCATAGTTCTCCCAGTGGAATCCGCTCTCAAGCAAGGCGTCTGAAAAGAGCTCCTTCGTCGTTGACAGACTGGCAATCACAATCCAGCCCAGCATGACGAAAATAAAAACGCACCATAAGATAAGAAGGATATACCCCGGGAAAAGCTTTGCCTGCTGACGGAGCCGCAGGGTGCTTTTTTTGTCTCTTTTTCTTGACATGACACCCTCCTTACAATTCTATGTCATTGTTTTTGGGGATAAGGTTAGAAACCAAAAATGCCACCACAACGATCAAAGCCACGACTACCGACGCCGCTGCCCCTACGCCAACCGCAGTATTGCTGGACTCTGTTCCAAACAACACATTATAGATATACATCAAAGGCGACACCGTACTTGCAGATGCAAACACTCTAGAAAGCGCAAAGAAGCCGCAGACACGGCTCGTCCATAGCGTAATGGACGACACCAGAGTATTGCGAATCAGCGGAAAAGTAATTTGGACAAATTGTGCTATTTTTGAAGCGCCGTCAAGCTCAGCAGCTTCATAGAGGCTTTTCGGAATTGCCTCAATCGCGGCCATATACTGAAGCACGAAGTATCCGGTGCTGCTAAAGATATATGCGATGCACATGGACAAGAACATATTGTCCGGCGACGTCCAGGCGAAGTTTGCGGCAGCTTCCCATCCAATTGCCGTGAACACTCGCTTCAACATACCAAAGCGAGAGCTGAATACATACAGTGTCCACATATAACCAATTGCAATCTGCGGGATCACGTTTGGTAAGTATAGCATAGAACGGAAAAAACCTTTTCCATAGACGCCAGAAGTCAGCATGACCGCAAACAGCAGTGCAGCTACAAAAACAATGATGCCGCAGAACAGCCAGACCTTGAAAAGCATGGTCAGGGCCCCAGGGAAGCTGGTTGAGTTCAGGGCAAAATAGTTATTCAATCCCACAAACTCCCACGTTGACACTTTACTGCTCATCTGCGCCGCATCAAAGAAGCTCATCGCAAAGGTGCGCAAAACAGGATAACAGAAAAATACAAGGAACAGGATGATTGCGGGAGCGATAAACATAAATAATGTTGATTTTTTCTGTCGCAAATTATTCACCTCTCGCTTTCTCTATTTTTGCTTTCTCAATGCGTTCACTTTTAGTAAACAAAGCTGGTGCCGAACCTTTTGCGTGGCACCAGCTCTGTTTGTTGGGATTAGAACAATCGGCTTAGGACTTACTTGAAGTATGCCCTGCACTCGGCAACAAATTCCTCAGCAGTCATAGCGCCGCCGTAAAGTTTCGTGCAGGCAGACTGGAAGGTTGGCAGGAAGTCGCCATTGCTCCTCAAATGTCCATGCGCCGGCCACCGGGTCGTGATCCCGTCATAGATATGCTCCGCGTCGGCGATCATGTCAGGCCACTTGGCGTTCGGATCGTTGGAGATGGGGATCGCATTGCAGGTCTGGACCAGATAATCGCCCCACTCGCCCAGAGTCAGATATACAGCAAATGCGGCACAGGCTTCGGCCTCTTCGGGAGTCGCATTCTTGTTGATGGAAATGCCGTAGCAGCCGTAGCACAGAGAAGATCCATCATCAGCGCCATTTTCGGCCAGCGGGTATGTGAAACTGCCCCACCTATAGTCATCACCAGCAGACTCACGTACATTGTTGGGCATCCAAGACCCGCAGATGTACATAGCAATTTTCCGATCAATAACCAGTTCTTGCCGGGCCTCCGGGACCACGACAGTCATGATGTTATCTGCCCAATATCCCTTGCTGGCAGCATCCTCAAACTTCTTGACTGCATCTAAGACAGCGGGGTCATCCCACGCGGACCCATCGCCGTTGGCCAATTCATCCGCGCCATCGGCGCCCAGCAGGCGCTCCAGATAGAGACTGAGGTTATAGTCAATGTGGTTTTGGTCAGAGGTGAAGGGCGTATAGCCATTTTCCTTGAGCGTGGCGCAAACATCCATCATCTCATCCCACGTCTTAGGCTTTTCGGTTATGCCGCAGGCATCAAATATGTCCTTGTTATACCACACGTTCAAGAACTGCGGTGTATAGGGGAAATACACATACTTTCCATTGCCCTGGTCTTTGGCCAGGATCTCGTATGCAGGCACTATGCTCTCCGAATAGGGTTTGCCATCTGTCTGGGGATAAGTAGCCGCATAGAAGTCGCCCAGATCCATCAAATAATCGTTCCACAGCCGAATCACGTTATCGCTGTTCGCTTCGAACATGGTGATATTGTTGCCGGCCTGGAGCGCAGGACCCAGCGTGGAGGAGATATCTGTACCCTGGAAGGAAATCGTGATCTTCACACCGGGGTTCTCCTTCATAAATGCGTCGGCAGCGGCTGCGATGCACTGGCCATAGTTGGAGCTCTCGGTGTAAGATGACCAGAACGTAATGTCCGCATTCAAGGTACTGTTTTCATTGGGGCCCTTCACCTCAGGGGCAGAACTCGTTGTGGTATCCGGGGCTTTGCTGGTTTCCGTAGTGCCAGTGCCTCCACAGCCACTGAGCAAGCTGACCGACATCAGAAGCACCAACAACAAGCTAACGATCCTTTTCACTTTCATTCCTCCTATTTTTTATTTCAACCACAAGCATGTGTGCTTAGATTGATTGATTTGTATAGTATCACTAATATTAAAACGTGTCAATCCTATTTTGCATTTTTCTCCATAGTCACATATTATATTTATATTTGCTTGTAAAAATTGCACAATAATAAGTATATACAATAATTAACACGTTTTAATTATAGGAAACAGCTCGGTCACACTTATACGTCAACGGACAATTTCGTTCTCAAGCATCACTCCAATCAGCGGATCATAAACAATCCTTTGCAGATAGCTCGCCGGCGCATCTGCCCCCGCCGCTCGCGTCCAGCGCATTTCGTAGATCCCGTTTTCCACTTGGTTCGCTATGGTAACTTCACCAATCTGCACACCATTCCTGAAAACGGTAACCTTGCCATCTGTAAAATTACTCATTCGAAATACATCCCCGCCAGGTTTTGTCACTAATACGCCGCCTGCGCTCTGTACACACAACGCACAGACATCATGACCGTTGCAATCTACAAATTTACACCACTCATCACTGCCGAAGGTCCGGCTATAATAGGGAATGCCATCAATATAGCTTTTATTGTGCGTCGTAGCCCCATCTTCACCCAAATAAAGATGGGGCGCCTGAGAACCTACATAATTTGCCCATCGATAAATGAGATGCCAATGGGGAGGGTAATCTGTATGAATCTCATTATTTGTTTCGAAGCCCAGCACATACATATAGCCTAGATTGTTCTCTGTGAGATATGCTGGGATATCAAGCATTCGCACAATTTCCCGCATGGCCATGATATAGTGATGTGCCGCCTGGATCTGTATTGCTGGATACACACTGTCATGGTACATACCCGCCTTTCGTCCAGGGTGATTATGTTCCAGCCTGATACGCAATCCAGGTTCCTCGATCAGTGTATGAATGCTAAGCGTACTGGTAGAGCCTGTCAATCCTGCAACATCAAAGTCAAATGATACAGTTTCTCCCGACACATCAAAGTGCAGGTACTGTTTCTCAAAAATTATCGCCGAAATTTCCGCTCCTTTCCTGGCCCTGAACGATCCATGAACAGTCCCCGACTCAGTACGCAATTCGTGCTTCACATATACAACATACTCGTTTGGCACTTCATAACACAAATTGGGCTCACTCGCAATTTGTATGTCAAAGTCCGCCTCAAAATTGAATTCCGGCAATCCGTACATACCAGCCTGCTTTTTTACAAGGCGTATTGCCGTTTTCCGAATAGGATCGACCGAATAAACATCGCCAGACTGAATCACAGTACCAACACTCCTTCCTTTAAATCATGATTTGTTTAAATACCGGCCATGGAGGTATTTATAACACTGATCGGCCCAATCGCTCTGAATAATGTCAAATCCTCGATCTGCCAGCCAACCCCAGCCCTCATCCGGCCGTCCCATCATCGAGACGTCATCTGTGTGCCCAGCAGAAAGAGGGACTTTATAATTATACAGAACTCCGTTGCCCCAAAGCGCCAGCCCTCTCTTTTTCATGCTCTCAATATACTCTGGTTGAATAACAGCAGAGCTTTCCGTCTTGAATACCAATTCCGCACCTACAAAATTTATGTCCATGTTAGCCAGCAGGTCCGACGCCGTATCATCCTCCATATATATCGGCATGAACATATACTTCGAGGCTGTTTCTTCTACTGCTTGCAGGACAGAAGGGATCGGGCTGTTTTTGAGCAGAATCTGTTCTCTCATGTTATGGCGTTCTACCTGTTTGACCACATCAGGTATGAATCCCCCACAGCGATCCAGGTTCAGAATGCAGCGGCCCTTGAAGTGTTCAAGAACCTCATCAAACGAGTTGATCCCCCATTCCGTTTCGAAAAAGTCTACGTTGACCAATCGAAGTTTCCTGATTTCTTCCGCCTCCATTTTCATCAAGTCGATATGGCAATCCAGCTGGAAGGGTTCTTTTCCCGTATGAAAAACAAAAATCTCTCCGTCCTTGCTCTGAAACAAGTCCATCTCCAATATGGCGGCTCCGCTGCGAACAGCTATATCAAATGCTGGGATCGTGTTACAAGGAATGTTGGCTCCTGAAACACCCCGATGCGCAGCCACCAGGATTTTGTCATGACTAAAAATGTGCAGGGTATTTTCCATTAATGATCCCTCCTATTTTTGCTTGCTGCATTGAAACGGGCCTTACATCAAATCCTCTAAGAGCATCTATTCCGTGTTAATTCAAAAACTATGGACAGGGGAAGAATTAACTGCTATAATCTATGGTAAAAACAGCAAAGCTGGTGCAAAAATGGCTACAATAAAGGATATCGCTATCGAGGCCGGGGTCTCTCAGGGCACAGTTTCCAATGTTTTGAACGGCAAGGGCAATGTAAGCAGCGACAAAATTTTGCTTGTAGAACGAGCGGCAGCCAAACTTGGATATACCCTTAACCAGCGAGCAAAGGCTTTGCGAAAAGGAGCCTCTAACTTACTTGCCGTGCTTCTCCCCAATATATACGACAGGTGCTATGTCGATTTTTTTCTAAGTTTTAAGCATTGCGCGGAAACTCACGGCTACAATGTTGGCCTATACCTCTCTAATGATATACCACAAGAAGAATTCACTCAGCTAGAAACAATACAGGCCGAGATGTTTGCTGGTTTAGCGGTTTTTTCATGCCAGCCATGCAGACAAGGAAATATATACGAAGAACTCGGCATAGATAAGGGAAACGTCATTTTTG
This sequence comes from uncultured Oscillospiraceae bacterium, assembly GCA_949737515.1. Classification (GTDB taxonomy): domain Bacteria; phylum Bacillota; class Clostridia; order Oscillospirales; family Ruminococcaceae; genus UBA1405. Next base: position 3,155 of record CATJCP010000271.1, on the reverse strand, counting down.
TCGAGCGACGCCCGTTCAATGGATGGAATTATATTGGGTTTGATTATCAAGCTGCCGGGAAATCGTTCGCCCAACGAGCCAAAGACGGCCAGCACAAGAACGTCTGCCTTGTAACAGATAGTCTCGACTTTTACGATCAAAACCAGCTGTACGAGGGTTTCACCGAACACTTTGCAGGTTCTCGAAATTGCGTCACCCATCACCTTCAGACCGACATAACACATTGCTATAACCACTTGCTGCAGTTTATAGGCGATGCCGGCACCCCTGACGCATTTTTTATATCCAGAAACGAACTGGCTCAGCGTTTCAGCAGTATTCTTAAATCTCTGTGGCCAGATGTAAAACCTCGCATATATACGTTATCATCTCTATTTACTATGCCTGAAGCTGGGGACGGTAGATACGAACTCAATTATCGGTTAATGGGGAATACTGCGGCAGAAATGCTGATTAAGAAAAATGAATTTGATCAACCCATCACAAAGATTCTTACAAACGACGGATTTAACAGCTGGACAAAGGGATTATGTTTAGGTCCCTCACGATCTCTCACGGTTCTAACTTTGGATAGCCCAACCGCGCACATCATGGCCGATATTGCCCGCATTTACTCGAAGGCAACCGGAGTAGAGATCAAAATTGCGGTCAGCCCCTATGACGGGATATACGAAATCCTGAACGAAATAAAAAACCTGGAAACATATGATGTGATTCGGCTAGACCACACTTGGCTGCCAGGGTTTGCAGAGAAGATATTTGTCCCTCTCGAAGAACTTTCCCCAAGCATTTCGGATATCTATGACACATTTATTCCCGGCCTTCTGACTAATTATGGATGTATAGGCGATCATGTGCTGGCACTTCCGGAAACTCCGAGCGCCCAATTATTATTCTTCCGAAAAGATCTTTTCGAAAGCACAATCATGCAGCGACTCTATAAAGAACAATATGGAACCAATCTTACTCTTCCAAAAGATCACAAGAGCTTCAATCAAATTGCAAAATTTTTCACCAATCAATTCAATCCTCACTCACCAACTGCTTACGGTACAATTTTAACACTGGGAAATAGCGGCGTTGCTGCTACTGAGTATCTGACCAGATATTTTAGTCATGCCCATAGCTTGTTTGATGCCGAGGGAAACCCGCTTTTGAATTCGGGTGCAGCCCTCCAAGCTATGAAAGAACTCGTAGCGGTGAAATCATACTGCTCGTCCAAGTATAATAACTGGTGGCGGGATACTGCCCGGGAATTTGCCCAGGGCAATATTGCTATGATGATTTTGTTCAGCAACTATGCTTCTGAATTGCTAAACAGCAGCTCAAAGATCATTGGAAACATCGGATACACATATGTACCTGGCAAGAATCCGCTCATTGGCGGAGGCTGCATTGGCGTAAGTCGATATAGTCGAAATAAAAATGATGCAATTGATTTTATCAAGTGGTATTGCAGCGATAAGGTATCCGCCGCCATGTCATTGCTGGGGAGCGTATCTCCTTGCAATAAAACCTATTCAAATTATGAGGTGATCGATACGTATCCTTGGTTGACACTCTCACGCGAATCGATCCTCATGTCAAAAACCAGCCGCATTCCTGTCGGAAAAGATTCTTCCTTTGATGAGCGCAAGTTCCTCAGTATCTTAGGTGTAGCAGTCAATAATGCCTACAACTTGGTCATGAGCGAATCAGAAGCCCTTGCATTTGCTTACGAGATGTACCAAAGATCCTTAAACTAAATACAGGTTTTTCTCTAAGGTCTGCCTTTTTAATCTAAAGGCAGACCTTTTTGTCATATTCGACAGAATGCATTACTTATTATAAGCCGATTTTTATATCGTGTCAACAAGAAATTCCAAAAACTGATTTTTTGGAGTAAACTTTTATCATTATATCAAAAAGTGAATATATTTATAGTGATTATTGTTAATTGACACGTTTTAATAATTTGTATAAGATGAGAGGGCTAGGACTGCTCAGATATTCTAAAGTTAAGGAGGAATGGGAATGAAGTTAGTTTTCACAGGAATTGGCGCAGCGTATTATCCACAGCTCGGAAGTAATTGTGCTTTTTTTGTCCACAACAATCACCTGTTCTTGATCGATTGCGGAGAAAGCACTTTTGGGAAAATGGCAGCGCGGAAAGAAATTTATGACTACGAGCGCATCACAATTCTACTCACACATTTACATATGGACCATATCGGGAGTCTTGGTTCTTTTCTTTCGTTTTGTAAAAACATCTTGAAGAAAAAAGTACGTGTGATCGCAGAGGAAGATACTATTGTCCATATTTTATCCATGTGTGGCATCCCCTCTGAATCATATGAATTTACAACCAATTTCCAGGAGTGTGAAAAAGACGGCCTATTTATCACCCCTTATCGTGCTGTTCATGTAACTGATATGTTGTGTTGTGGCTTTACATTAAGCGACGGAACCAACACAATATTTTTTAGTGGTGACACGTCCGTACTATCACATGAAATTTTGGAGCAATTCTTATCTGGAAAAATTCAGATAATGTATCATGAGTGCTCTTTCTTAGAGCAAGACAGCCCTTCGCACACTTCCCTTGAAAAGCTGAAGCAATGGATTCCAGAGCAGGCGCGTAATAGAGTTTACTGTATGCACTTTGGTGGCGATTATAAGGAAGCCGTTAAAGCATGTGGTTTTCAAATTCCAAATGTTGTCTAGACGTTCATAAGAACCGCAATCGTTATGGCCTGAATTACCTTTACATATAAAAAGAAAGAGGTCATAAACCACAGAGGGTGCCCGCATTTGGATATTCGTTACAAATTTATAAAAAACTGACGTTGACATATTTACAGTTTGCGCTTAGGCAGCTATGAGAATGACCGCCACTTTGATGTGATGCACCCTGTCGTTATGTTGGATCGGTGGCGCGATCCAGCCGTAAGGCCACGGGTTGGAGCAATGTGCATCTTGCTTTGATTGAGTGCGGAGAGATAGAGAACCCCCCGCCTCCACCGCTTGCCCAACACATTATGTGTTGTTGCTTTATATTAAATTAAGCGCGGTCAGCGAAGTCCATCCACTGCCGCCGCCAGTTGGTGATCAACGAAAGAATGGTCATGACAAATTAATAGGATTTTCAGACGAAAGGCCGCAAGCACATCGGGTGC
>CATJCP010000270.1 GCA_949737515.1 uncultured Oscillospiraceae bacterium | reverse complement strand
GCCAGGCCCTCCAGGATGAGATGGACCAGCTGCTGGACGAAATCGACCGCATCAGCCAGTCCGCCAACTTCAACGGCGCGAAGCTGCTGGACGGCTCTTTGGGCGGTGATCTTGAACTGAGCGGAGCGACTGACGTTACCGTTACGCATGTAGCCGATGGTCAGCTGGCAGGAAAAGCTCCAGCTGCTGGTAAGTATACCATTGACTTTTCTCAAGCTTCTTTGAGCAGTAATGCAGCTGGTTCAACCGTAGATTTTGAGTTGTTTGGCACTAATGTAGCTGTAACACTTCCCGTCGCTAATGGTGATACTATTTCCGGTGAAGAGCTTGCTACTGCAGTAAAGGAAGCTTTGGAAAAGGATGCTACCTTCAAGGCAGGAATTGATTATGGCGCAGGCGATGCCTTTAATATGAAATTCAATGTATCTGTGGAGGGTAGCAAACTTGTTTTGGAAATGGATGAAGCCCCTGCAGTAGAATTTGATAAGCAAATGACTGCCAACTTGAAACTGGGCGATATTGATGGAGCAGATACTACTGGCAATACAGGCTGGCAGTTCCAGGTTACTCCAGAAGTAGAAGCTGTTCCCAAGAGCGCAAGAGCTTACGCACAGGGTACCTTTACTTTGACGGCCGATGATGTCAAAGACGGAAGCGCTATTAAAATTGGCGATACCACCTATGTTTTTGCCGTCGGCAAGAACAGCGCTTACAAGGATTCTGCTAATGTAGTGGATTTGACTGACCTCGAAACCATTGCAACTGCTGACCTTGGAAAGGTTTCCCAGCGTTTGGCACAGGCTGCCAAGGATAACAAGAACTTCTATGTGGGCAGTGACTTAACGACTGGCAAGATCAGCCTTACTGAAAAGGAAGGCGGCGTAGATTACTCTAAAAATAATCTGGCTGGTACTGACAATAAGGCTTCTCTGAATGGCGGCGGCGGTACAGTAAAGGCTACATCTGATGACTGGAAGGGGCTCATTCAGAAGGGAACTGCTCAAATGACCGGTGCTCCTCTGACCCTCCAAATTGGTGATACTGCTGACGACTTTAACAAAATGACCGTCTCTGTGGCCGATATGAGCTCTAAGGGCCTTGGACTAGATGGCCTGAATATTACCACGGAAGCCAATGCCAGCAACGCCATTGACAAGATCAAAACCGCTATCAATACCGTTTCCACCGCCCGCGCTGGCATGGGCGCCCTCCAGAACCGTCTGGAGCACACCATCAACAACCTGGACGTTGCTGTTGAGAACCTGTCCGCTGCCAACAGCCGTATCCGCGATACCGATATGGCCAAGGAAATGATGAACTACACTAAGATGAACGTTCTGGTGCAGTCCGCTCAGGCCATGCTGGCTCAGGCCAATCAGCAGCCCCAGTCTGTTCTCCAACTCCTGCAATAATTTCCCTTTTTCTATATCTGCTGCTTTTTAAGTGATTTCCCAAAAGGGGCTGTGTATTCAAGTGTTTTGTTTAGCAGCCCCTTTTGAATTAACATGAAAAAAGTATTTGAATCCGCATATACCGGGAGGAATTGCCTTTGGAACAATCAACGACCAATAAGGAATCTCGAATTTCCAATAAAGCGGTTATTATTATAGTAGCGGCAGCGGCGGCTGTCATAGTAGCAGCTATTGCCGTTGTGGCGGTGGTAATACTGCAAAGGGATGAGGGTGCTCCTGTATCTGGTCAAATGTCAATTGGATACGCAGCAGAGGCCAAGGTCATGCTTGATAAAAACGAACTTCAGGCGGCAATGGACGAAGCGGTAAAAAACGCGACGGAAGGCAGAGTTGGACTAAACTATAAAAACGACGCATACAGCGACGACGGCATAAACTTTGAATGTCATATTGCCAATTCAAAGTCCAATGTCTATGATATGTTTTTGGCAATCTCTACAGACGCGGAATTGAAAGACCAGATATTTCTGTCCGAGCTAGTTCCTCCTGGCAGCGGCTTTGAGCAAATCACACTGAACCGTGCATTGGATGTAGGAGACCACGTTGTGTATGTAACGCTGACACAGGTCAAGCTGAATGACGAAGGCGAGCAGGTTATGTGCAACCAGGTTACACATACAATGGATTTCCATGTCAGAGAAGCCTCATCCAGTACATCCCAGTAGTTTACGACCCATTTAACATTATTAGGAGGGTTCTTTTATGAACACCATGAAAAAGCGCGTCCTTTCCAGCGTTATCGCGGCTGCCAGTGCTGCTTCTATGGCTCTTCCCGTTTTCGCGGCAAATATGGATACCGAAATTACTGGCACCTACTCTGCGCCTACAATTGCTGTTACTGTTCCCACAACTGGTACTGCTGTTATCAATCCGTATGGGCTGGGAATGGAGGTAACAAAAAGTGATAGCACCAAGGTGACAGTTGCTGGACAGATTGCAACAGCTCCTTTGTATATCACAAATGAGAGCTCTATGAGACTTTCCGTAGGTGCGAGCGTTAGCGGTGAAATTACTGCTCGTGGAGAGGGAGATACAACTACTCCTTTGAAATTTGCTACCTCCTCTACTCAGGGAAATGGAACTAATCCGGATGAGGAAGGTTATGTGGCGCCTGCTACAGCAAAAAGTGTTTATGTGACACTGCAGGTAGCGGATACTACAATTGCAACAGCTGACGCTACCGAAGATAAGGTTAAGGATGCGGTTATTGACGAGTATATTAAAGATTCTGCGTGGACAGAGGCAGCCAAAAAAGAATTGGTTGTTGGCTTAAAGGACGTCAAAGGTGATGGCCTTGCAACTCTGGAGAAGCCAACTGTAGGTACCGATGGCGCTGTTACCGCTTACCCAGCTGGCAGTATTGTTATGTTCCGCCTGACTGGTGACTGCACCGAGTCTCCGAAGACTGCTTGGGATAATGATGACGGCTTCACAGTAAATGTTGCCTTTACCTTTAAACCCGCTCCTGCTGCTTCCGGCAACTAATCAGCAGCTCTTAACCCATTATTAACTTGATTTCATAATTTGTCCCGGCTAATGACCTATAAGGGACGAGAGCCGTGAGGGCGTATGGCCAAAGGGTCATGCGCCCTCGCGAGGTTTAAGGAGATAACCTCTATGAAATATAAGAAATTCATAGCCGGGTTTGTGTCTGCGCTGCTGCTGGCGGGAAATCTCTGTGTGTCTGCGGCAGAGACGCAGAATACCACCGTAATAGAGGCGGTATGCGATCTGCCAGAGATAAAAGTAACTGTACCAGCAACAGGGGAATTATTTATCAATCCCTACGAGATGCCGGTGGAGATCAACGGGCAGACCCTGGGGTATCAGATTATTTCCACCCCCACCGTTATCCAAAACGAAAGTATAGTGCCCCTCAAAGTAAGCGCCACAGTTACCGGCGCAATCAAGGAAGGCAGTGATATGGCCTTGAGCAGCGCCAGCGTAGACCCGAATTCCACAAGAAAAAAGGCCTTTATCTACTTTGAAATACAGCCAACCAACGACCCGGACACGGTTGTATGGGACAGCGAGTACAATATGGATAAACACATTGTGGTCCGCACTGCCGCCAAAACCAAAAAGAATATTGTTACATTAGATGCCTTTGATGAAAACGGTCAGAAAAAGTGTTATGGCGCGTTCCGCCTGACCGGCGACTGTGCCGCGGTTCCAAAGAGCCGATGGACCGAAGCGGACGGCGTTGACGTGACAATCGCTTTTACTTTTCAGGCAACATCCAAAGTAGAGTAAAAGCTTCCTGGAAAGGAGTGACTGGCCCATGAAAAAGCTATTGAACCGCAAAAAAATCGCCGTCCTCCTTGGGCTGCTTCTTGCGGCGTGGAACCTTCCCGTATACGCGGAGGATACCGGCGCAGCCGAAGCAAACCCGCCGGAATACGCCGTGGAAACCCTCCCGGGACAGCCGGAGGAACAGCCCCCGGAGGAAACAGAAATTCCAGACAGTGATATTCCAGAAAGCACTAGTCCTGAGGAAACCCTTGCACCAGATGAAACTAATTCCTCCGACAGGGGAGAAACCGACACCGACTCGGAGGAAGACCCGGAACAGGAACCTAGCAGGCTTTTAAAAGCCGCCCAGGAGATCAATGTAAAGGTTCCAGCCCAGGGGCAGATGATTATCAACCCCTATGGCCTCCCGGTGGAGTCCGAGGGTGCCAAGACCACAGCCCAAATTATCAACCCGGTGCAGGAGCTGACCAACACCGGCAGCCAGCCGGTACTGGTAGACGTGCGGGTTGTGGGGAGCGTGCCGGAGGGGAGCGAAGCCGTTTTGGTGGATCGCGAACCCGCTCCGGATGTAAAGGAGGTCTTCCTTTATGCGGAGTTCCAGAACGACCCGACCGCATGGCTGGACGGGTATAAGGCGGGCTATAATCAGGTCCCGGCTACCCCGGAGGGGGCAGCCAGTGAGGGAGTTCTGACGCTGGAGGCGGAAGAGACGGGGTATTTCCGCATTTTCGGCGAGATGTCTACAGAACCCTTCTGGGAGAAGAGCGATACCTTTGATGTGTCCCTTGCCTTTTCCTTTACAGCGTTAGGCGGTGGAGAGGATCAAGCTGGGGAAAAAACAGAGCCCGTTCCCACTAATCCAACAAAACCGGAAACCCCTGAGAATCCAGACAACCCGGAAGCCCCCAACGCCACCCCAGAAACCCCAGAGAGTCCAGCAGATCCTGACGGGCCCACTGACCCGGAACCTGCCGAACCGAAGCCGACGGAGCCTGTTGACCCAACAGAACCCCCTGACGGCACAGAGATCCCGGAAGAACCGGAGCCTCCCACTGAGACAGTAGAACCCTCAGAGCCTGCCGTCCCTGAAACCCCTGGTGATACGGGGGAACCGGAGGAACAGGATCCCTCTGACCCTTCACAGGCTCCGGAGGAGCCGGGCACAGCCGATGATCCGGAAACCCCAGAGGAACCAGCTCCTCCTTCCGCTGCGGATGAACCCGGCGAATCTGAGGAGGCCGTAGAACCCGAACCTCCCACCAAACCGGATTCACAGACAGAACCGGAAGCCTGATACACAAAAAGTGCGGCTCTTTTCGAGCCGCACTTTCTCTTTTGGATCTCCTCCCATTGGGGAAAAGGGGGATTCATGTGTTATAAGTATTGAGATTTTATTTTTCATGTGTTATGATGAAAATATACTAGCCTGCCAAGAGTGTTTATCAAGAATACTCGCCATAAATGACAGTAATAAAATCAACCAATACATATTGCCTTTGCCTGAAGCTTAATAGGGGCAGGCAGAGGCAATAAACCTGTAAACTGTGAAATGTATTTTTACTTATGCTTTGGATTGCTCTTTCTGCTTTTCTCTACTGCTGTCCGGACAGATGAGGACAAACGCAGCCGTGAATTGACCGCCGGGCTGTTCTTTTTTGCCGTCTTTGTTTTGACTGGGCTCCGCTCCCCCAGTGTCGGGAACGATTCCATGCAGTTTTATCAGGCATATCTGCGGATCCGTCAAATTCCCTGGGCGGACTATGCCTCCGAGAGATATGAATGGGGATTCTTTGCCCTCTGCAAGCTGCTGGGCGCCTTTTTTCCGCACCCCCAAACGGTTTTTCTTGTCACCTCTTTTGTGTTCTCCATCTCTGTTTTTCGGTTTATACAGAGGTATTCCCGCAACGCCGCCCTAAGCTGCCTTCTCTTCCTCTTCCTCAACCTTTGGGCGGTTTACCTGAACCTGATGCGGCAGATTCTGGCCCTGTGCATTGTCCTGTATGCCCTGGAACGCCTGCTGGAAGGGAAAAAGCTTCATTTTTGCCTTGGCGTGTTTGCAGCCTCCCTGTTTCACCGCTCCGCCTGGGTCTGCCTGGTTATGCTTTTCTTCTGCCGCCGGCGCTTTTCCGCAAAAGCGGCCATAGCCTTTGCCTCTGTTGCGGCTTTTGGCTTCTGGCAGTATGAACGCCTCTTCAATTTGGCGGTGTTCCTGCTGAGGCGTTATGACGGATACCGGGCTTCTGAGCAGTTTGGCGGGGCCAATTATTTTGGCATGGTATTCAATTCCTTCGTCTGCCTAGCGGTTCTTCTGTATGGGGCGCTGATGCGGCGCAGGGAAAGCTCCTCTCCCCAGGACCATCCTCCTGAAATCCTGCCGGCGGATTTTCAGGCCTATATGCTTCTGTGCTGTCTGTTCTGCTACATCCTGGGAATGAGGATGTATATTTTAAGCAGGCTCACGCCCTACTTTACCATCTTTTATCTTTCCTGGCTGGGGAAAGGGGAGCCTTTTCTGAAAATGGAGGAAATCCCCCTGTCCCCTCCCGTTTCCGGCCAGCCGGAATCAATTCTGAAGAGAAGTTATCCTTTGGAGCCATATGTAATCGTCCTGATATCCGCAGCCTATTTTTGTACAATCCACTTTTTTCGCCCGGAATGGCAGGGAGTGGTTCCATACCGGTTCTTCTGGCAGGGATGACGCCAGAGATCCGGGAATTTGAAACAATCAAAAAACGAAAAGCTCTTGCAAAACTGCCCCGGAGCATATAAAATATGAAACAGGGGAGGGATCACAAATGCCGATCACCGTACCAGACGGATTGCCTTCAATCGGGCTACTGCGCCAAGAGAACATCTTCACCATCAATGAAGACCGCGCCTCTCATCAGGACATCCGGCCGTTAAAGATTGTCCTTTTAAATCTTATGCCTAAAAAAATAGAAACCGAAACGCAGCTTCTCCGTATGCTCAGCAACACCCCCCTGCAGATAGAAATTGAGCTTTTACAGGTTACGTCCCATCAGTCAAAGAACACCCCCCAGGAGCATTTATTAAAATTCTACCGAACCTTTGCGGATATCCGGGAGGAAAAATTTGACGGCATGATTATCACCGGTGCGCCTGTGGAGCAAATGCCCTTTGAAGAGGTGGATTATTGGGAGGAGCTCTGCGCCATTATGGAATGGACCAAGTGCCATGTCTTCTCAACCCTCCATATCTGTTGGGGAGCACAGGCTGGTTTATACTACCATTACGGCGTCCCCAAACACGATCTTCCCCGGAAGATGTTCGGCATATACAATCAAACGCTGCTGGCCCCGACCCATGAGATTCTCCGGGGATTCAGCGACTGTTTTCCCGCGCCTCATTCCCGCCATACCGAGATCCGGGCAGAGGACATTGAACAGGTGGAACAGCTGCAGATTCTGGCTGCGTCGGAGCAGTCCGGCGTACACCTGGTGGGGAGCAGGGATGGACGGCAGTTTTTCGTAACAGGCCACTCGGAGTATGACCGGGAAACCCTTGCAAACGAATACTTCCGGGATCTGTCCAAAAATCTTCCCATCCAGGTTCCAAAGAACTACTTTCCCGGCGACGATCCCTCGCAAAAGCCGCTTCTCACCTGGCGTTCCCACGGAAGCCTCTTTTATTCCAACTGGCTGAACTATTTTGTGTACCAGAAAACGCCCTTTGACCTGTCCCGGCTTCTATAAAACGGGACGGGCTGACAGGAAAATGTCCTTTTGGCCGCAGCTAAAAGGACATTTTTTATGTTATTCCTCCAGCTGTTTTCGCATGAGCAGGAGAATCTTTTTCTCTCTTCGGGAAACCTGTACCTGGGTCATTCCCAGCAGGCTTGCGGTTTCCATCTGGGTTTTCCCCTGGAAGTACCGCAGCACAATCAGACTCCGGTCCTTTGGCTGCAGCGTCCCCAAGGCGTCCTTCAGGGAAAGCATCTCCGTCAGACGCCCCTCCTGGGATTCTACCGGTATGTCCATCTGTGATGTGCCGCTGTCGTCGTCATCCGCGGCAGTCAGGGAGATGGCAGGGGCCGCCGCCCCAATGGCCTCCACAATGTCCTCCGCACTTTCCCCCATCCGCCGGGCCAGCTCATGGACCGTGGGTTCCCGGCCACATTGGAGATAAAATGCCTCCCTCTCCTTCATTACCCGCATGGAAAGCTCCTTCAGGGTGCGGCTGACCTTCACTGTCCCGCCATCCCGAAAAAGCCTTCTCATTTCCCCCAAAATGACGGGAACCGCATAGGTGGAAAACCGAACGCCCCGATTCCAGTCAAAAGCGTCCACAGCCTTGATCAGCCCCATACACCCTGCCTGAAACAGGTCCTCATATTCTATTCCCTTGCCTTGGAAGCGGTGGGCGCAGGAATGGACCAGTCCCATATTCTTCTCTATCATCTCATCCCGGCTTAACGCCCCGCCTGGACCAAACGGCTGCTGAACCGCGTTGGATATGCCGACAGGCTCGCTGGGGGAATCAAAGGGTTCCAGCGTCTTTTCTTTTAGCTGGTTCATCTGAATCTCCTCTGGTCTTAATATTCTTTTCCATGGTAACGGTGGTTCCTTTCCCCAGCGCAGAGCGGACCCGCAGCCTATCTGTAAAGGATTCCATCACCGCAAATCCCAGCCCAGCCCGTTCCCCGGTTTCGCAGGTGGTAAACATAGGCTCCATAGCCTGTTGGATATCGGCGATCCCCTTCCCCTTGTCCCGAATGCGGATGACCACCTTTCCATCTTCCTTGATTCCCGCTTCTACAGTGATCATCCCCACCTGATCCGGATATCCATGGACAATACAGTTTGTCACCGCCTCTGAGACAGCGGTCCGGATATCGGAAATCTCCTCAATCGTTGGGTCCAGCTGCGCCAAAAAGGACGAAACCGCGGTCCGGGCAAAGCCCTCATTTGCGGAACGGCTGGGAAAACACAGCCTCATTTCATTTATAAATTTCATCTTATGTCACATCCTCCAAAGACGTCTGCCTACTGCCTCAGCCTACTGTTTGTTGTTCTTTTCCCCTTTGGGTATCAATATCCGGCAGTCCGCCGTGGGAAGTGAGCAGCTCCTCCGGCGGGACAGACACTGTCACGGTCAAAGTTTTCATTGGCTCGTCCGGCAGGGCGGCTTTTCGAGGCTCCCCGGCGTCCTCCGCCGGTCCCTTAGCCGGTAAACCAGCCTTTCCCCTGGCGGTCCCCTGCCTTGGCTCCGCCTCCATGACCGCCAGCTTGTCCAGACCAGACAGACGCATGACTTTGCGGATATGGGACGGCACCCCCGTTACCCGAAGCTCTCCCCCCAGCTCCTGCATCAGCCGGTACCGTCCCATTACCAGCCCTATGCCGGAGCTGTCCATAAACGTAACTTCTCTAAAATTCAGCAGCAGTTTCTGCGGCTTTTGGGCCGCTGCATGGCGGTCGATTTCATCACGCAGTTCCTTGGCCGCGTGATGGTCGATCTCCCCTGACAAAAAGGCTGTAAGGCAGCTTTCTTCTGTCTCCAGACGCACTGGCATATTTTATTCCTCCCTCCCTGTTCTCCCAGCCCCGGCTGGAAGAGCAGGTTTTGATAGATATCCATATTTTTCCATTCCATATCAAAAAAAGAAACCGTCTATCCAATAGGATAAACGGTTTTTAAAAAAAGGCGGCATGAATTTCGCCGTCGAATCGGATATTGTTCCGGGAAAACTGCGGCGGGAAAAAGTTATCTTGTCAAATACCAGGGGATAGGATCAGCTTTTTTGAAAACCCCAGTTCCTCCAGACAACGGTTGATCTCCGCAAGGCCCTTTTCCCCAACTCCCCAGCTGAGGAGTTCTGCGCCGCTGAACCTCTGCAGCCGTGGGACACAGTCTATTTTATGGTCTGCAAGGACCTGGAATACAGGGGCGGAGAGCTTTTCGGATAAAACGTCCAGCGGCAAAATCCGCGCCGGGGCCTTGGGGGGAAAGGTTTTGTCAAACTCCTCGATTTCCTTTGGGGATACCTGAAAAACCTCGTCCTCATAAAACTTACCCGAAAGGCCGTCCAACGCGCCGTCATACAGTTCCATCGCCATCAGCGAGTCAAAACTGTCTCCCTTCGGGGTGGTAACGCCGTACCTGGCGGCTCGCTGGAATCCGAACCGGGGGTAATAGTCGGGGTGTCCGTAAATCAAAATTGCCCGGTAGCCCAGCTCCCTGGCCCTGGCGATAGAATGGCGCATCAGGGCGGAGCCCACCCCCTTTTTTTGATAATCGGGAAGCACGCTCAGCGGTCCAAAGGTCAAAACCCCTTCTTCCCGTCCGTCTGCCGCTACAATTTTTGCCCGGCTGTAAATCACATGGCCCACAATCTTTCCTTCGGCCTCCGCCACAAAGTCCAGCTCCGGCACAAAGGCGGGAAGCCCTCTCAGCCTGTGGACAATCAAATGTTCCCCGTCGCAGGTGGGGTGCTCCATACATCCCCAGAAGGCTTCCCGGGTCAGTTCCTCCACCGCCCGGTAATTCTCCGGAGTTTCTAAACGTATTGTAAGCTTCAAAAGAAATCCCCCTTATTTCCCCGATTCTTTTTAGAACGGAGTTGTTTGGCCAGGGCCTTATGCCACTGCTGCTTTTCCCGCAGATATGCACCCTTGTCGTCGGAATATTTGGCTTCGCTTTTCAGCTTGCGGTAGCTTTCCCACCGCTCCGGGGAGAGCTCTCCCCTGGCAATGGCCGCCTGGATGGCGCAGCCCGGTTCGGACCGGTGTTTGCAGTCACTGAACCGGCACTGGCCCAGGTACTGCTCCACATCTCCAAAGGCATCGTGAATCCCCACTGACACATCCCACATTCCCAGCTCCCGCATACCGGGGGTATCGATGACCATCGCCCCGTTCTTCAGCCTGATGAGCTGCCGGTGGGTGGTGGTGTGGCGGCCCCGGCTGTCCTCCTCGCGGATTTCGCTGACCGTCATGACCTCCTCCCCGGCCAAGGCGTTGACCAGGCTGGACTTCCCCACACCGGAGGAACCCAGAAACACCGCCGTCTTCCCAGGCTGAATATACTGGGTAAGCTTTTCCAGGCCAAATCCGCTCTTGGAGCTGACCGCATGGATCTCAACCCCTGGGGCAATGGCCTCCGCCGTTTCCAGGTATGTTCCATAGTCATCCGTTAAATCCGCCTTGGTCAAAACAATAACCGGCATTGCCCCAGACTGCCAGGCAAGAGTCAGATACCGCTCCAGCCGCTTGCCGTTAAAGTTATGGTTCAGGGACTGGAGGATAAACACATAGTCGAAGTTTGCCGCCACCGCCTGCTCGCCCCGCCCAGGGGTAGGGTCCCGGCGGGAGAAAAAGGTCCGCCTGGGCAGGGTGCGGATGATCTGGCTGTCCCCGTTGGGGACATAGCTGATCCGGACAAAGTCCCCCGCTGTCGGGAATTCCTCTGTCCCATTGTAATATTCCTTGGTTTTCAGGCGGGCGAAAATCTCCCCGTATTGGCAGACCAGCTCATACCGTTCCTTGTGTACCGCAGTGACCCTACCGGGGATCCCCGCCTCATCGCCTGGGTTTGGCTCCGGGATAAATCCATAATCCTCTAAATTCACTTATAAATTCCTCCATAATGGTTGTGTGGTTTCCGCTGCTTGTAACGACACGCATAAAACACAGCTCCTTTCCGCCCAAAAGGGCATTTTGATTCCGGCAGGCCTTGGCCCCGCTGTTTTGCCTTTGGGCCAGGCCGCAATAAAAAAGCCGCTGAAAGCAGCCTACCTTGACATACTTCCTGCGGTTTCTCCGGATATAAAAATAACATACTCCTTCGAGTATGCTACAACCAACGTTATAGTATTCCACAAAAGGCTTTTCTGCAACTTATTCAGTTTAAGGTTTCATTTTTGGCGCCTCCTTTCTGTCTTTGTTATTTGGTGAAATTGCTTTACCTGTGGTTATTATACTCTCTGCCCCCTGGCATTGTCAAGAATCTTTTTCAGGAAGCGCCCCCATCAAAGAGGAAGGCGCTTCCTGAGCAAAAACCATTAAGAGCGCTTAGTCCCGTTGGACCCAAAGTAATACTGCTTTCCGCCGATATTTTTCCATCCGGTGAGCCTAGAACCGTCCTCATAGTAGAACCAGTTCCCAGAGGCGTTCCGGGTCCAGCCCTGGGCGCAGCTGGGGCTGATGGAGGCCTCCACAAACCGCCGCAGGACGGCGCAGGCCTCCCCACGGGTCAGGTTATTGGAGGGTTTAAACTGGCTGCCGTTAAAGCCGTTGACAACCCCGGCCTTCTGGAGCCTTAAAACAGCGCTGCGGGTCTGGGAGGGGAGGGACCGCAGGTCTCCGAACCCTATCACAGTCCGGCTTTCGTGGAGGGTAACTCCCATAGCCCTGGCAAAGCTGTCCAGCATAACCGCCATATCCTTCCGGGAGAGAGCCCGCTCCGGATAAAACCTTTTGCCTTCCTCCCCGCTCAAAATCCCCGTCTCCTCGGCCCATTTTACATAGGGGGCGCAGGCCATGGATTCCTTTACATCCGCAAAGGAAGGACTTCCCCGGTAATCGCTGGGGGTTACTTCCGCCAGCTTTCCAAGGGCGGTGATAAAATCGGCCCTGGAAACCAGCCTGTCGGGCAGGAAATCCCCTGATAAACCGCCCAGCAGACCCCGGACCTGCACAAAGGCAATATCATCCCCAGTGGGATGCTTGGAGGCGTCCGCGAAAACAAGCCGGCGCCTTGTAGCCGATGCTGTACATGGAGAAGTGGTTGGTGGAAAAGCGCAGGAGCTGGGCCTCTGTGTCGTAGCTGGAATGGGTCAGATACATGGTACTGCCATTTTTCGCTATAAACACTGCCAGCACGCCTTCCGCCCGTTCCCCTGGCTGGAGGGTATAGGGCATCCCCACACTGACAAGGCCCTTGCCAAAGTTCTCCACAGGCTGCCCGTCCCGGGCCGCAAAGACCTCCAGGCTGAAAGCCGGACGGCCTCCGGTGACAGTCCGGGCGGCAGCGGGTACGGTCTCGGACCGCTCAACTGTCAGTACCGCGTCCCCCTGCACCTGTTCCCAGATGGCGGTAACGGCCAACAGGTCCAGCTCCACCGAGAAGCCAGGCTGCTCCACCTCCACCGTCAGGCAGCTGATCTTTTCCCGGATCACCTTTTTCATCACTGCCTCCGGCAGGTTGATCCGGATCTTCTTCAGCTCCCCTCCGCCGGAGGAAGGGGCGTTGACATGGAACACCAGGGTAATCTCTCCGGGCCGGGCGTCCTGCTGGTCCGCCCTGTCGTTGGCATCTTTCAGCGCGTCATTCAGGTCTTTAACGGTAACAGAAACCTGCCCGCCGCCGTTGCCGTCCTCTGTCGGGTTGATATCTTTGTTCCCCGTAGTGGGTTTCTGAGGTTTGGAACCAGGGGCCGGTTCACTGGAGCTGCTGCTGTCATCATCGCCGTCTCCACCAGAGGAAGGACGCGAGGAGAATGAGGATGACGAGGACGATGAGGACGATGAAGATGACGAGGACGACGAAGATGACGAAGATGACGACGACGAAGATGACGACGACGATTCAGAATTTTTCTCCCAGTTGGCGGTAACCGTCACATCATAGCCGGGCATGGTGAAAACCGTATCCGCTGCCGCCGCGTCCTCAAAAGCATCTTCACTGGCAGGCGCCGCCGTCCAGCCTTTAAAGGTGTAGCCTGACCGGGTACCGGCGGAAAGGGAAATCTTCTCGCCTGCACAGCACTCCTTCCCCTCGGCTTTTCCAGCGTTTTCAATTGTCAGCTGGTACAAAACATTTTTTACTGTCAGCGTACCGTTTTTACACGTTACTTTATAATTTTCCCCTGCATCTGCCGCAATTTGGATTTCATAAGTTCCTTCCTTCGTCATGTCAGGGGTTGCCGCATAGCTTAGGGTTGGGGTTACGCTGTCGGTTCCTATCAGCCCCTCAACGGTATAATCCTCACCCTCAACCGGGTTGTCTAGCTTAGGGGCTGCATTCCCAACAACAGCGTTTTTATTTATGGCGGCAATGATCAGCTGGGCTTGGCCTATCGAAAAAACGGTTGTTACTGGGTCAAAAGTATAGTTTCCAACGTCTTTTGGGGAAACGATCACCTTTGCTTCACTGCCCGCGTTTACATTATCTCGGTAAGCTAAGGTATACCCCTCGAACGTTTTACCATCTGCAGTCACATTGGGAACAGGCTCTTTCGCCGTGCCGTCATATACGTACTTGTTATCTGGGACAGAAACAGAAACCTGAACCCGCTTCGGCTGAATCGTAAATTCCTTCTCTGTCTCACTGCTCTTGAAATTACCGTTACTTGGTTCAAAGACAGCCTTCACCCTATAAGTGCCCGCATCCACAGGCAGGCCATCGGTATCATTGCCTGTGCCTTGTTTGTATTGGTATTTGATTGTTCCTTCTGGATCGAATTCTTGATTTGTACAACTAACCTCAGCGGAAATATCCGCAGGGTTTCCTGTGTACGCCAAAGGCTCGTTTTCTGTAAACGCTATTTTGGTTTCGGCTGGTGTAATGGTCCCCCTCAGATTCTCAAAGGAAAGGGTATAGCAGTCACTTTTTCCCCCGGTTAGTTCCCCGGTTGCGGTTATGTTATGCTCTCCGGCGTCACTGCTATCAAATTGATATGTTACATCAGCAATCGTTACATCGTCGCCATCCAAAATAGAACCTGATGAGAAATCGCAGTTTAACGACGCAGAATCTAAAATCTCATCCGTTCCATCGTATTCTTTCTCAATCTTCTCAGCTGACGTAATTTGGGCAATTACTTCTTTGCGGCTAATGGATACTTTCAGTTCTACTGTGGCTTGGTCATAGTTAGAATTATTGGTATTGCTGTATTTCGCTAAAAAAGACCTTTCCCCCACGCCTATTTCCTTTGTGAATATTTCAACTGTGAAAGTAGCGGTACTGTTGCCCGTTCTTTTTAGCTCAATATAGCATTCGTCTTCAGATAAAGGAACCCTGTTTTCGGTTATTGCTAACTCGCCCATAGTATAACCTCCAGACCCGTCGGAATCAAAGCTCCCGCCGGAAATCGTAAGCCCTATGGACGCCTGGATGGTGTCTCCATAAGTAACACTATTATTAAGTGATTGGACTTTTAGGGTGGGCGTGATCCGATCCCCCTCTGCCGCCTTCCCGGAAGCCCTCAGTTCATCTACAAACATTTTCAGCAGGCTTTTCTTCTCCGGCTGGCCCTCTCCAAGCTCCTGGGGGTTTTCCGGCTCTGCCGGTTTCTCCGGTTCCGCCGGCTTCTCTGATTCTACCGGTTTCTCCGGCTCCGTGGGCTGGGCAGGCGTTATCTCCTCCGAATTTTCCGGGGCGGCCGGTTCGGACGCCGCTGCCAGAGGGACTGCCCCTCCTTCCTCCCCGTAAACCGGCAAAGACAAGCTGACAGCCATCACCGCCGCCAGGATAGCCGCCGCAATTCTCCTCTTTCCTTTCATCTCTCTTCCTCCTAACTTCGTTATAATAAGCTGTAACTTTCCCAAAAGAAAATACCAATCTCACAACGGAGACTGGTATCTGATTATGTGGTCTGGTTTCATTGAAATATGATATCGCCGTTTTATACCCATGTCAATAGCTGATACACAAGATGTTCAAAATCTGCTCAAGATGTAAAAAAACCATTATTTACAGTTCCGCAAATAGATCAGCCGCAGCCCCTTTAACCTCAAATCCGCGTCATAGGCGATCTTCACCCTGCAGAAGGGGACGATGGTCTGGGCCAGCGCCCCGGTGGCGACCACCGCCGCCTTTTTCCCCAGCTTTCCCTCCACCCTCTGGATAATGCCGTCCATCATCGCCGCCGTCCCATAGGTATACCCGCTCTTCATGCAGTCCACCGTGTTGGTGCCGATCAGCCGCTTGGGGGGTTCAAAGCTGATGTGGGGCAGCTGGGCGGTGCTGTTGGACAGGGCGTCCATCCCAATCCTGGGGCCCGGCATGATCATCCCCCCCAGGTATCCCCCCTTTTCGTCCAGCACCGAAAGGGTCATGGCTGTGCTCAGGTCAAAGATCATGGCCGGCTTGGGGTAAAGAGCGGCGGCGGCCACCGCCAAAACCACCATATCGCTCCCCAGCTGGGCGGGGTTGTCGATCAGGATGTTCAGCCCGGTCTTGACCCCTGCCCCAACAATCAAAACCCTTCGGCCAAACAGCTTTTCCAGGGCCTGCCGCAGCAGGGGGGTGATCCCCGGCACCACTGAGGACAAAATGCAGCCCTCCACCTGGCCCAGGTCAAACCGGTTGAGCACAAACAGGCTGTGGAGCAGCACGGCGTATTCGTCGGCGGTCTGGCTACGGTTGGAGGAAAGCTGGGCGGTAAACCGTATCTCCCCGGAATCCGCCTCCAGCGCCCCCAGGACAATCTGTGTATTTCCAACATCCACGGCAAGGATCATGGCTCCTGCCTCCTTCTTTCCAACGTCAAATGGTTTTGATACAGGGTGTACTGCACCGCGCAGAACCGCAGGGGTTCCGGCAGATGCTCACTGATCTCCCGGAAGGTGTGGAAGCCTTGGTTCCACACCTCCATCACCTGCCGCTGCTGCTCCGGCGTGGCGAAGACATAGTCCACCGGCTTTCCCTCCATCGCCATGGCCATCAGGTGGCTCTCAACGGTGGTCAGGCTCAGCCCCCGCAGCTCCGCGATCTCCTCCGGTGATTTCCCCATCTGGTAGAGGGCATAGGTGGCCGTCTGGGAGGGAATCCGGTTTCCCTGCTCGTCTCTGAGGGCTTCATGGGTGCGGCGGGGTTTGCCGCCGTCCCTGCTGTCCGCTCCTTCAACCCCCGGAGAGGAGGGAACCCTACCTGAAGCATCCGCTTTTTTCGGTGGGGCAGGGGGGACCAGCTCCGGATGCCGGTTTTGGTATTGGCGGATAACCTCCAAAAAATCCAGCCCGTATTTCTCCAGCTTCTTCTGCCCAACCCCCGGGATATCCAGCATATCCTCCAAGGTGGAGGGGCAGGCCTTGGACATGGCCCGCAGGGTCGCGTCCCCAAAGATAATATAGGCCGGAACCCCTGCCGCCGAGGCCAGCCTTTGGCGCTGCTCCCGCAGCAGCTGGAACAGCTCTGGATTCTCCGCCGTCTCCACCTTGGCGGCCCCCTTCTGGCGGATAGCCCGCCGGATGGTCACCTTCTCTGTCCCCCGCAGCACCGGAACAGCCCTTGGGGAGAGCTTCAGATAGGGCCGCTGATCCCCCTGGACCGTCAGATATCCCTCGCTGACCAGGTAGGCGATCATCTCCCGGATCTCATCTTGGCTGTAGTCCCTCATGATTCCATAGGTGGAAAGGTTCTGGAAACCAAAGCGCTCCAGGGACTGCCGTCTGGCACCATGGAGGACCGCCGTCACCATGGCACTCCCAAACCGTTCCCCCATCCGCCGGACGCAGGAGAGTATCTTCTGCGCCTCAATGGTCATATCCGTTGTCTGGGCGGTGCTGTTGCAGCTGGAGCAGCTGTGGCAGCTTTCTTTGGGGGCTTCCTGGCCGAAGTATTCCAGGATAAAACCCCGCAGGCATTTATCGGTGTGGCAGTAGTCCTCCATCTGGGAAAGCTTCCGGTAGGCGGAGGCCTCTGGCTGCTCCGAGGCGTTTTCAATCAACATTTTATTGGTCATTACATCCTGCTGGGAGAAAAACAAAATGCATTCCGCCGGGTCTCCATCCCGACCAGCGCGGCCCGCCTCTTGGTAATAGCTTTCCATGTTCTTAGGCATATTAAAATGCAGGACAAAGCGGACATTGGGCTTGTCGATCCCCATACCGAAGGCATTGGTTGCCACAATCACCTGTACCCGGTCAAAGACAAAGTCCTCCTGGGCCCTTTCCCGCTCTGCAGGGGTCATTCCCCCATGGTAAAAGGCCGCGGACACCCCCCGGCTGCGCAGGGACTGGCAAACTGTTTCCGTAATCTTCCGGGTAATGCAGTAGACGATCCCCGCCTCCCCCCGGTGCCGCTGGATCACCTGCATCATGGCGTCCACCCGGCTTTTCGGCCGCTCCACACCAAAGAACAGGTTGGGGCGGTCAAAGTCGCTCACCACTGTATAAGGGGACTGGAGGGCCAGAAGCTGGACGATATCCTGGCGCACCACCTGGGTGGCCGTGGCGGTAAAGGCTGCCATAACGGGGCGGTTGGGGAGCTGGGAGACCATCTCCGCTATTTTGGTATAACTGGGGCGGAAATCATGGCCCCATTGGGAGACGCAATGGGCCTCGTCCACCGCCACCATGGAGATGGGGAGGGTTTGGAGCATCTGGGCAAAGCCAGGGGCTTCCAGGCGTTCGGGGGCCACATACAACAGCTTAAACTGTCCGGCGGAGGCGCCCCACATTACGCTGCGGTATTCCCGCTCCCCCAGGCTGCTGTTGAGGAAGGCGCAGGGGACGCCGGACTGCTGGAGGGAATCCACCTGATCCTTCATCAGGGAGATTAGGGGAGAAACGACGAGGGTCAGGCCGGGGAACTGGAGGGCAGGGATTTGATAGCAGACGGATTTGCCCGCCCCGGTGGGCATAATGGCCAGAATATCGCGGCCAGCCTGGATCTGGGAGATGATTTCCTCCTGGTTGGGCCGGAATTGCTGGTAGCCGAAGTATTTTTTCAGGAGCTCCTGGGAGGTCAACGTCTCATCCCCTTCCTTGCTGCGCGCTTTCTTTTCCGCACCGTAAACCCAAAGGTGCCAAGCTGCTTACCCAGTTCATAATAAGCCCCATGGACATAAGCAGCCAACCCACATTTCTCCATGGAGAGCCGTCCGGACCCCTCAATCACCGATTCATCCACATCTACAGCGAGTATCTTCGCCAAAAACATATCATGGGACCCCAAGGGGATGACCTGCTCCACCTGGCATTCCAAGCTGACAGGGCTTTCTTCGATCAGCGGGGCAGCCACTTGGGAGGCGGGGACAGGCGTTAAATGGCAATGGGAGAACTTGTCCACATCCCGGCCGGAGCGGACCCCGCAGAAATCCGCAGCCCGCACCAGGGCTTTATTGGTAAGGTTGATGACAAACTCTCCCCTTTCCCGGATAATCGGGTAGGAATACCGCTCCGGGCGCAGGGAGATATAGGTCATGGCGGGGATGGTATTGACAATGCCCGTCCATCCCACTGTCAGGACATTGGGATGCTCTAAGGTCCCGCAGCTCACCAGGGCGGGCGGGACGGGGGCCAGGAGGGTTCCGGGCTTCCAGACCTGTTTTGGCATGAGGTGATCTTCCCTTTCATAGGTTGTTTGGTATTTATTGTAGCATATAACGCCCGATACAGCAAATAAAGCAACACAAGGACAGCAATTTTTTCCGTTTTTCAGATTTTTAGACGGCAGCGCGAAAAATTTGTTGCTTTCAGTTGTAAATACGCGCTGCCCATGGTATAATAATCGATTAGTAAACTGCAATCACCAAAGGGGATCTCTCATATTTTATCGTCAGGAGGCTGCTGCATGAATTCGAGACATCTTATCGACCTCAACGATTTTACCACCGGGGATTGGCGGAGGATCATCCGCCTGGCCCAGGACATTATGGACAAGCCCCAGGATTATTACGGCTCCTGCCAAGGCCGGCTTATGGCCACCCTGTTCTACGAGCCCTCCACCCGCACCCAAATGTCCTTCCAGTCTGCAATGATGCGGCTGGGCGGTTCGGTAATCGGTTTCGACAATCCCTCCAACAGTTCGGTCTCCAAAGGCGAATCCCTGGCGGATACCATCCGCATTGTCAGCGGCTACACCGACCTTGTAGCCATCCGCCATCCTCTGGAAGGCGCGGCCCAGGCGGCCTCCCGCTATTCCTCCTGCCCGGTGATCAACGCCGGGGACGGCGGGCACCTTCACCCCACTCAGACCCTCACTGACCTGGTGACTCTGACCAAATACAAGGGAACTCTGGAAAATATGACCATCGGCCTGTGCGGGGACCTGAAAAACGGCCGCACCGTCCACTCTATCCTGAAGGCCCTCAGCCGCTTCCCCAACAAATTCATCCTCATCTCCACCCGGGAGCTGGCCCTTCCCGCATATGTCAAGGACGTTTTAAACGCCAGCGGCTGCCCCTTTGAGGAGGTGTACAGCCTGGAGGAAGCGCTCCCCCATCTGGATGTACTGTACATGACCCGTATCCAAAAGGAGCGCTTTTCCTCTGAGGAGGAGTACGAACAGCAGAAGAACGTCTATGTCCTGGACCGAAAAAAGCTGCTCCGCGCCCGCTCTGACCTGGCTGTGCTCCACCCCCTTCCCCGGGTAGACGAGATCACCCCGGATGTGGACAGCGATCCCCGGGCCCTGTACTTTGAACAGGCCAAATGCGGGATGTACGCCCGGATGGCGCTGATCACCTGCCTGCTCCAGGATGACGCCGGCCACAGTTATAAGGAGCTTCCCCTCTCCCATCCCCGGGGGGATATCCGGTGTACCAACCCAAAATGTATTACCAACCATGAGTTATCCCTCCCGCATACCTTCCGGGAAAACGGCGGGATGTTTATCTGCGAGTACTGCGACGAGCGCATGATCCTCCAGTGACCAAAAAGGGGCCAGTATGTTCACAAAAAATTTCCGGATTGATCTGGTAAAACAGATAAAATTTGTATATGATATAAGTAAACCAAAAAGGAGGTGCCATAATGGCCATTATCGAAATGACTTCTGAAAATTTTAACTCCCTGGTGTCCGGGGACAAGCCCGTCCTGGTGGACTTTTTCGCCACCTGGTGCGGTCCCTGTAAAATGCTCTCCCCCCTGGTCGAGCAGCTGGCCGAGGAAAATGCTGATAAGGTCACGGTCTGCAAGGTGGATATTGACCGGCAGCCCGCCCTGGCGGATCAGTTTGGCGTGGAAAGCGTCCCCACTCTGGTCCTGTTCCGGAATGGACAGGAGGCAAAACGCCTCATCGGCTTCCGGCCCATGCCCGCACTGCTGAATTTTATTTCCTGAATCCGCCGTCTAATCTGTATCTTTCCGGAAAAAATGCAAAGGATAAAGGCGTACCGGCTTTGGCCGGTACGCCTTTTCTGTTACAAATTCGGGAAAGAAGGGATATCAATGGTACAGTTGATCGGAAAAGGAGCAAATACCCTGCTTTCCGGGCTGCTGGAGGAACTGCTGATCCGGCAGGGGCGGTCTCAAAGAATCGAGGCAACGCCCGCACCCGCACCGCTGGAGGACCAGGGGGAAAGGCTGATCCTGCTGTTCCGGGATTCCTTCAGCGCGCCCCCGGAGCTTCCTCCCCTGGTCCTTCCGAAACATACTGTGGCCATTGTCAACGCCCAAAATGTGGAGATGCTCCAAAGGCTGGAGGGAACCGCCATACAGACCATTCCCTGCGGCCTATCCTCCTGGGATACCTTTACCTTGGCCAGCTCCACCGAGGAAAGCCAGGTGGTGGCCCTCCAGCGGTCCATCACCAACTTCCAGGGGGAAATCATTGAGCCTATGGAGTTTCCCGTCCATAATCCCAATCTGCTAAAATTGTCCCGGTATAATCTGATGGCCCTCTGCGCTGTTGGATGCCTGGCAGGGGGGATAGATATCCTGCTGGAGTTTTTCGCCCAAAGGGGACCTCTTAAAACCGATACCAAAGATACGCCTGAAAGCCATTCTCCTTAATCGCGCCTGTCTCGTCCCGCAGGATGTACAAATCGACCCCTCCGTCCGGCCAAGAGGAGGCGGTAAAGAATGTGTTTCCGTCATCTTTGTCGGTAATGGAGTGGACCAGGGCACCGTCATAGTAATACCGTCCGTCCTTTTCAGTGATTCCCAGCTGGGCATACTGCTCCTGCACCACCTGGCGGGGAATGGAGAGATAGCCCTTTACCCGAAAAGCCCCTGGTTCCACTCCAAATTCCTTGGAAAGGGCCCCGGCGATCTCCCGCTGGAGCTGGGAGCAGCCCTTCCCCTGGCCCGCGCTTTCTGACAGCACTTTGTAAACAGCGGCGTTTGCCCGCCCCTGGGCAAATTCCCCAAGGTCTATCTCCCGGTTGAGGAACACATCCGCCATTACATAGCATCCCTCTGCCTGAATCCCCGAACATAGCCCGCTGTCATAAAAGGTAGTCCCGCCTGTGGCGAAAACGGCGGTGGTGCCAACCACCAGCACAGCCGCCAGGCTGACCAGGAATTTCCCGGCTTTTTGATAGGCAGGGACGCCCTTTCCCCGCCGTTTCACCTCGTTTTTGCTGAACGAGCTATACATCAGGTTCCCCCGCCGGCCGGATACCGCCATGACCATCAGGCTGCAGGCATAGCTTTTCCGGCTGTCCCCCTCCAGGGCGGACAGGACGGCTTCGTCGCAGGCGGACTCCAGGTCCCGGCTCAGTTCCCGGGCCATCAGCCAGATCAGGGGGTTATACCAGTGGAGGCAGAGGGCCGCCAACATAAAAAGCTTCATCCAGTTGTCGCCGTATTTGATATGCATTGCCTCATGGGTGACGATATGCTCCAGCAGTTCCCGGTTGTGAAAGTCCATCCGGGTGGGCAGGAAGATTTCAGAGCGTATGGTTCCCGCCGCCATGGGGGAGGAAATGCGGTCGCAGGTGTAAACCTCTGCCCTGACCCCGCATTTCTGAAGGACCTGTTCCACCGTCTGGTTGGAGATGGGCGCTGCGTCCTGGAGCACCCCTTGGCATTTTCTCCAGCGCCAGGCCAGCCACACCCCGCTTCCGATCCCTCCCGCCGCCCAGAGGAGGGCAAGCGAAGCCGCGTGCATATCAAGGGCCGGGAAAGAGAGGCCCTGAGATTCCTCTGCCGTCTGGCCGTTGTAGGATGCTTCCGCTCCCGAACCCAACAAAAGGGCGGATGATTCCTCCGGCTCGACGGCTGTCATCTCTACAGTTGGCGCACTCTGGGCTACTGGCCCAAACGAGCTCCACAAGACCTCGCCCTCTCCCAACAGGGGAATGTGCAGGGACAGGGGGCTGGAAATGGAAAAGGGGACAAACAGCCGCACCAGCACCACCGCCCACAGCACCGGGAAAACCCGCTTTGGCAGGCGTTTTCCCAGCAGCAGCCGAAGCAGAAGCACGCAGACGGCCATAATCCCGCCGTAAAGCCCCATCAACCACAGGGGCATATCAAAACGAATGGATAACATTTTGTTTCCTCCCTACTTGCTTTCGTTGATCAGATCCATCAAGTGTTTGACCTGCTTTTCCTCCAGGCCCCTGCCTTTCAGAAAGGCAGAAAAAAACAGTTCGCTGCTGCCGGAAAACATCCTGTCGATCAGTTCGTTGGTCATATCCTGGCAGGCCTCCTCCTTTGTGATAAGGGGAGTACACTGGAAATCCGGCTCGTCGCGGCGGACATAGCCCTTGTCTACACATTTTTTGATCACTGTGTAGGTAGTGTTCTTATTCCAGCCGATTTCGCCGCCCAGGATTTCTGAGACCCGCTTGGCGGTCAGGGTCCCTTCCCGCCACAGAACCTCCATCACCTTTAATTCAGAATCATACAGCGTCGCTCCCATTGACCATGCTCCTTTCAAGACTATTGCAATAGTTTAAAATAAGACTATCACAATAGTTTTAAAAAGTCAAGGGCATTGCAAAATTTCTTTTGGGCAAAATTTCTTTTGAGCAAAACCCTTGGAAGCCTGTATAGGCAAAGGAAATCTTTCCCATACTTCCCACATCAAAATCCATCATGGAAAGGACAAAAGAATATGAATATGAAGCGTTGGGAATGGTCTTTGCTTGCCGCCTTTCTGCTCAGCCTGTGGCTGTGCTGTTTTTCCGCCTTTGCCAGGGACTGCGATGCTGTCCGTCAGGATACCCTGCGGCTGCACATTCTGGCCAACTCCGATTCCCAGGAGGATCAGTCCCTGAAACTCCTGGTCCGGGACCGGATTCTGGAGGAGACAGCGGAGATTTTTTCCGGCGCAGCCACGCGAGAGGAGGCTATCGCCGCTGCCCAAAATGCCATGCCCCAGATACTTGCCGCTGCTCAAAGGGTGGTTTGGGAGGAAGGGTTTTCCTACCCTGTTTCTGGAGCGGTAGAGCGGGTTTACTTCAATACCAGGCAATACGGCAGCGCCATTCTGCCCGCCGGGGTATACGACGCGGTGCAGATACGCATTGGCGGCGGGGCCGGGAAAAACTGGTGGTGCGTGATGTTCCCGCCCCTGTGCGTGGGGGCCGCCCTGCCGGAAGAGCTGGACGAGGCCGTTCCGGCGGGGGAAGTTATGGGGGAGATTGAGGAAATCTCCGTGGAATTTGTCCCCAAATTCGCCGCTGTGGAGTGGGTAGAGGGGATTGCGGAGCGTTTTCGGAAAGAAGAATAGAATGATTCAAAAAGGGCTGTGAAAGGGTGATTGAGCTACTCTTTCACAGCCTGTCTTTTGTATGTCACTATACTCGACTGAACTTAGAAGCTCCATCGTCAGAAACGCCATTTGTGTCCTTTTGCAGATTTGATTTTACCTGCCCTGCAATATATTCAATCAATTCCTCTGGAGTGATCTCCTTCCCCTTTCGTGGAATTGACGCCCATATTCTCTTGATCTCTGGATCGTCAATTTCCTGGGCCATTTTCATCCCATCAAGGATTTTCTGATATACGTCCTGCCTATTGGTTCCAGACCGTTTGGCCACTTCCCTGATCGCATCTCTGCCATTCATATGTTTCCCTTCGTATAATTTAATAGCTCTAAATAATTATATGTAATTTCTTAGAACTTATAAATCTATTGTACATACGCTACACTATTTCTGTCAAGAAAAATCGAACATCAGTTTTCGATTTAAATTGACAAAAAGGAGGTTTAACAGCAAGAATTATGGAGAAATTTGGCGTTATAAAGATTAAAGTGGACGAGCGATTACAGGAATCAGGTATGAGCAAAAATGAACTGAGCTACAAGGCGCAGGTTCAAAGATCACAACTGAACCGGTATTGTACTGGTCAAGTCACCCGGTTGGATACCGATGTTTTGGCGCGCCTTTGTACAGCCTTCGGCTGTGGCATTGGCGATTTGTTAGAGTTTGTTCCACCCGAAGGATAGGCAAGAGGCAAAAGGGGCTGCCGCTTTCCAAAAAGGCAACCCCCTCTTCACAGGTAAAACACGTCCTGGACATGATTTTTTCAGAAACTTTCTATTGCAATTTAAAGATTCCATGCTATAATGAAGTTGTTAAATAATAGTCAATCTTTCCGAGTCCCTTATAAAGTCCATGCTTCCCGCCTTTGGCGGGCTTTATGGAATAGATCCCCTAATACTACCAATCTTTTTATTTTATGTTTGGAGGTAATACATATGGCTCGTTTTACTCTACCCCGTGATCTGTACCATGGCAAGGGCTCTTTGGAGGAACTGAAAAACCTGAAAGGCTCCAAGGCAATCATCGTAGTGGGCGGCGGCTCCATGAAGCGGTTCGGCTTTTTGGGACGTGCGGAGCAGTACCTGAAAGAAGCAGGTATGGAGGTCAAGCTCTTTGAGAACGTCGAGCCCGATCCCAGTGTGGAAACTGTTATGAAGGGCGCGGAGGCCATGCGGGAGTTCCAGCCCGACTGGATCGTCGCCATCGGCGGCGGTTCCCCCATCGACGCTGCAAAGGCCATGTGGGCGTTCTACGAGTACCCCGAGACCACCTTTGAGCAGCTGATCACCCCCTTTAACTTCCCCACCCTGCGCACAAAGGCGAAATTCTGCGCGGTTCCCTCCACCTCCGGCACCGCCACCGAGGTTACCGCTTTCTCGGTTATCACCGATTACCAGAAGGGCATCAAGTACCCTCTGGCCGACTTCAACATCACCCCTGACGTGGCCATTGTCGATCCCGACCTGGCGGAAACCATGCCCAAGAAGCTGACCGCCCACACCGGTATGGACGCCATGACCCACGCCATTGAGGCCTATGTCTCCACCCTGCACTGCGACTACACCGATCCTCTGGCCCTCCACGCCATCAAGATGATCCACGAGGATCTGAAGGCCTCTTATGACGGCGACATGGACGCCCGCGGACGGATGCACAACGCCCAGTGCCTGGCCGGTATGGCTTTCTCCAACGCGCTGCTGGGCATTGTCCACTCCATGGCCCACAAGACCGGCGCTGCGTACAGCGGCGGACACATTGTCCACGGCTGCGCCAACGCCATGTACCTGCCCAAGGTCATCAAGTACAACTCCAAGAACGCCGAAGCCGCCAAGCGCTACGCAGAGATCGCGGCCTTCATCGGCCTGAAGGGGAACAACACCGCCGAGCTGGTGGACGCCCTGATCGCCGAGCTGAAGAAGATGAACGCCTCCCTGGATATCCCCTCCTGCATCAAGGACTATGAGGGCGGCATCATCGACGAGAAGGAATTCAACTCCAAGCTGAAGGATGTGGCCGCTCTGGCTATCTCTGACGCCTGCACTGGCTCCAATCCCCGTCAGCCCTCTCAGGAGGAGATGGAGAAGCTGCTGCTGGCCTGCTTCTACGACAAGGAAATTGATTTCTAATATTTTTCTTGATCCCCCTCACGAAGGAAGGAGCTGTGAAGATCTCTCTT
>CATJCP010000269.1 GCA_949737515.1 uncultured Oscillospiraceae bacterium | reverse complement strand
CCGGCAGAATAATTCAGAAGAGACTCTGAATAGAAAGGCCCCCAAATTATCATGATTAATCAACAAATCGGCAAAGCCTGCTGCGGCTGCAAAATGTGCGGCGACCTGTGCCCCAAGGGGGCAATCGCCTTCGAAACAGATAACGAGGGGTTCTGGTACCCGTCAGTCAACCCGGAGGCCTGCGTCCAATGCGGTCTGTGCGTGAAAAAATGCCCGGTTCTGCGGGAGACTGAAAACAAAACCGCCTTCTCCCCGGACGTCTGCTGCGCCTGGATCCAGGACGAGGATATCCGCCTGAAAAGCACCTCCGGCGGGGTGTACTACGCCCTGGCGGAGACCATGCTTCAGCAAAACGGATATATCGCCGGGTGCGTCTTCTCCGACGACTGGAAATCTGCCAAGCACATTGTGGGCCGAACAAAAGCGGATTTAGAGCGGATTTTCCGCTCCAAGTATTTTCAGAGCGATACAGCGGGCGTCTACCGGCAGGTGAAAGCCCTCCTGGAGCAGGGGGAAAAACTCCTGTTCTGCGGCACCCCCTGCCAAAACGCCGCTCTGCGGGAGTATCTGGGCAGGGAGTATGAAAATCTGGTTCAGTGCGACTTCGTCTGCCGGGGCATCAACTCCCCCAAGGCCCACCGGGCCCACGTGGAGGAGCTGGAAAAACGGTACGGCGCCCCGGTGGAGTTCTTCAACTTTAAAAACAAGTCCGCGGGCTGGACTATGCTTGGCCTGCTGGTGACCTTTCGGAACGGAGAGCAGGACTTCACTGACCGAAACACCAGCGCCTGGACGGAGGGGTACATCACCAGCAATCTCTACATGCGCCCCTCCTGCGAGCACTGCCGGTTTAAGAAAATCCCACGGGTCTCCGACATCTCTTTCGGCGACTTCTGGGGCCTGGACGGCGGACCGGAGAATATGCGCAAGGGCATGTCCCTGGTGATGGTCAACACGGGAAAGGGGCGGAAGTTCTATGAACAGGCCCTGCCGCTACTTCACTCGGAGCCCCAGACCCTGGAAAAGGCGATTGCCGGAAACGGCTGCATCCTGAATTGCCCGTCCTATAACCACAAAAAGCGGACGGCGTTTTTCCAGAACCTGGATAAAGAGGACTTTTCCCGTCTGGTGTTCCGTCTGGACCGGGGCATGAAGCTGAAAAGGCGGATCCGAAAGCCCTTTTCCCTGGCCAAGCGTCTGCTTAGAAAACTTACGGGAGGAGGGGAGAGGACATGAGGGACACAGCGGAGCTGCTGCGGCTGATCCGGCGGGCGGAAAAACGGAATGTATACGCGGAGGCCGAAACAACCGTCCGCGTTGCGATCTTGGGCTCATACAGCATCCAGTACATCGTCAAAGCGCTGCGGTATATCCTCTTTGAGCGGTACGGCCTGAACGCCGACGTCTTCGAGGGGGATTACGACGGCATCGCCAAAACCTTGCTGGATGCCGGGTCGAACTATTACCGCTTCCAACCGGAGGTTACCGTCATACTGCCGGATTCCACCATGACGGATACGGCGTTTTTCACAAATATCTGGAAAAAGCTCCCCGGACATATTCTCCAGGCCAATCTGGTAGTACCGAATCTGGCCCCCTTGGGGAACCTGGAGATTAACACGCCCTCCTCCCGAAACTTCCAGATCATGGAGGCCAACCTGGCCCTGGCCCGCCAAAAGCCCGGCAATGTCACCCTCCTGGATCTCGACGGCCTGGCCGCGCGGATGGGGAAGGACCGTTGGTTTGACTATCCCGCCTTCTTCTCCACAAAGCAGGGCTTCAGCCTGGAATTTCTGGAGGAGGTCTGTTCCCTGATTGCCAGGCAGATCGGCGCGCTGCGGGGAAAGGCGAAAAAGTGCCTTGTCCTGGATTTGGACAACACCCTCTGGGGCGGCACAGTGGGGGACGACGGCTGGAGCGGCATCAACCTGGATCCTAACGATCCGGTGGGGGAGGCCTACCGGTATTTCCAGCGCTTTGTCCTCTCCCTGAAAGAGCGGGGCGTCATTCTGGCGGTTTGCAGCAAAAACGAGCCGGATACCGCCAGGGAACCCTTCCTAAAAAATCCCAATATGGTTCTGAAGCTCTCGGATATTGCCTGTTTCACTGCCAATTGGGAGGACAAGGCGGGGAATCTGCGGCGCATTGCGGAAGAACTGAACATCGGCACGGACAGCCTTGTCTTTTTCGACGACAATCCGGCGGAGCGGGAAATCGTGCGGATGAACCTGCCGGAGGTAACCGTCATCGACGTGCCCTCCGACCCGGCCTGTTACGCCTGGACCCTGTCCGCCTCCGGCATCTTTGACTGGACAGAGATGACAGAGGAGGACTTGAACCGGGCGGCCACCTACCAATCCAACCGGGAGCGGAACCGTCTGCTGGAGCAATCCACGGACTACGAAGCGTATCTTGCGGCCCTGGAAATGGAGTATAAAGTCGGGTTCCTGGATGAATCCCGGATTCCACGCTTTACCCAGCTGATTAACAAGACCAACCAATTCAACCTGCGGACACAGCGCTATACGGAGGCCCAGATCCGGGACATGCTGGCGGATCCGGCATACCGTCTGATTTACGCGGAGCTCTCCGACAAATTTGACCACTACGGCCTGATTTCCTGCGTCATTTTAAAGGACAATTTCATCGACACCTGGGTTATGAGCTGCCGGGTGTTCAAGCGGCGTGTAGAGAACGAGCTGTTTCGTTTCATCCTGGAGCACACTGACGGAAACCTGTATGGGGAGTACCTGCCAACCGCCAAAAACGGGCTGGTAAAGGATTTTTATAAGCAAACCGGATTTAAAGAGACGGGTGAAGAAGGGAAATTTGTATATGAACGTATTTGAGGAACTGCGGGACATTTTTAAGACCGTCTTTGACGATGAGGAGCTGGAAATTGCGCCGGAAATGACCGCCCGGGACTACGAGGACTGGGACAGTCTGGCGCAGATCCGGCTGATTGTGGAGACGGAACGCCGGTTCGGCATCAAATTCACCACCCAGGAGATGAATGGCCTGCAAAATGTGGGGGATTTCACAAAGCTGATTGAAGGGAAGCTGTCATGAACACATTTAAGTTTGCAGATTTGAAGATAGGCATGACGGAGGAATTCCACACGGAGAGCGTCCGCGGGGGGGCAGCTGTACACACTGTAGAGACGGATGCCCTTGAGGATACCGGCGGCGAAGTGGGAGTCCCTCTGGAAATCTCTCAGGAGCGTCTGGACTTGTTCCGGGATCTGACCGGCGACATTTCCCCCATCCACATAGATGAGGACTATGCCCGGGAGCGGGGTTTTGCGGGCAGGGTCTGCTATGGGATGCTCACCTCCGCCTTCTACTCCACCCTGGTGGGGGTCTACCTCCCGGGGAAGTACGCCCTGTTTCAGGAGGCCCATATCTCAATGGCGAAGCCCGTGTATATCGGAGACCGGCTCAGTGTCACAGGGAAAATCACGGATCTGAACGAGGCTCTGAAGCGCATCACCATCAAGGCGCGGATCCGGAATCAGAGGGGTGAGACCGTGTCCCGGGCCACGCTGGCAGTAGGGGTGTCCGAATGAGGAGGGTCTATCTGATTACCGGCGCCAGCTCCGATATCGGGATGGCGTTTATCCGCGAAGCGGCGGAAAAGGATGCAAGCGCTCTGTTCTACGCCCACTACAGGACAATGAATGAAACCCTTGCGGAACTTCAGCGCGGGTCTGGCGGCAGGATCCGGCTGATACAGGCAGATCTGGCGGAGGAGGGCGGTATCTTCCGCGTCATTGACGCTGTTGGAGAGCCTCCTACCCATATCCTGCATCTGCCTGCCGGGAAAATCCGGTATGTCCGCCTCCGCCAGACGGACGCGGAAATTTTAAAACAGGAAATGCAGGTGCAGGTTTACTCCCTGCTGGAGATATACAAGGCGTTTTTCCCCCAGATGGCGAAGGAAAAATATGGGAAGGCCGTTGCGGTCGTGTCCTCCTGCACCTGCGGAAAACCGCCCAAGTTTCTGGCATCCTATACGACTGTGAAATATGCCCTGCTGGGGCTTATAAAGAGCGCCGCCGCGGAGTACGCGGGGAGGGGGATCCAAATCAATGCCATCTCCCCGGATATGGTGAGGACAAAATTCCTCTCTTCTATTGATGAGCGGGTGATAGAAAACACGGCCAACAGCCGCCCGGACGGGAAAATTCTGACGCCGCGGCAGGTTGTGGCCGCCATAGAGTTTTTGTTTTCTGACGACAACCCCATGTTTGGGGAAAATTTGTGTTTGAGCTAATTTAGAAATCAAGGAGTGAACGACTATGGAAATGGACAGCACTATCAGCTTAACGGAACTGCTTGCGGCCATGATCCGGAAGTGGAAGGGGATCTTTGCTTCATTGCTGATCTTTGCCCTTCTGCTGGGCGGATACCAGGCCCATAAGCAGATTTCCTTGGCCAATAACCCGGAGAATTCCCCGGAAAAAATCGAGGAGCGGTACCAGGCCGCCCTGGAGGATTACGAAGTCCAAAAGGAGAATCTCCAAAAAACCCTGGAGAGTCAGGAAAAATCCCTGGAATCAAAGGAGGAGTATCTGGAAAAAAGTATTCTTATTCAGATTGACCCCTATGACAAATATGTTGCAACCATCGTCTTTTCCTTCACAGATATTGACGAGAGCGCGCAGCTGTTCCGCTATCCCAACACGGCCGCGGACTACCTGCCCAAGAAAATCCGCAGTCAATACATAGAGCTCTGGAACAGCATGGACATACCTAAGGATATCGGCATTGCCAAATACGCGGATGTGGAGTGGAAGTATCTCTCCGAGATTGTCTCTGTCTCCAGCCTGGAAGGGGAATTGGTGTCCATCCAGGCTGTTGGCAGCAAGGCCTCCGACGCAGAGGCCCTCGCCGGGGCTGTGTATGATTATTTCGAGACGCACCGGAACGTCATCGCCGCCGGCTCTGCCCAGCACAGCTTTGCACTTGTCAACAGGACCACGAAAAATGTCATTGACGAGGCTTTGGAAACCAAGCGAGAGTCCTTGGAGACCGAGATTGAGAGCCTCAAGACCAGCATTGAAGACTCCAGGAAAGCGGTTGAGGATTTGGAAGAACCAAAGCGGGAAGAAGGTTACTCCAAAACAGTCATCGTCAAAGCCGTGGTAAAATATGCCGTCCTTGGCGCTGCGGCAGGCGTCTTTCTGGCCTGCCTGTGCATCTGCTGCTGGTGGATTTTTGCTAACCGGGCCGCCAAT
>CATJCP010000268.1 GCA_949737515.1 uncultured Oscillospiraceae bacterium | reverse complement strand
TAGGACACGTACTTGCTGGAGTTCCGGAGCTGGTGGATGATACAGTTCTGTATCTCAGTTTGAGAGAAAGTGGCATGGATCGCGGTGTCAAATCCAGTCAAATTGTCCGTGCAGGCGATGAAGATATCCTCTACACCCCGGTTTCTCAGGCCGTTGAGTACGGTTGCCCAGAACTTGGCGCTCTCGTTCTCGCCAACCCACATCCCCAGAACGTCTTTCCGGCCGTCCAGGTTGACTCCAATGGCGATATAGACCGCTTTCTTCACGATCTGCCCCTCACTGCGCACATGGTAGTGGATGGCGTCCAGAAATACCACCGCGTAGATGCTCTCCAGAGGCCGCTGCTGCCATTCTTTCGCTATGGGCAAAATCTTGTCCGTAATCCGGCTTACTGTGGTATCCGAAACTTCTACCCCGTAAATATCCCGGATATGGGCCTCAATATCCGATGTGCTCATACCTTTGGCGTACATGGACACAATCTTCTCCTCAATGTCCTGGCTGATGCTGGTCTGGTTCTTCCTCAGTACCTGGGGCTCAAATTCCCCCTTCCGATCCCGGGGAACCGACACGTCCACCTCGCCGAAGCTGGTGCGCAGCCGCTTGCTGCTGTATCCATTGCGGCTGTTGTCTGTGTCCTTGTTCCTGTAGTCATACCTGTTGTACCCCAGCTCTTCGTCCAGCTCCGCCTCCAGGCCATCCTCCATGAACTCTGCAATGGTTTCCTTGAATAGATTCTGGATGTCGTCCATGCTGCCGATGTTCGCCAACTGCAGCAGCTCTCGGATCTTCTCTCGACGGACGTTTTCCTCTGCTGTGCGTTTCTTTCTGGCCATTTGCAACTCAGCGTGGCTGAGCTCTTCCAGAGTATCCCTCAGCGCCGCAAGGTGCTGATTTGCTCGGTCTATGATTTCCTGAATATTATCAAGACCGTTGAGTTTTAGATGTATTTCTTTATTCAAGTACATCATAAAATCGAATTCCTTTCTGCAATTTACGCGAACATATCCTTGTGAAGCTTATATGCCACATAAGCGTCCATCATGGCAGCCACGGCGTCGATCTTTTGGTCATATCGTTTCTTCATCAACTTACGGTTACCATTGGTATCTTCCATAGCGATACAGTTACCCATAGCAAAGGACATAAGTTCCTCGTCAAACAAAAGCATCCGCTCCTCAGCCAGCTTTTTAAGCTCTCCAAGAGGAACGGATTCTGTTTTTGAGCCCTGAATAACCTTCTCAATGCCGTA
Source organism: uncultured Oscillospiraceae bacterium (assembly GCA_949737515.1). Lineage (GTDB taxonomy): Bacteria > Bacillota > Clostridia > Oscillospirales > Ruminococcaceae > UBA1405. Next base: position 11,278 of record CATJCP010000268.1, on the reverse strand, counting down.
CTGGCCATTCTCTACTTCCCATCGTTCTACAAATTCTCGGGCATTGTAAGGGTCAAACCCTAAACAGCACACGTCGTATTCACATTTGGCTATGTGGTTGTCTAAATCATCATAGACCTCCATCATATCGAGGACAGTGCCTTCTAAAACGACCAGGCTGCCTTCCCGCATGAATTCCTCATACTTTACCCGCATAGCTATATGGAGTTTCGCCATGGTAGACGAAGAAATATAGTTCCGAGTTTTAACGCCAAAGCGCCCATCCCGAAGGGGGAATAGGAACGTAAAAGCGCAGAAGTCGTCTCCCTGAGATAAGTCAGCGCCAAGAGCACAGGACATTTTCCAGTAATCTCTCTTTCGACGGTGGGGTATCGTTTCCGCATAAGTGAAGTAATAGGTGTACCCCTCTGTAGGGATGCCGAACCTCTTTGCCAAAATATCATTCCGTACTGCGGGATCACGCTCTGCCTTTTCCACCTCACGCTGGTATGTATCGTACTGGACAGAAGTTCCCAAGTTAGGGTTAGCCTTCAACCATCTCTCTGGCTTTCCAACCTCATCTATGGAATCCAGCTTATACCACCAGATAGAAGTATGGGGGTCGTACACATCATCTTCTCCACGAAGAATCTTCATCAAATCCATTTTGATGGAGTCACCTATGCCGTTTCGAACAGTGCCCTCTGAACTAATCGCCACAATGAGGTAGTCATCGACTTTTGCGGCGCCCTGCTCAATAGCAACGATAGGGTCTTCCCGGACATCTCCGGAGAGCCATTCATCAACAGTAGCGACTTTTACCTGTAGCCCTTGGAGCTTGTCAATGCTCATGGGGCGTACTTCAAGCAAAGAACCAGTGAAGAAATTCTGTATGCCCTTCTTTGTGGATGCCAGATGGGTACGGTTTGCTTTAGAGCCGGTGGTATTTTGCAGGGAACCAGCCGTGAAGAATTGGAACATTGGCCCACGGGAACGGGTTATGGATGTCCGGATAGGAGATAAGACTTCCTCAGCCTGACGCATGGTTGGGGCCGTAGTGATTTGATGGGTGGTAGAAGTATCCACATTTAGGAAGAAATTCTGTAGGCAAGAAGCGTACATAGTTTTGGCTGCGCCGCGGCCCACAATCAAATACTGCTTGTTGACCAGCCGCTGCTTTATCACCTTTTGAACATAGCGGCCACCATGTCCGTCTTCGTAGGGTTCATATACGCTGCGCTCCTCAAATTCATACCAGCCGAAAATCTCCTCAGCCCAGAGCTTAAACGTGTCCAAAAGGTGAAGGTCCGAACCATCCGTAAGGGTAAGCTCGTCTTCGCAGAAGTGGATAAACCCTTCGACCGCTTTATCGTCATAGTAGTAGTTCGGGTTGGCGATAAGCTCGTCGATTCGCTGCATTTCCAGCTCGACCGTTTCACAAACCGGGATGTCGCCATTCATGACAGCGGCACGGAACATGCCGTAATATTTTGGGGTAGCTGTGTTGGACAAAGACATAGTGTCACTTCCTCAGTTCCTTGATGGCCATGGCAATACCAAGAGCGGAGCTTCCTACAGCCAACACACCACCGCCGTATTCCAGAATACCGTCCACTATTTTCTTTCCTCTGGACACAGACGCCGCTTCTTTGCCGAACAAATCTGTATATTGGCGCTCAAGATTTTCTCTGGTAATCAGGTCGCGGAGATCTTTATCGCTCATTTTGCTCAAATCTGGCCTAACCTTTTTAGTAGTGGAACGGCTCATGTTCTTCGCCTGATTCAGCATACCGGATGCCGAGTCAACGGCCCTTTTGGCGCTCTCCAACTTTGTGGGGCCAGCGTCTTCCTTGGAAAGCTTTTTGTACTGCTTTTCAAGATTCAGACGCTTGACCTGACTGGACAGTTCATCATCAGGCATGTCTTTCACATTTTGTCCAGCACGCCTCTTTCCCTCGGAAGTCAATGTCCCATCTTTATTCTGGAAGCGCCTGACTCCCCATCTTTGGCCTTTAATGCCATGATGGGATAACGAATCTTCCATTTTGAAACCCTCCTCTCTTTTATTTGGTACCATCAGGGTCAGCAGCAACCAGAATACGCCACTCCAATTCACTGACCTGTCGCTCAACAGCACTTATCACTGACGAACTTTGCGGCGGGTCAAACAGCAGCCGCACCTTTAGGTACACAAAAGACTTGACAAACTCCAGTGTCTTGTCATCTGATAAAAAGTCCGACCAGACAGAAGACTTGTCTTTAATTGAAAAACCGTTCTTGCTGCCTACACCCAACTGGGTCAAGGAAGCCAGAACGGAATTGATGTGAATAATCAAAGTGCTATCGAAATACTCATGTTCCTCTGTAATTCCGAGAAGTGCCTTGACCGAAGTAAGTATACTGTCCATCTCTCACCTCCGTAAGCGTGTTACTGTTTCCATGGACAAGTGTCGTTTGGACGCCGCTCTATAGGAGCTTTTGGAAGCAGACTTTCGTCCCCGTAGTGGATAGCGTTATGGGTTTGATGTGACACGCAAACCAGAAACTCGGGGTTCAACAAATATCCACTTCTGCTCTCAAGGTCTTTCGAGCTGATAGGGTTCATGTGATGCACAATGACTTTACCCAAAATGTGGTATTCGTTTATCCCTAAGTCGCATCCGTTGTCTCGAATGATAACCAAATCCCTTATGCGTTTCCACTCAGCGGAACGGTGATAGAACTGCTGGTTAAGGTATCGCTCAAAACCAAATGTCTGTTCACCAACAAATCCGTTCAACTGCAAATATCGAAAACGTTCTTCGAAAGTGGTGAACAGTACTAGTTCGGAGTAAGTCCTAATCGTCCTCATTGACGGTCTCCTCTCTACCGTTGTACAGGCTCATGGCCTTGAAAGCTTTGTCGTACAGCTCTTCCAAATGCTTGTTGGATTGATAGGATTCGGTTTTGGCTACCACCAAATCTTTTTGCAGCTCCATGATTTCTTTCTCAAGCCTTGCCCTCGTAGAACACATCTTGATAATGGCCGTTGTCTCCTGAGAGGAGGCTGTACCATCACGCAAACGCTGTTCCACTAAATCCGTGGCTAGTGCCATAAGCTGGTTCTCGCGTGCTTCCGGGGTCAAAGCGGTACGGGATTGCCTTGACCTTTTCTGTTGTGAACTTTTTGAGATCTTTTTTATAGGAACTGCCTCCTTTCTCATAAACTTTTCCGGACTTCCCATAACGTTTTCAGAGGCCCACAAGGATTTATCACTTTGCCGAAAGGATAAGATCAAAGTGTGGCAAGCCGATTGCGCCGGTAAAATATCATCTTAAGGGAGGAGATACCTCATAGGCCCCTGAAGACGCTATGGGAAACCGGATTATTTTTCGAAAAATATCCGCCGGGGAATTTTTGAGGAGGGCCGCGATGCAGGGAGGGGGTGCATTTTTTGAGACCCCCCTATATGTATCTCAAGCGCATTAAGCCCTTCGACAGATAAAGCTATCGAAACACAGTTTTTTCGAATCTTCGGAACTCAAAGACAAGCAAACTTGTATTCACCAAGAGAATCAAGCAGCATTGTAGTCTTGTGTGACCTTCCTGTATATCCCCAGAAAATCAAGGTCGATGATTTCGTCAATGGCCCTCTCTATCTCCATGTCGTTCTCCTCATCTGTGAACTGTTCAGAAGTTCTGGCAATCCTCGCGAGGTACGCACAGGTATGGTAGCCCCGCATTTCATCATAGAGCCACCATTGGGCGAACTCGTCGAACGGGTTGTGAGGATTATCATAAGTGGTAAGAGCGCACCGATGTTCCGACATAAAGCTCACCCCTTTCCGTTAAGGTATTTGGTTACTGTAGAAGATGACACTCCCAGCCTTTCAGCTATTTGAGAAGTCGTGTAGCCGGACGCTGCAAGAGATGACATCAAGTTTATCTTTCCTGCACTGAGCTGAGAGGTTGCGCGAGGAGTTGCACGTTGCCTGATCTTGTCAATGTCTGTATTGTTTAAGATTTTAGACAACTGATTTTCTGTTATTGCACCAGCTTGAATAGCTTCCCATTCACGATCTGTAATGTCGATCGGACTACGTTTTGCACCGACTTTTAATCTTGAAGAAGTTAGCGCTTGCTGGCTGGCTTTCTTTTCCTCTGCTTTTGTCATGTCAGGATATTCCATCTTTTTGGCTTTCATAACAGCATTTGCCATTGTTTGGGCCTGACGTTCACGAGGCGCGTTCTTCAAAGCGACATTCAGTTTAGCAGAAAGCGAATTCACTTCGTTCTGATACACAGCTTTCGCAGAAGAAGAATACTGAATACGACCAGTAGACAGCATTTCTTTTCGTGCTTTATTGCCTAATGCTTTCATACGGTTTGCGTAATCCGCATAAGCCTCTTCTTGTTTGGTACCGGAGGACAAGGTTCGCGCATCACGGGTTTCCGCCATCTGGGTGCTTTGCTGCGTGCGTTCTTTCGTTACAGTAGTTTTCTCCCCGGTACGCTTGTTTGTCTTTTCGACCGTGTAGAACCGGTCGCTGTCTTTTGCCAGCTTCCAAGACTGCTCTCCGGTTTCCGGGTCAATTTGTGGACTGCCACGCCTCTTAGATACCGATGTCTCCGCACTAGCCCGGGAGATAAGGGTAGAGGCACCATCATGAGTGCTGCCATCTTCATCAACACGGTACTGGTAGCTCTTCTTCAGTGCAGCTATACCGTTCTCCTGAGCGCTGCGCTTATAGTCCAAGCCGTGTTTTTCTGCATCGATTACTACCATACTGTGGCGAACGGCCCTGGCTATCTCATCCTGTGGAGCACCTTTGAGGGTCATGTCTGTTATGAGGTTAGAAATTTTACCCATTTCGTTTTGAGTATTCTTCATCGCCTTAAATTCAACACCGTTGCGGTAGTAATGGACATTGCCATCGGCATCCTTAACTTTTTTGTCATACTGGTATTGGTCTTTAGGATCGAACCCCTCTAACCCCTTTAGGGGATCGGTAGAAGTGATCTTAACTTTAGACCGGGATGAGTTACATGGTATGACCATAACGGTATCCCCATCAAAGTCTGCGCCAGAAAGGCGGTCAGCCACATTTTTATGTATACCAATAGCGTCAGCGGGAGTCTTACCAATCACCTTCTGGCCTTCAGAAAGCTTGTTGTTCACTTTAAGGATTGGAATTTCAAAGGTACCCCCATGCGGGTATCGAATTAGCGCGACAGTCTCGCCGTCATGGTAGTTGGGAGCATAAACTTCCGTATCTTTGATAGAGGTTAAAGGAAGAATCACTTGGTATTTCTGCCTTGGTAAAGCGGCGGCTTTCAGATGGACGGCTGCCGCGTCACAGTCATCGGAAAAGGATTGCAGCAACCGCTTTTTCACGGTTGGGTTGGTCAGGGCACAAATTTCCGCGAACTCAGCCTCTTTATCAGAAGCAGCAAGGTTGAGCTGCTTTTTAATAAGCGGCATACTCTGTTTAGAGAGAAACTGGGAAGGCAGGTTATCGCTCCAATCACCCCAGTCGCCTTCTTCCGCACGTTTGTTAATAAGGGACAGGTGTTCTTTCCCATCCTTATCAGTATAGGTGCTCTGCCCGCCATGCTCCTTGATGAGTGAACCAAACGGGTTGTCGGGATCGTCACTGATGGGCTTCAGCACATCCATCTTTGAAACGCTGCTTTTCTTATTCGTGTTAAAGATAACGTCAACACCGGGAGGAAAGTCAGCATCATCACCATAGACAGCCATCCCTTTGATGTATTTATTTCCGTCTACCAGGATACGAACCTGAGCATAATTTGACTCGCCCAATGACAGATCCGCTACGCCTCGCCTTAATTCAATGACGCCATCTTTATTGATACCGCCATCTTCCGCATAACGGATGCTCAACCTACTTGAGTCCATGCTTTCAGGGTATTGAAACGCTTTGCGAAAGGTCTCACCCCCATCATCGGAGGTGTAATCAATAAGAGACTGTATCTCGCCATATTCGTACATTTCTTTGTGCTCGGTTCCTGGTTGGCATAGAACCTTCAGATTGGTCTGCTTGCCTTTGTTGGTGGCCTGCGCAACGCCACCACCATAGACCGGATAGCCGTCCATCTGTAAAATGTAAAGGGCCTCTTCGAGTTTTTCCCGAGAGACCCCAAGTTCGCGCTCAACACCGGCGCCGACATCGATCATCTTTTTTGTTTCCAGTTCTTTTCGCAGAATGTCAGCGACATTCTGTGCCTTCCGCATACGGGACTCAGCATTCTCATTCAGAAGCGACCGGACTGATGAATCATTCGCAAAGCCCATCTTTTCGGCTATTTCGTTAAGACTGTACCCCTTCTCGCGTAACCCCTTAGCTGTAGCGACCTGTAAAGAACGGCGCTCGTCTTTTGCAAGACTCATTTGAACCCTGAGCTGGGTGCTGGTGAGGCCCATAGACTTTGCAATAGCCGTATCTCCAGACCAAACCTTACCAGTTTCATCTGTGTAGGTAAAATTTTGCTTGCGGAGTTCATATACCCGGCTAAGGAAATCCCCGCTGTGCTGATATGGATTTTCTCCAGACCCCCAGGGATAACGGCCTGAGCGCCTCGGCATCCCATAGTGCATCAGCACGTCTTCCATCTCATTCAAAACCGAACCCATAGGATTAGACCTCCTGAAGCTTGATTTTATTGATTACCTTATCGAACTTTACAATTTTGTCGATAACCTGAACCACATCTTCGGCTGTAGGCACACATACCAAAATATCATTCCCTTGGTAAATGCGAAGTTCTATCGTAATCTCGGAAACCTTTACCTGGTATTCTAAGCAAAAGAGAGCGGCGTAAATCAGTAGTTGCTCCATGTGGGCCGGAATTGTACCAGTTTTAAGGTCGTGTATCTGAAGATGGTTCTTACGGAATGAGATTGCGTCTGCTGTGCCAAAGCAGTTCTCCGAATAGAACAAAGGCTGCTCCGGCGTCATCTTAAAGCCAATAGCATCGTTCACATACATATTCAGAGTTTTCTTTGACTTAGGAAGCTTTTGCCCTAAGCGGATACATTGAGCCGCAAATGCGTGAAGCTCCGTACCTTTCTGTGTTGCGATGAACTTAGCATAGCTGTCGGCCAGTTTTGTTTCATCATATCGAATCCAATGGAATTTACTAGCTCCAAGGAAAGCGTGCTGCCCCTCAAGGTCGGAATGCCTGTAGAAGTTCATCCAAAACCTCCTCCTTATTCTCCGGATATATGAATCTTGAGAAAGACATCTCATCCATACACCCGACGTAGTATTCCTGATTCGGCTGTCTCGCTGCGTGTACACTTTTCTTACATTCCAGTGCCGCCCATTTGTCCCGATAGAGCACCAGGAGGTCTGGTATTCCCTGGATATAACCGGAATCAGTTTTCATAACGATACATCCGGGAAGCATCCTCTTCAATTCTTTGATGAGGTCGTGCTGAAATTTGCTCTCAAGCATACGCAACCCCGCCTCCCACGCAAGATTCAAAAGAGAAAGCCCAAAGGGTATTTCGGGCCTTATTTTCTTCTCTCTTCATAAAAGGGGATGCATTTTTCGCGTACCTCAAAAATTGGCAAAAAGAAAGCAGGGACACTGTTAAGCATCCCTGCACAAAGTAAAGCTAATCAGACAACGCTCAGATATACATCTGAATCTTTTGTGAAATATATTTTAGTCTCCTCTGTAATCGAGCGAAGACCCGATCGAAGAGCACCGCATAGAACAGGTTCATCGTTCATATTAACGGTCTCTAAAAGTTTTAACAATTTTTCATGATACTCGACACGGCGCTCATCTTTACGCCAAACGCCGTTACCTTTATTATCCAAACGTCCGGCAAGCCGATTGAGGATATCGTTCACCCTGCTGTTATGGCTTACTATATATCTTGTTTCAAAATCTTCTATCCAGCTCAAATATCCCGAATCAAAGTTTTGAGAGTAGTAAACCTCCAACAGTGTACTCATTGCGGAAAGCTGCATGGATAGATCCAAACTATCTTTTGCTTTGGATGCGCTGTCGATAGATTTATACACATCGCTATCTGACAGAGAGCTTTCTAACGCTCTCGTATAGAATTCCACATTTTTATTTGCAATCTTCTTTGCTGACTGAAGACCTGTGACTGTAGCTATCCTCTGGACATCGCACTGGATAATAGAGCTGTAATTTTGAAAGACATACTTCACAAAGCTTACTTCGGACAAAAGCTCAGATTGCTTTTCGTCATTCAAAAATTCAGTAATCTTGTCAATGCCCTGACGAATCATCCGCATCTCGCTGTTTATTTCAGCAAGAAAATACTGCCCGCTCGCGGCGGCAACGGTTGTGAAAGCGCCTAGTACCAAAGGATTACTAACTACCTTTTGTAAAGGAAGTTGTTTCACGAAATGCCCTTCACTGTCTCGAAGCGTGTTCATATATCCTTCGTGCTTCTTAAATTCCGACAATGTATATGGTAAGCCCTTGGGTACTGTCATCACATAAACATCCTGTGCCGCAGACATAGCTGTCGCGGCTGCTGCCGGCAGATATCTTGCCAGTTCGCTTACCTGGCCAATCTGCTGTTCATTCAGCGCAAGCTTTTTGAATCTTGCGGTGTTATCCAAATTCACAGTTGTCTTGACAGGTTCTATCGTTATACCGTCTTCAAAACTGATAACATTACTCAACTCTTGGCTTTCAAACTCTGGCATAGGTATTCCTCCGATTTGAATGGAAATATAAAAAAGTGCGTCCCGCTTGAGAGACGCACCTGCAAACGTGTATCCCTCATTGTTTGCGAGACAATTCCCATTCCCTAGGCTTTAGGGTACACGAGATAAGAGAGAAAACACTCTTTGCCAGAGTATCATCCCATAAAGCCTAGATAAATTATTGAATTGTCTCGCAAAAGCATTATACCACACCCTTACCGAAAATGGAATACTTGGTTTTACATTTTAGGCAGCAATCTTAGCCCGCCCCTGTACTCCGCTGTAGATGACCTTCTGGCCATCCCGAAGAAAAACCTCAATAGCCATGAAATCATACGGGCGGTAATTCACAGCTTTTGCCGACAAATTCGGGTATTTTGCCTTGAAGGAGTTAAACACGTCCTGCCAGGTTGTTTTCACTTGAAAAATCACCTCCAAATCGCTCGTCTGCCCAGTTGCCCACTTTTTGACCCACTTATTACTATATATATTAAAATTTTCTTCGCAATAGATTAAGAGAAAAAACTGGGCAAAGTGGGCAGAGAGGCCGCAAACCCGCATAAAACCTAGGTTTTTGCTGCCCAGTTTTGTCTAAAAAAGTGGGCAGAAGGTGGGCAAAGTGGGCAGAAATGACCAGTTTTTGACAAGTGAATCACTTTACACCAGCCCTTTTTTCACCCTAAAAAACTCCCTCTGCCCAGAAAAAGTGGTCTCCTGCCCAGTTTTTTTAAGCAAAGTGGGCAGAGATTTTCTATTCTAGGTTAGCCCGTTTTTGCCAGAAAAACGGAAGAGAGCGAGTGTTTTTCGCCCTCCACCATGATATTTTTCGGAATTACCCAGCTCTTCTTTGATATGGTAAATTGCGTTTGAATACTTCCATATAGTTGTACTTCCCACACTGATATGGACGCCGACGCCTGCCCCAACTCAAGCGTTCCCCATATTGGCGAGGAGTAAGCTCCTCCTCAAAAGAATGATTCTCTTTCACGAATCGCTCAAGAGCGTCTTCTAATGATTCACCAGGTTCCGGTACTATATACGATGCGGCAACCCTCGTCATAGCCCTGTCGAACTCGCGGCACGGTTCAACTACCGCCTTCATAAATAGTGCTAACTCTTCATACACGGTTTCATATAAATCGATGTATTTCTTTACCGCGGCACTAAGCTTTTCGGTAACACGAGCTATATCGATGTCAGAATAGTCCATATTTACACTCCTTCATAGCTAAATTTATAGCTCTGCTAAGTTCTTGTATAGAGGCAGGATAAGGATTGCCAACGGCGTTTATTTTATCAATCGTGGAAGTTTCCGGAAGGGGCAAATATGCAAGCGCCTCCATGCGTTTATTCGGACAGGTTTTTACATAAGGACATTTCTGGCATTCTGAAGCGAGCCGAGATTCTTCCACACCATTCACCTCCAAACCTTTCCGCTGCGCCTGTCTACAAGGACTATGCGTCCCTCAATCTGAAAGCCGGCCAACTCGCAAAGGTAGAAGATAGTGTGAAGTAACCGATGAAACCTCTCTTCTTCCTTATCTGCGTTTTTTATGGCTTCGTAGGCGGTCGGGTCAGCATATCCTTCTGAATTTTTTCTAGGATTTTGTTCGCCCATACGGTTGTCCATCCTTTCCCATATGTTTGACTCTGTCCCGTTCCTCGGCCCGCTTGGCGTTGTTCCACCGGTCAATGGTGCCGACCAAATAGCCAGTGATGCGGCGAATCCGCTCGAAACCGATGCCTTTTCCAATTACCTTCTCGTCCCTTCTAGTGTTATGCATTACCGTTAAGTACCTCCTGGTTTACAGAATTGTTTTTCCACTCCGCTACGTCCACACCGTACTCCTTGAGTTTCTGTGTGCAGAGCCAAGGTTCATCCTTCATCTCATAGCGCTCAACAAGAGCATCCATATCAGCAAAGAATCGTTCATGAAATCGTCTAAGACGTGCAGGCCCAAAGCCAAATTCCTCATGGAGAATCCATAGTACCATAGCGTCAATCTCAGTGGCGTTACGACTGTCATACTCCGCGCACTGCCTCTTAATTTCCATGTCCATGGCTTGGCGCTCTCCGGTATTGAGCCGTGGCCTATATATTGATCTCATATCGTTTTTTCCACCTTTCCTTATGACAATAATGCTTCCACTCACGTTGTGTCATAGTACGGGTTTCAATTTTCCATAACGCCATATCTACATGCCATTTTTGCTCTTCCTCAAAGAATTTCTTAACAGATGCTGAGGCCCGTCCGTATGCTAAATCTACGACCCCACGACTGTATGAGGATGGTGATATCATTCCGAGTAAATAGTGTACTAGCGAACTACACAACTCTCTCGGAGGACGAGGAGGTTTTGGCCGTGGTGGCGCGTACTTCGTTGTCTTCAACTTCTCTCACCTCTATCGTAGTCCAGTTTTCTTTTGCAAAGAACAACGGCATCCCTATCAAAAGAGCAAATATCAAGAATGTACCGTCTCCTTCCATCCAAACAGCAAAAGCCCCCGCACCAATCAGTACGAGGGCTACCAGTCTGTTAAATATCAATGTTCGTCTGAACATATTACTCCTCACCTTTAGAGTCTACTTTAACTTTCGGC
>CATJCP010000267.1 GCA_949737515.1 uncultured Oscillospiraceae bacterium | reverse complement strand
TGAAGCCTTTGGCAAACTGAAAACAGCTGTTGCCGTAACAGACGTGGGCTTTTATATTACTGCATTGAGGGGATTCCCAGGGCCCTTTGTCAAATATATCAACCGGTATCTTACAGCCGATAACCTCCTTTCCCTTATGTCTGGAATAGAAAACCGGGAAATGATTGTAAAGGAATATCTGGTGATCATTGACGATCAATCCAAAAAGCTGGTTTATTCCACCCAGTTTCATGGAAAAATAGCCCAGGAGCCTTTCAAATCCAGCGGGACTTCCTTTGAACGGATATTCATTCCAGACGGCTTTTCGGCGCCAATCGCCGAAGCATCCCCGGAAATCCAATTTGATTATTGGAAAATGGGGAGCACCTGGAATGCCGTCGACCCCAAGGAGATAGGTGCGCTGCACCCATGAAGCTTTTTGGTTTCCAGCTTCCCCAAAGGCCGGAGCTTTGCTTTCGGTTTCTCCCGGAAGTTTTTTATGCAAGGCAGTCTGTTTCTTAAGAAAAGCGGGCAGAATCATAGAGCCTAACGGATAGCCGGAACCCTTTTTTCTGAGGGCTTTCCGGCTGTCTTTTTCGGACGGAAAACGATATGGAAAGGATGGGAGTCTGTATGGCAAAGCGAATTTTCAAATGGGCGGGAGCTGTTTTCGCAGTGCTTTTGCTGGCTGCGGCCACCCTGGTCGTCTGGCTTACCGCCACGGAATATAAGCCGGAGCCAGTGGAAAGCGCCGCGGTGCGGGAGGGCGGCAGAAAACCCCTTGCTGTGGGGGACAGCCTGACAGTGGCGTCCTGGAACACAGGCTATGGGGGGCTGGGCAGGGATTCCGATTTTTTTATGGACGGCGGCAAGGATTTGGCCCCCACTGGGGAGCAGGAGCTAACCAACCGCAACGGCATTGTTCAGCAGCTTATGGCGCAGGGGGCGGATGTGTATTTCCTCCAGGAGGTGGACTCCGATTCCTCCCGGACCGGCGGCATAGACCAGAGCGACTGGTACTACACGATCCTCAGCAACAGCGCAGCCGGTCCCTACTCCGAATCCTATGCCCTGAATTATTCCTGTGATTTTGTCCCCTATCCGCTGCCTCCCCTGGGCAGGGTACACAGCGGTGTGCAGACCTTCAGCGCCTTCCCCATGGACAATGCCCAGCGGGTGGCGCTGCCCAGCCCCTTTTCCTGGCCGGTATCTGCGGCCAATTTAAAGCGGTGCCTGCTGGTGAGCTATGTACCGCTGGAGGGGACAGACCGGGAGTTGGTGCTGGTAAACCTGCACTTAGAGGCCTATGACGATGGGGAGGGCAAGGCGGCCCAGACCAGGATGCTTATGGAGGTCCTCTCCAACGAATATGAGAAGGGCAACTATGTCATCGCCGGGGGAGACTTTAACCAAACCTTCCCCGGCGCCCTGGAGGCCTTTCCCATCCAGAATGAGGGGCTGTGGACCCCCGGCGTGCTGGAGAACGGTATCCTCCCTGAGGGCTGGCGGTTTGCCTGTGACCTGTCTGTCCCCAGCTGCCGTCTGCTGAACCGCCCCTATGACCCCGACCCGGCAGGGAACCAGTTCTATGTCATCGACGGATTTATCCTTTCCCCCAATGTGGAGCTGAACAGCGTGAGGACGCTGGATGGGCAGTTTGCGTTTTCGGACCATAACCCAGTGTCCATACAGGTTACCTTGGCAAAGAGATGACAAACCGGGACTTGACAAATCCCGCGTTTTGGATTATAGTAAAAAGCGAATTTTCACGGAAAGGATGCGGCCTCATGAAAAAGGCGTTTACCTCTCGATTTAGCAGCTTTATCTGCCTGAGCTATTATGGCGCGGGCTATTTTTGCTGTGAAAATCCGGAATCAAACGCCAAAAGCCGAACCTTGCGGGATTAAAACCGCAAATTTTGTCTGAACAGGCTGTCCTTTTCCCAAAGGGAAATTCCTTTGACAGGCCAATTCAAATCAGACCTGCGCTTTTGACGAAAAGGCGCAGGTCTTTTGGTTTTTGTTTGTCAAGCGGAAAAGGCGTTTTTTTGTCCACCAGCTGCAGAAAAAACAGGAGGAAGCAAATATGGTAGTCATTTTAAAGCGGAATACCACTAAGGAGCAGACCCAGGAGATCATCCAATGGCTGAAAGAACTGGGGAATATTGAGGTCAACCCGATTTTCGGAGAACACACCACCATTCTTGGCCTGGTGGGGGATACCTCTGCCCTGGACATCAACCGGGTCAATTCCAACCCCCACATTGAGAACGTCAAGCGGATTCAGGAGCCCTATAAACGGGCCAACCGGAAGTTCCATCCGCTGGATACCGTCGTTGAGGCGTCCGGGCGGAAGTTCGGAGGGACAAGCCTCCAGGTGATCGCCGGTCCCTGTTCGGTGGAAACAGAGGAGCAGATCATTGAGGTCGCTCAGAAGGTGAAGGAATCCGGCGCGACCCTGCTTCGGGGCGGTGCGTTTAAGCCGAGAACCTCCCCTTACTCCTTCCAAGGGTTGGGGCAGGACGGCCTGGCCCTGCTGCTGAAGGCCAAGAAGGCCACGGGTATGCCCATTGTGACAGAGATCATGAATATCAACCACCTGCCCCTCTTCGAGGATGTGGACGTGATCCAAGTAGGGGCGCGGAATATGCAGAACTTTGAGATGCTCAAAGAGCTGGGAAGGACCAACAAGCCTATCCTGTTAAAGCGTGGCCTGGCCAACACCATTGAAGAGTTTTTGATGAGCGCCGAATACATCATGGCTGGGGGCAATGACAATGTCATCCTCTGCGAGAGAGGGATCCGCACCTTTGAGACACAGACCAGAAACACCCTGGACATCTCCGCGGTGCCGCTGCTGAAAAACCTGAGCCATCTGCCGGTGGTCGTGGATCCGAGCCATGCCTCTGGGATTCCCTGGCTGGTGGAGCCCCTTTCCAAGGCCGCCATTGCCGCAGGGGCAGACGGCGTAATGATCGAGGTCCACAACAACCCGCCCAAGGCCCTTTCCGATGGAGCCCAGTCCCTCCGGCCCACGGAATTCGACGCAGTCATGCAGAAACTGAAAAGGCTGGCGGAATTTGAAGGGAAGACCATCGGATAACAAGATAACAATCTGAAACAGAAAGGGGAAATCGGGCCGTGAACCAAATCACAGTGAATACCTCCCGGCCATATGATATTTTGATCGGGGAGGGGCTTTTGGGGAGGACGGGGGAATATGTCCGCAGGGTTTCCAAGTGCAGAAAGGCAGCGGTCATCACCGACGATATTGTGGCCTCCTATTATTTGGACGAGGTGGAGGCGTCCCTGAAACGGGAGGGGTTGGAAACCTGCGCCCATGTTTTTCCCAACGGGGAGGCCTCCAAGCGCCATGCCACCCTGCTGGACGTCTACGAATTCCTCACCCAAAACCAGCTGACCCGTTCCGACCTGATTGTCGCCCTGGGCGGCGGGGTTGTGGGGGACCTGGCGGGGTTTGCGGCAGCCACCTATCTGCGGGGGATTGATTTTGTCCAGATCCCCACCACATTCCTGGCCCAGATTGATTCCTCCGTCGGCGGCAAAACCGCGGTGGACACCCCCCATGGGAAGAATCTGGTGGGGGCGTTCCATCAGCCCATTCTGGTGCTGTGCGACCTGGACGCCCTTTCCACCCTGCCGGAGGAAAACTTTAAGGACGGCGTGGGGGAGGCCATCAAGTATGGCATGATCAAGGACGCCCGGCTGTTTGAGCTCCTAAGGAGCGGGGCCTGTAAGGAACATCTGTTGGACGTGGTTACAACCTGTATTGACATCAAACGGGCTGTCGTGGAAAACGATGAACTGGACAGAGGCGAGCGGATGCTGCTGAACTTTGGGCATACAGTGGGCCATGCGGTGGAAAATTACATGGGCTACCAGCTCACCCATGGAAAATGTGTGGGGGTTGGCATGGCGGTGATCTCCAAGGCAGCCGCTGAAGCCGGGATCGGCGATAGGGAGGTATACACCGCGGTGGTGGAAGCCCTGAAGGCCTATGACATGCCCTATGCCCTGGATATTGACTATGACGCCGCCCTTAACGCCTGCCTCAGCGACAAAAAGCGGGACAAGGACGAGATCCGCTGCATCCTGATCCGGAAGATTGGCGAGGGATATGTTTACACCATGAAGGCCTCTGACTTTAAGCCCTTTGCCTTAAAGGGGGTTAAATGATGGATATGGTCTGCTGTCCGGCGGCGCTGAAAGGTTCAGTGGAAGCCCCGCCGTCCAAATCCGCATCCCATCGGGCGGTGATCTGTGCGGCGCTTGCCAAGGGGGAAACCGTTTTGGCAAACATCTCTTTTTCCCAGGATATTGAAGCGACCCTGAATTGTGTGCAGGCATTGGGCGCACAAGTGAAAAGAGGGGATGGCTGGGTGAAAATCCTGGGCATCCGGCAAGTTCCCGCCCAAGCAGTCCTTCCCTGCGAGGAAAGCGGCTCTACCCTGCGGTTTTTTATCCCCATTGCGGGGGCGCTAGGCTGCAAAGCAACATTTACCGGGGAGGGGAAACTTCCCTCCCGCCCCATCGCGCCGCTGGTGGAGGCAATGGCCCCTCATGGCATTGTGTTTGACTACCAGGACACCATGCCCTTTTCCATCTCCGGGAAAATGTCCGGCGGGGAAATCCGCATCGCGGGGGACGTCAGTTCCCAGTATTTGACTGGGCTGCTGTTCGCCGCCCCGCTGATGCAGGAGGACAGCCGAATTTTGCTGACTACCCGTCTTGCCTCCCGCCCATATGTGGAAATGACCCTGCAAATGATGGGGGAGTTTGGAATCCAAATAGAGCCCCTTCCCAACGGCTGGCGAATCCCTGGCGGGCAGGCTTACCAGCCAAAAGGCTATGCGGTAGAGCGGGACTGTTCCAACGCCGCCTTTTTCCTGACCGCAGGGGCAATCGGAAAAGAGCCTGTTACTGTAATGGGGCTAAATCCCAACACCGCCCAGGGGGATCGGGAGATCATCCGGCTGCTGGAACGTTTCGGCGCAAAGGTACAGCAGGAAAAAGGGAGAGTAACCGTTTCCCCGGGAAAGTTGAAGGGGATCCCCATTGACGCGGAGGAGATACCCGACCTGGTGCCGATCCTCTGCGCGGCGGCAAGCTATGCGGAGGGCACAACGGAAATTTTCCATGTGGGGCGGCTGCGCCTGAAGGAGAGCGACCGGCTTTCCGCCATGGCGGACTGCCTGGAACGACTTGGCGGAAAAGCGGAAGTGAGGGAAGACAGCATCCTGATCACCGGGCGTCCTCTCCACGGCGGAACGGTCAGCGGCTACAACGACCACCGGATTGTCATGTCAATGGCTGTTGCCGCCCTAGGGGCATCCGGTTCGGTGACAATCCAGGGGGCCCAAGCGGTGAGAAAGTCCTATCCCAATTTCTTTGAACACTATAAAATGTTAGGGGGAAACTGCCATGCCGTCAACATGGAATAACCGGAACCTGCATCTGTCCATCTTCGGGGAATCCCACGGGGGAGGCATTGGGGTGGTGCTGGACGGGATTCCAGGGGGGACGAAAATCCACCTGCCAACCCTGCGCGCCTTTATGGAACGCCGCGCCCCCGGCAGGACTTCCACCTCCACCAAGCGGAAGGAAGCCGACCTGCCGGAAATCCTTTCCGGCGCGCTGCCCGGCGGGGATGAAGATACCCTTATCGCCTGCGGGACGCCTATCGCGGCGGTAATACGAAACACGGATACCCATTCCAAGGACTATTCCCAAATGGCGGCGCTTGCCCGCCCCGGCCATGGGGATTATACCGGCCATCTGCGGTATAACGGCTTCAACGACGTGCGGGGCGGCGGCCACTTTTCCGCAAGGCTCACCGCGCCGCTGGTATTTGCAGGGGGGATCTGTAAGCAGTACCTTTCTCAGCGGGGGGTTGAGGTGGGGGCGCATGTTCTCTCCATTGGGGGGATTGGGGACAAACCCTTTGACCCGGTGAGGGTCTGCGCGGCGGACTTTGAGGCAGCTGCTGCACGGCAGATGCCGGTTCTCGACCAAGCCGCCGGACAGAGGATAGCCGAAGCGGTGGAACAGGCTAGGCTGAACCAGGATTCCCTTGGCGGCGTTGTGGAGGCTGCCGCTGTGGGGATGCCTGCCGGGATCGGGGACCCCATGTTCGGCGGGATTGAAAACGTGGTCAGCTCCATTGCCTTTGGGATTCCAGCTGTCAAGGGCCTTTCCTTCGGGGAAGGCTTCGGATTTGGCGAAATGTCCGGTTCCCTGGCCAACGATCCCTTTTATATGGACGGCGGCGAGGTAAAGACCGAAACCAACCATGCCGGCGGTATCCTGGGGGGGATTACCTCTGGGATGCCCATTGTCATACAAGCCGCTTTCAAGCCTACCCCTTCTATTTCCAGGCCCCAGAAGACCATAGATTATATCAATAAAACGGATGCAATTCTGGAAATCAAGGGGCGGCATGACCCCTGTGTGGTCCCTCGGGCAGTCCCCTGCGTGGAAGCGGCCCTGGCCATTGCGCTGGCCTCCTTTTTGGCATAGTAGAACAAAGGGCTGCTCCACAATTTTGTGCAGCAGCCCTTTGTTCTCTTATCTAATGGTTTCTTTTCCGCCCATATACATCCGGAGGGGTTCGGGAATCCGTACAGATCCGTCCTCGTTCAGGTTGTTTTCCAGGAACGCGATCAGCATTCTCGGTGGGGCGACTACAGTGTTGTTCAGAGTATGGGGGAAGTAATTCCCCTTTTCCTTGTTCTTGACCCGAATGCCAAGGCGGCGGGCCTGGGCGTCTCCCAGGTTGGAGCAGCTTCCCACCTCAAAGTATTTCTTTTGGCGGGGGGACCATGCCTCTACGTCCACGCTCTTGACTTTCAGGTCCGCCAAGTCCCCGGAGCAGCATTCCAGCGTCCGGACCGGGATGTCCAGGGAGCGGAAGAAGTCCACGGTATTCTGCCAGAGTTTATCATACCACATGGGGCTCTCCTCCGGCCTGCAAACCACAATCATCTCCTGCTTTTCAAACTGATGGATGCGGTAGACGCCCCGCTCTTCAATGCCGTGGGCGCCAACCTCCTTGCGGAAGCAGGGGGAGTAGCTGGTCAGGGTCTGGGGAAGCTGGGATTCTTCCAACATGGTGTCGATGAACTTGCCGATCATGGAGTGCTCGCTGGTTCCGATCAGGTACAGGTCCTCGCCCTCGATCTTGTACATCATATTCTCCATCTCGGAAAAGCTCATAACACCGTTTACCACGTTTCCGCGGATCATGAAGGGGGGGATGTAATAGGTGAATCCCCGGTCAATCATAAAGTCGCGGGCATAGGAGAGAATGGCGGAATGGAGGCGGGCGACATCCCCGCAGAGATAATAAAACCCGTTGCCGCTGGTCTTTCTGGCGCTGTCCAGGTCAATGCCATGGAGGCGCTCCATGATATCCACATGATAGGGAACCTCAAAATCCGGGACCTTGGGCTCGCCGAACCGTTCCACCTCCACGTTTTCGCTGTCGTCCTTCCCGACAGGGACAGAGGGGTCGATGATGTTGGGAATGACCATCATGCGCTTTTTGATCTCAGCCTCCCATTCCGTCTCCTTTTCCTCCAGGGAGGCCAGTTCTCTGGCAGCCTCTGCCACCTGGGCTTTGACCTTTTCCGCTTCATCCTTCTGGCCCTTTGCCATCAGTCCGCCGATCTGTTTGCTCAGGCTGTTGCGCTGGCCCCGCAGGTAATCGCAGCGGGTTTTGGCCTCCCGGTATTTCTGGTCCAGCTCCAGAACTTCGTCTACCAAGGGGAGCTTGGCGTCCTGAAATTTTTTCCGGATGTTTTCCTTTACAGCGTCGGGATTTGCGCGGACAAATTTGATATCCAACATTTTAAAGTTCCTCCTGTGTGAAAAATTTTTGGCTGTTTGAAACAGCCGGATTGCTGTGCCCGCCGCCAGGCTATAGGGCGCAGACAATAAAAAAGCCCTTCCATCCCTGATTATGGGACGGAAAAGCTCCGCGTTGCCACCCAAATTGCAGCCCTAAATAAAGGCTACCCCTTGAAATCGGGATAAAGGCCGCCAACCTCCGGCTCTTCGCCGGCAGCTCCAAAAGTGGATAACCCCGCCCTGTCCGCCGGCTTCCACCTTTCCCGGCTCTCTGGAGGGACACTGGCTGTGGGGTATAGCTTTTTTCTTCGCTGGTTTTACGATTGATTATTTGTATTATACACTTGGCTTTCGGATTTTACAAGAGATAAAAAATGTTTTTCTATAAAATTTTTTGGATTTCGGCTGGATAAAACAGAGCCTCTCAAAAGCGCCTGCATCGCAAAACGTTTTCTGAGAGGCTGCAAGCTGGGCCGGCTGGATTTGAACCAGCGGAATGCAGGAGTCAAAGTCCTGTGCCTTACCCC
>CATJCP010000266.1 GCA_949737515.1 uncultured Oscillospiraceae bacterium | reverse complement strand
TTTTTTGTTCCCGCCGTTTTTTATTACTTTGTCAACAATTTCTTAATGCGTTCTACTGCTTCCGCTGTATTTTGCTTATCTCCAAAGGCGGTCAGCCGGAAGAACCCTTCCCCGTTTTTGCCGAATCCGGCTCCAGGTGTTCCCACCACATTGGCCTTCTCCAACAGCAGGTCAAAGAAATCCCAGGACTTCATCCCATTGGGGCATTTCAGCCAGATATAAGGAGAATGCTTCCCGCCAGTAAACCAGATCCCCATCTCCTCCATGGCGGCGGCAATGGTGCGGGCATTTTCCATGTAATATCCCAGGTTCTCCCGAATCTGCCTCTGCCCCTCTTGGGTGAAAACAGCGGCCGCTCCCCTCTGGACAATGTAGGACGTACCGTTGAACTTGGTCGTCTGGCGGCGCAGCCAAAGCTTCTGGAGAGGTGTCCCATCCCGGACCAGCTCGCTGGGGATCACCGTATACCCGCACCGGGTCCCGGTAAATCCGGCGATCTTGGAGAAGGAGCAGAACTCAATGGCGCAGGTCCTCGCCCCCTCTATCTCAAAGATACTCCTGGGCAGGCCGGGATCCTGGATAAAGCACTCGTAGGCCGCGTCAAAGAGGATCACGGCATTCTGCTCGTTGGCGTAGTCCACCCACTCCTTCAGCTGCTGGCGGTTGTAAACCGCGCCTGTGGGGTTGTTGGGGGAACAAATGTAGATCAGGTCCGCCTTTATGTTTCGGTCCGGCAGCGGGAGGAAGCCGTTTTCGGCGGTTGCGTCCATAAAGAGAACCTTTCTGCCCGCCATAATATTGGTGTCCACATAGACCGGGTACACTGGGTCGGGGATCAGCACCCTGTTGTCCTGCCCGAAGATATCCAGGATATTCCCCAAGTCGCTTTTCGCGCCGTCGCTGACAAAGATCTCGTTTGCCTCCAGCTTCACGCCATGCTCCCCATAGTACCCCCGGATGGCGTCGTTGAGGAAATCGTATCCCTGCTCCGGCCCATAGCCCCGGAAAGTTTCCTTGACCCCCATCTCCTCCACAGCGCCGTGGAGGGCGGTGATGACTTCCCTGCACAAGGGCAGGGTCACATCCCCGATGCCCAGACGGATAATATTTGCCTCTGGGTGCGCCTTTTGATACTCATTGACTTTTTTCCCAATGGTGGAAAAAAGATAACTGTCCTGAAGCTCTAAATAATGACGGTTGATCTCCATGAAACAACCTCCTTTAAAAGAATAAAAAAATTATACCAGCATCCACTGGAAAAGTCAACGTGGGCAGCATCGAAAAGGGCCTGGCGGGAAAGCCCATAGAGCCTTCCGCCAGGCCGGAACCCGTCTGCACTACTCGTTTTTAATGGCTTCCAGGGCGCTGATCTTAACAGCGCGGTTGGCAGGGGAATAGCCGGAAATCAGCCCGATCAGCGTGGCAAACACCAGCGCCCCCAGGGCCAGCCACCAGGGAATGATAGAGGTTTGGGCCATACCACCCCCCATCCCCATTCCCATGTCCATATAAACGCCGCCGCCCATGGACATGCCACCGGAAAATCCCCCCGTCAGGCCATTGCCCACGAGATTGATAATGTAGCTGATGATGTAGCTGAAGATAATGCCGATCACGCCGCCCATAAAGCCGATCACGCCGGCCTCCATCAAAAAGACGGAGCGGATATTCCCCACCATGCAGCCCAGCACCTTCATGACCCCGATCTCCCGGGTCCGCTCGTAGATGGACATGACCATGGTATTGGTGATGCTCAGCGCGGCGACGAACAGGGAGATGGCGCCCAGCCCGCCCAAGGTCATCTGCTGCTTGCGGGCCTGCTCCTGCATGGGTTTGCGGATGTTCTCCATGCTGTAGGTGTCGTAGCCCATTTCGTCAATGGCCGCCTGCACCTCTTCCACATATTTCATGTCAGTCACCTTGACCTTGGCGGTGGTGTAGTTGGACTTCTCGTCCTCCGAGGCCTTGATGTTGTTCAGTTTATTGTATTTTTCTTCCAGCGCCTTCAGCTGTTTTACGCTGACGAAGATGCCGTATCCGGTCTGGTAATTCTGGCTGTCGTATTCCAGGATTCCCACCCCTTTGACCTTCATGTCAATGGTCTTGCCGTTTTCCTTGGCGTTATTGATCTGCAGGACCAGCTTGTTTTCCTTCATAATGTCAATAAAGGGGTCGGGCATGGAACCGTCTTCCTTGGTATTCCAATAGTATACGGTGTTGTTGCGCTTCTTTCGCGTATCCTGAAAGTCGTAGGGGAAATAATACCCGCCGAGAATTTCAATGGTATCCCCCTGATTCTCGCTGAGGAACGCCCCCTTGTTGAGCTTAAAGCCCATCTTCTCCAGGGCCTCCGGGTAGACGCCGACTACAGTATAAAGTTCTGACTTATACCGCTTCCCGTTGCCGCCATACAGGGTAAACGCCCGCCAGGTATTGGGCTCGTAGAAGGGCGTTACCACATCCACATGCTTCATCTGCTGGATTTGGTGGAGGGCAGCGTCATCCAAAATCAGCTTATCCCCGTTCTCCTTACGGCCGCTGTAGTTGTTGATGGTGATCATGGTCAAATCTCCCATCTCCGCCAGCATGGCGTCCTGGCTGGCCTGCATCCCCACCCCCAGGGAAACCATCACCACAATGGCACAGGTGCCGATGATAACCCCAAAGACGGTCAGCGCAGTCCGCACCTTCCGCCGGAACAGGTTCTGCAGGCACATGATGATCTGATCAGATATCTTCATCGTCGTCCTCCTGGGCTTTCTTTGCCTTGATCTTCTTCCGGATGATTACAACCACTACCACCGCGACAACAACGCCGCCCACGGCAATGAGGATCCATCCCCACACCGGCATATGGAAGCCCTCGTCCACCGGCTCCATCATTCCCGGGTCCATCATATCTCCCATGCCCATGTCGTCAAAGGTGGGCATGGGCTGGGCTTCGACGGTAAACTCCTTGACCACTTCCCGCTGGATATCGTTGGAATCCTCATAGGAAAGGGTGATGGAGGCCTTTACCGTCCCCGGTTCCAATGCGGAAAAGGTAAAGCTGGCCGAGCTCTCCTCCCCGGCGGGCAGGTTGCCGATATACTGGCTCTGCCCCGGGTTTTGGATGTTCCCGCTGATCACTGCGGTGATGTTGCGGACGTCGGTGGTGCCCTTGTTGACAAAGCTCAGCTCTATGCCGCTTTCCTCCCCCACATACATCATCATGGGGGGCTCCGGCTCTCCCACCTCAAAGCGGTCCTTCTGGATCACTGGGATGGCCAGCTTTTCGTCCTTTGTGACGGTATTATAGGTTTTGTCGTTGATATACTGGTAGTTGAATTTGACGGTGATGGTATAGATATCCCCCGTCTGGGAGGAGGGGGTTGAGGTATTGGGCTTGGCCCGGACGCTGACGTTCTGCTCCATGGTCTCCCCGGCCCCCAGCCGGTCCAGATAGATGGAGTTGGAGGAATCGGTCAGGGTAAAGCCCAGTCCCTCCTCCAGGGTGACCACTGTATTCACCACCGGGATGCTGCTGGTGTTTTTGATTTTCAGGTTCAGGGAAAAGGTATCCCCGGCCATGATATAGTCGTTGCCGGTTTCCGCGGCATAGGAGTATTGGTCCACAATCAGCTGGGGGGTGGGAAGGTCCACCTTGGAGGTGTCCGTCTCATCGCCGTCCTTGGTCCCCTCTATGTAGATGTTAAAGGAGTTTTCCGCGGTATAGGTCTTGGTTTCCTCGTCGTCGTAATACTCCACCTTGATATTTACCGGGTAATAGCCGGAAACCAGGTTCTTTTTGGCCTGGAGCTGGTATCTGACGGCCTTGGAATATTTTTCACTTCCCGAATACTTGTAGGATTCATACTGGAGGTTTCTCGAAACCATGCCGTTGACTACGCTGAAATTGTCCCCTGTGACCGAGATGGTGCTTCCCTGGAGGGAAATCCGGTCCTTGTAATAGGTCAGAAGGACAATGACGTCCACGGTATCCCCTTCCTTACAGCTGGTGGGGGTAGAGGAGGCGATTTTAATATCCATGCGGGGTTTGGCGATGGAGCCCTCCACCTCGGTATAGCCGGTATCGCTGTCGTCGGAGGTGACCAGGACCCGTTCGGCGGTTTTGGAGGGTTTTGCGCCTGTGCTGGAAACTCTTATGGCATTCCTCAAGATTTTAGGTTCAAATTCCATATCAACTTTATCTAAATCAAAACGAACTTTTAATTCTTGGTATGTTCCCTCAGGAGCAGCCCCACTGGTATCAACCCTTACATTTAAGTCATATGTTCCCTTAGCAGGTACAGTAAAAAGATCTTCATCTGGAATAAGGGAAAAAGGACTTTCATCATCTGCAATGTCAACACCTTTAATATCTACTGAATTATCACCTTTGTTTGAAAAGGTGATAATACTGTTTACTTCTTGTCCTGGTATTGCACCGATTGACGCTTTCACATCAATATCATTATACATAGTTAATAAGCGCGAATTTTTTAAGTTGCTTCCCCTGTCATCAGCATACGCCGTCACCATACTGGAAAGCACCGAGCCAATCACACCCAGCACCATAATGGCCGCCATAACAACCGGCGCCACGCGTTTGATCATCCGCTTTGTCTTCATCTTCATTCTTCTACCCCTCCGTTATGTTCTGTATCCGGATTCTGGTTTTCCTCCGGCTTAGATTCTTGTTCGGCGCTGTCCACAGCTTCCCTTTGGGCTTCCCCGGCGGGCTGTTCTCCCTCTGCCGGGGCTTTCGCGCCCTCCTGATAAACTGGCTCGGCAATGGACTGGTTCTCCACGTCGCTTACAATGGCCCCGTCGATCAGGGTTACAATCCGGTCCGCGTACTGGGCGATGCTGGGGTCATGGGTGACCAGCACCAGGGTCATTTGGTACTGCCTGCAGATGCCCACCATAATGTCCATGACCTCCTTGGTGGTCTTGGTGTCCAGGTTCCCGGTGGGCTCGTCGGCAAAGACAATCTGCGGCTTACAGACAAAGGCCCGGGCAATGCCCACCCTCTGCTGCTGGCCGCCGGACATCTGGGTGGGCTTGTGCTTCATCCGTTTCCCCAGCCCCACATGGACCAGCATTTCCTTTGCCGCCTTGTTCCGCTTGGCCTTGGAAACTCCCCGGAACATCAGCGGCAAGCCGACGTTTTCCTGGGCGGTCAAGGCCGGGAGCAGGTTGTAAGACTGGAACACAACCCCGATCTGCTTCTGCCGCAGCTTGGCAAGCTGCTTTTCATTCAGCTTTGGGATATCGTGCTTTCCTATGTAGATGTGGCCCTTTGTGGGCTTTTCCAGCCCGGCCAGCATATTGAGCAGCGTGGACTTACCGGAACCGGAGGTACCCAAAATACAGCAAATCTCCCCCTTGTGGATCTCCAGGTTGACGCATCCCAGGGCTATGACCTTCTCCGTCCCGATCTTGTACACTTTTCGCAGGTTTTCCACTTTTATAATGGTTTCCAAATTCTCCCGCCTTCCTAACGGCGCATTTAAACCGGTTTTACAGGGCATTTCCTGATATCCCTGTTATTAAGTGTGGTTTTCTCGCTGTTTTACTGCATCACAAAAGAAAAAGTTAAAAGGATTTATCTGGATTTTACTGTTATATCATAGCCCTCTTTTAAGGCTGTGTCAACAAAAAGAGGGCGAAAGAACAAAAAAACAGACCGGAAACTCATTCTGAAATCTTCTGTTAAAACTTTCAACAAAATCCCTTCACAAACGTTATAATCAGGTCATTTTTTGCTGCCGGACCACCCTTCCCCCGCTGTCAGCTGAAGCGAAAGAAGGATCAAACGCATTCCACGTTTGATCCTTCTTAACAGCGCGCCCGGAGGGACTCGAACCCGCGACCTTCTGATTCGTAGTCAGACACTCTATCCAGCTGAGCTACGAGCGCACTTTCCCCGCCGCATTCCAGGCCGGACAAGCCTTTCTGCTGGCGACGGTATCTATTATACCTTCCCGCCTTTCATTTGTCAACCCCTTTTTTCGGAAACTTTTCCATAATCCGGCGGGCGGCCTTTCAACTTTGGTTCAGCGGCCTTCACCGAGATCAAGCGGCTTAGCTGGAGCGGGCTTAACAGGTGAAATCTACGTAATCGGGGTTCCACACAACTGCGGTTTTGAGAGGAGCGCCTTTACAGTAAATCTGATTCTCATAGGCGGCTATGGGGTCCGCTGTAAATTTCCCCTTATCAATCAACTCTACAATCTCGTCGTACCGGCTGTCCGCCAGCATCCGGATGGCAGCCTCCATATGCTCCCTTCTGAAATTGATGGATCCAAAAATCAAATGGTTCTCAAATCCGAAGGGCATGGTATCAAAGGTGATCTTCGGCCCCAGGGAAAAGCTGTTGTACACCCCGTTGCACCCCAAAACCCGGTGTTCAAAGGCTACCCTGTGCTCCATCCCGCTTCCGCTTACCCCGATAAAGGCCGTAGCCCTTCCCCCCAGTTCCCCACAGATGGCACTGGCTAGGGCCTCCTCGCTGTCAAAGGAATTCTGGAGGTACTCGCCGCCGCACTGCTCCAGGGCAAACCGAACCTTGGGGGAATCCGGGGCGCTTCTGCCCACAAAGAGGATCTTCGCCTTGGGATGGCTGCGGCGGATCAGGTCCCCCATAAACATCCCCGTAGTCCCCAATCCAAAGATCACCGTCCTTGCATAGAGATTTTCGGCAGCGGCCGCCCTGCCCTGGTCCTCCCCACAGTGAAGCTTCGCCATTTCCACCCGGAAATTGTGGGCGGAACCCAGGTCGGTCATCCGCTCAAGCTGGAACACCATACAGGCAAAGGGGTCGGGGAATACCATCTTTTTGGCAAAGGACAGGGGCAGCTTCCCGTTTTGGACAATGCCCTCCGGGATTTCCAGCAGCATATCCGGGTGGAAATACCCCTCGTCGCAGAATAACCCATCCGCCTGATCGCACCCGTATTCAAAATAGCTCTCGTCCTCAGTGTAACGGGTGGGGTCGAAGCTGTCGCCGCCCCGTATCAGGACGACTGCAAAGCGGCTTTGAGAGGGAACCCAGACAATCCCCTCATGGCCGTTGATCAGACGGGTCTTTCCCTGGGGGAACTTGGGGGACAGCCGTCCCTCCCGTCCCATCTGCATCAAAGTATGGTCTGTGCCGCAGAAACCCACTATTACCGGCTGGGCCAGGACGCCCTCCTTCAGCGGCTCCCCCCGCAGCCGGCGGCGGGCCGGATTGTCGATTTCCACATCCCCATATACCAGAGGATGGTCTCTGTCGTTTTGGAAGTAAGTGCCTTTTACGGTTTTCATCTCTGTCTGCTCTCCTCTTCCTCGGTGATTGAAGCCCTTTCCAGGATCATCCGGAACAGCTCTTCCATTCGCCCCTGTTTCCCAGCCAGGAACAGATATCCGAACAGGGCCTCTACCCCTGTCGCCATGCGGTAGTCCATCAGATTGGCATTTTTAGGGCATTTCACAGAACTGTTGTTGCGGCCGCGGCGGAGAACGTCCGCTTCAGTCTCCTCCAAAAGGCCGGAATCATTCAGAAAAAGGTATGCCTTTGCCTGGGCGGAGCATCTCACCAGCTCCACCGCCCTTTCGTGGAGGGCGTGGGCGGGCATACTGCCGCTTTGCCGTATCAACTCCCGGCGCACAAACACCTCGTATACCGCATCGCCCATAAAGGCCAGCGTAAGGGGGCTCAGTCCCTGGGGGCGCTGGATGATCTGGGTTTCTTCTGTCATAAATGCCCCTCCTTACCGGACATACTCGAACTCAATGTCCAGGATATTTACCGTATCCCCCTCCTGAACGCCGGATTCCTCCAGCTTTGCAATGATGCCCGTATCCCGCAGCACCCTCTGGAAGTACTGGAGGGATTCCTCGTCCTCCAGGTCCACCATGCCGAAGGCCTCCATCAGCCAGGGGCCCTCCACCATGTAGACGCCGTCTTCCACCCGAATGGTGAAATCCCGTTTTCCCTTTTTCACCAGCTGCTCCACCGGGACAGCCTCCGGCTCGTACTCCCGGATAGGAGGAAGCTCCGCCAGCCGGGCGGCGGTCAGCCGGATCAGCTCGTCCACCCCCTGATGGGCGGCGGCGGTAATGGGGAAAAAGGGGAATCCCTTCTCCTCCACATACGCCTGGAACTCCGCAATCTGCTCAGGGCTGGCCAGGTCGCATTTGTTCCCCGCCACAATCTGGGGCCTTTGGGAGATCTCCTCGCTGAAATTCTTCAGCTCCCGGTTGATGGTTTCAAAATCCTCCCTGGGGTCCCGGCCTTCACTGCCGGAAACGTCCACCACATGGATCAGCAGGCGGCACCGGTCCACATGGCGCAGGAACTCATGTCCCAGTCCCACGCCTTCGCTGGCCCCCTCAATCAGCCCGGGGATATCCGCCATTACAAAGGAGGTGTCCTGGTCCAGCCGCACCACCCCCAGCACAGGGGTCAGGGTGGTAAAGGGGTAGTTGGCAATAATGGGCTTTGCCGCGCTCACCACAGAAATCAGGGTGGATTTCCCCACATTGGGGAAGCCCACCAGACCCACATCCGCCAGCAGCTTTAACTCCAGGGTCACCTCGTAGGATTCCCCCACAGCCCCCGGCTTGGCGAACCTGGGAATCTGCCTTGTTGGGGTGGCAAAATGGGAATTGCCCCATCCGCCGTTGCCGCCGCGGGCCAGCACCACCGGTTCCCCGCTGGAAATATCCGCCATGATCCGCCCTGACTCCGCTTCCCGGATCAGGGTGCCCTTGGGGACCTTGATCACCAGGTCCGGGGCGGTTTTGCCGGTACACCGCTTGCCGCTTCCGTTCTGGCCGTTTTGGGCGGTAAATTTCTTTTTATATTTAAAATCAATCAGGGAGGATAGGTTGGTGTCTGCCTGGAACACCACGTTCCCGCCCCGTCCGCCGTCTCCCCCGTCGGGACCTCCGGCGGCGACGTACTTCTCACGGTGGAAGGAGACCGCGCCGTTGCCGCCATCTCCAGCCTTGATGCGTATTTTGGCCACATCTACAAACATTACTCCGATTCCTTTCTTTACATGACAGAAATAGTAAAAGCAATCCAAAAGGGCGGCGAAACATCTGCGGTTTCACACCCCTCACACAGAACCCCCTACCTCCAATAACGCCGGTGCAGCCCCCGCTTATTCCACGCCGCCGGGGCGATCAGCATCAAAAAGGGAATGATCTCCAGCCTGCCCAGCAGCATATCAAAGCACAAAACCACCTTAGAGACCGCGTTAAAAGAGGCAAAGCTTCCCGCCGGACCACATACGCCAAACCCCGGCCCTATGTTGTTGAGGCAGGATACAACAGCGGAAAAGGTCACCTCCACCCCAAACTGGTTGGTGGACACCACCACCATGGAGGCCAGCATAATAAACAGGTAGTAGGAAAGATACATCCAAATCCCCCGCATGGTGTCATCCTCAACCAATTTGCCGTCCATGCGCACTACGTTGATCTCCCTGGGATTGACCGCCCGCTTCCGCTCCCTTCTGGCGGCCTTGGCCATCAGGAGGACCCGGGACACCTTCATCCCGCCCCCGGTCGAACCGGCAGAAGCGCCAATAAACATCAGGATCAGAATGATCCACTTGGAGAACTCGGGCCAAAGGTTAAAGTCGGTGGTGGCGAAACCGGTGGTGGTCATAATGGAGGATACCTGGAAGGCAGCCTGCTGGACCGTTTGCCCCATAGAGGGGAAGAAGGACCGGACATTCCAGGCGATCAGCACCGTGGCCGCCGCCTGGATAAAAAGGTATAGCCACAGTTCCTCATTGCGCAGAGCCTGTTTTATTTTTCCCATCACCAGGAGATAATAAACGCTGAAATTGACCCCAAAAAGGGTCATAAAAACGGTGACGACAACCTGGATATAGGCGCTGTATCCCCCCATACTGTCTCCCCGGATGGCAAATCCCCCTGTTCCGGCGGTCCCAAACACGGTGGTAAGGTTGTCGAACCAGGGCATCCCGCCAATGGCAAGAAAGATAAACTGGAGGACCGAAAGTCCGATATACATCCCGTACAGGATTTTCGCTGAGGCATGGGTTTTGGGCACCAGCTTGCTCACCTCTGGGCCGGGGCTTTCGGCGCGGAGAAGATAAACGCTCTGCCCCGAGCCCTTGGACATGGGATGGACCGCCAGGACAAACACCAGCACCCCCATCCCCCCCAGCCAGTGGGTAAAGCTCCGCCAATACAGCAGCCCGTAAGGCAGGGCCTCCACATCGGTGAGGATGCTCGCCCCTGTGGTGGTAAAGCCGGAGATGGTTTCAAAAACGCAGTCTAAAAAGTTGGGGATCGCGCCGCTGAAAAAGAAGGGCAGCGCCCCAAAAATAGAGATCATCAGCCAGGTCAGGGCCACAGCCACAAATCCCTCCCGGGCATAATAGGGGGTGGGGCCCGGCTTGGGGAGCAGCAGCAGCACCCCTGCCGAGGCCATCAGCAGCACACTGATCACAATCGGCCCAATCAGCCCATATTCCCCGTAGTACAGCGATATTCCTGCTGCCGGGAGGAGAAATACAGCCTCAATACATAAAATACGGCCTATGACATTCGCAATAATTTTGTAGTTCATGGAGAATCCTTTCAAAGGTTTTGACAAAGGGTGGACGGGTCAGGAAACGAAGATCTCATTGAGGCTGGAGTACAGCTGATCCGATTTCGCCACAACGATAACCGTGTCCCCGCCCCGCAGGGAATCGTTGCCCCCAGGGATGATGATCTTTCCCTTGTGGTTGATGCAGGCCACCAGGATGCCCGGCTTAAACTTCAGGTCCTTCAGGGGCACATCCAGATAAGGGGCGTTTTTGGGCACGGAAAACTCCAAAGCCTCTACCTTTTCATTAACAATCCGGTGAAGGGTCAAAACCGAACCGTCGGAGGTGTTGTCCATGGCCCGGACATACCGGACAATCTCGTTGCAGGAAATGCTCTTGGGGCTGACAATGGTGTTGACCCCCATCTTCAGGGCCAGATCATTGTACTCGATCCGGTTGATCTTGGTGATCACCTTGTAAACGCCAAACCGGGTGGCAAACATGGAGAGCACA
The DNA here is from genome assembly GCA_949737515.1 of uncultured Oscillospiraceae bacterium. Lineage (GTDB taxonomy): Bacteria > Bacillota > Clostridia > Oscillospirales > Ruminococcaceae > UBA1405. Next base: position 8,163 of record CATJCP010000266.1, on the reverse strand, counting down.
ATGTTCACCTCGTCGATATCCGTCAATGTGACCACCGCGTCCGCTTCCGCAAGCCCCTCGCTGATCAGCGTCTCCGGCTGGGTGCCGTCGGCATGGACCACCCGGGCAAAGGGCAGCGTCGCGGCCAGCTCCTGGCAGCGCTGCTCGTCGATCTCCACTATCTTCACCGCACACTCCCCTTTGAGCGCCATGGCCAGATAAAAGGCGATGCGGCTGCCGCCGATGAGGATGACGCTGCGGATCTTCCTCTCCACAATGTTCATCTTCTGTACCAGCGCCGCCATGTTCCTGGAGGAGCCGGTGACATAAATATTGTCGTTGGCGCAGAGCTGAAAATCGCCGGAGGGAATCATAACCTTCTCCCCCCGCTCCACTGCGCAGATAAGTACCTGTATCTTGGTGAGCTGCATCAGCTCATAAAGCTTTCTGCCGCAGAGAAAGCTGTCCGGGGTGAGCTTCAACTCAATGATCTCCGCCCTTCCCTTGGCAAAGGTGTCCCGCTTTAAGGCGGCCGGGAAGCGGATCAGGTTGAGTATCTCCATTGCCGCTGTGTATTCCGGGTTGATGGTCATGCTCAGCCCCAGGTCTTCCTTTAAAAAGGAAAGCTGTTCGGTGTACTCCGGATTGCGCACCCGGGCAATGGTGCGGGGCACGCCCAGCTTCCGCGCCAGAATACAGCAGAGCATATTGATCTCATCCGCCGACGTGGCGGCGATCATCAGGTCGGAGCGGCCTACATCCGCTTCCTTTTGGGCTTTCAGGGTTGCGCCGTTGCCGTGTATGGTCAATACGTCATATTGTGTAGTCGCCTCCTGTAAGACGCGTTTATTCTGGTCAATTACCACCAGGTCGTGGCCCTCCTTGGAAAGCCGTTCGGTCAGGGTCACGCCTACCTTGCCATCCCCTATGATGACGATTCGCATTTTGTTTGTCCCTCGTTTCAAGTCGAGTTTTGGACACTGATCGGTCCAAGCTTAATATTATCATGTTAGCCGGGGAAATACAAGGGTTGATTTCCATGCAAAAAGGCCAAAATGGGTTGCCCAAACGCCGCCCGTGTAGTATGATAAGGATATCTCCCGGAATAGAGACATAAAGATGAAGGAGAGAAATCCAGATTATGGTATACAAACGGTTTGCCGCCGGCGAAATCACGGCGAATTTTCTGGCAGCATTCAACCGGTATCAGGTCGTCCGGCGCTGCTGGAGAAAGGTTGAGGGCCAGTGGATGTTAAAGGATATCGGCTTTCTGGAACAGTGGGACGAGGAGGAACTGCGGGAAACCTCCCTTGACTTAAAGCGGATTGCCGAAAATGGGGCGGTCTTTGCTGCCTGTGACGGGCATGCCCCTGTGGCCTTTGCGGCGGTGGAGGGAAAACCCATTGGTTCCCGGCGGCAGTATTTGGTCCTCCACTATCTGTATACGGACGCGCGGTACCGCAGCATGGGAATCGGGTCCGAGCTGTTCCGGATGGCGCTGAACTACGGGCGGGAGCAGGGGGCGGAAAAGCTCTATATCTCCGCCCACTCTTCGGAGGAATCCCAGCGGTTTTACCGCCGCCATGGCTGTGTGGACGCAGAGGAGATAGACCCCCATCTGTATGAGCTGGAACCCTGCGACTGTCATTTGGAAATAAGGACGGATGGCCATGGCATTTCAGGAACTGATCAAAAATTTTGACCGCCTGCGGGACTATATGCGGGACTTCTTCCTCTATGGATACAAAACCCGGGGAGACCATCCGGATAAAAGTCTCCGCACCTATGACAACGAACGCCGCCGGATCGAATCCTATCTGGGGCGCTATATGCGCTTTCGCACCCAGGAGGGAGGGCGCGGGAAGCGGGTATGGCTTTCCATGGAATCCGCTGAGCTGGAGCATAACCCCTTTTATCAGGCTTACCGCAGCAAAAGCTTTACCGACAACGATATCACCCTCCACTTTTTCCTGCTGGATATCCTTTCTGGTTCCCCTCCGCCTCAGGCGGAGGGCTGGACTGCAGGGCAGCTTGCCGACGAACTTTCCCGGCGCTACGGGCTGTGTTTCGATGTGCAGACCCTCCGGGGAAAGCTGCGGGAATACGAAAGCCCGGAGAAAGGGCTTTGCATTTTCAAGGCCCAAAGGTGTGGAAAAGCTCTCTGCTATCGCCTGGCAGAGGACCAGAAGGATCTATCCCAGCTGCTGGAAGAACATCGGGAGGAACTGGAAGATTTTTTGGCCTTTTTCTCTGAAACAGCCCCCTTTGGGGTGGCAGGGAACTATCTAATGGAGCGGGCGGGGCTTTCCAATCCCCATATACGCTTTAAGCATCACTTCCTCACCCACGCCTTGGACGACAACCTTCTCCTGGCTGTCACAGAGGCCATTAGGGAGGGGGAACTGCTGGAAATCACCAATTTTGGCCGCCGCCAGCGAGGCCAAGGCCTTGGCGCGCCTGTAACCTGTACCGGCGTGCCGATGGCAGTGCTGGTCAGCACCCAGACGGGAAGACGGTATCTGGCTCTTTACGGGGATAAACGAAAAAAATTCCACTCCTTTCGGCTGGATTACATCCAATCTGTCAGGAGGCTGGGCCCCTGTCCTCCGGAAATTCTGGAGGAGGTCCGGCTCCACGGGGAGGAGAGCTTAAACGCCGCCTGGGGCTCTGCCATTGCCTGGCGTCCCCGGCGGGAACGGCTTTCCATGGAGCTTTACATAGATGAAAGGCGGGAGAAATACATCCTTCAGAGGCTCCAAAGGGAAGGCCGGGGCGGAACCGTCCAACAGGTGGGGAATAACCGCTTCCGTTACTCTGTGGAGGTTTCCGACTCCAATGAGCTGATGGAATGGATCAAGACCTTTACCGGGCGCATCTGCAAGCTGGAGGGGGATAACCGGCAGGTAGTGCGACGGTTTTACAGCGATATGGAGCGGATGAAGAAACTATATGAAGGGACGGATTAAACATGGAGCTGTTTTCCGAGGTTTTCGGGGCCTATTACCAGATGGTATCCCATCTCCTGCGGATCTGCTCCACCAGGGAAATGGCCCGGGAGGAGATCCAGCGGGCAGCTGCCTCCATGGGATTTGGGGAGAGCTCTGTCTATCTTCTTCCCAAGCTGATGGGGAAGGATGGCTGGCCTTTCCTGGAAAAATGCCCCGGCCCGCCGGACCGGTGGAAAAGCCGTCTTAGCCGCCTTCCCAAAAGGCCCTTGACCCTATTGGAACGGCGCTGGCTCTCCGCCGTCCTGACCGATCCCAGGGCGCCTTTGTTCCTCTCCTACGAGACGCTTGGCAGGCTGAACCAGGCCCTTGAAGGGGTCTCCCCCCTGTATATCCAGAGGGATTTCCGGTACTTTGACCAGTACCTGGACGGAGATCCCTATCCCTCTGCCAGCTATCAAAAACGATTCCGCCTCATCCTTTCGGCGCTCCGGGAAGGACAGGCGCTGGAAATCACCTTCCAGGCAGGGGCCCACGGCGGGGCGGAAAGCCCCCGAATCCACAGGGGTGTTTACATTCCCCTGCGGCTGGAGTACTCTGAAAAGGACGACAAGTTCCGCATCCTCTGCAAACGTCTGCATCGAGGCCGTCCGGCGGGGTACGCCACCGTCAATCTGGGAAGAGTCCTGGAGGCCTCCCCGCGTCCAGAGCGCTGTACCAGCAGCGCAGAGATGGAATTGATGGGAAAATGGCTGGAGAAGCAAAAATGCGGGCAGCCGGCAGAAGTAGTGGTCTCCCCGGAGCGAAACGGTGTGGAACGCTTTCTGGTGGAGTTCTCCTCTTACGAAAAGGAAAGCTGGATGGAGCCTGATACCGGCCGCTGCCATGTGAAGATCTGGTACCAGAAGTCGGACGAAACAGAGGTGCTGATCCGCATTTTGGGTTTCGGCCCAATCGTGCAGGTGCTGGGACCAGCGCCGTTTCTGAGGCAGGTAAAGGAGCGGGTGCGGCTGCAAACGGTCAGACTGGAGCAAACAGCACAGGTCACCATCACGGCCAAAGGCCAAGGAGAAGGACCCATTCAGCCGGTTTGACCGGCAAACGGAGAATGCATCATTAAAACAGGGAAAAGAAACAAAAAGAGGAGGCGGCGCCAATGCCTAACCAAGCGAAACTGTCAGAGGCCTTGACCGCGTTTTTTCCGGAGGACACGGTCCGCACAGCCCGGCGCCATGGCAGCGGCCATATCCATGCGACTTACTGGGTGGAGACAGAGGAAGGCGAGTACATCCTGCAGAAAATCAACCGGCAGGTGTTTCCAAAAATTCGGGAGATGATGGCAAATATTGCTGCCGTGACCAGCTATCTGGAGCGGACTCTGGCCTCTCTGGGGAGAGACCCGGTACGGGAAACGCTCCATATCCTGCCTGACCGCGCAGGGGAATGCTTTTACCAAGACAGCGCAGGGGAATGCTGGCGTGCCTACCACTTTATCCGGGACGCCGCTGTTTTCCAGAAGGCGGACACGCCGGAGCTGTTTGGCCGGGCCGCCCAGGGGTTTGGCCGGTTTCTGGAGTTGCTGGAGGGCTTCCCGGTAAATAGCCTGTACGAGATCCTGCCGGATTTCCACAACACCCCAGTGCGTTTCTCCCAGCTGCAGAAGGCGATTGCGGAAAACCGTGCGGGCAGGTTCAAGGGCGCTGCCCGGGAAATCGAATTTGTGCTTCGGCGGCAGGGAACCCTCTCCTTACTGACAGATGCGCTGCAAAAGGGGGAGCTTCCCCTGCGGGTGACCCACAACGACACCAAGCTGAACAACCTCCTCTTTGACAAAAAAACCGGCGAGCCCCTCTGCGTAGTGGATCTGGATACAGTTATGCCTGGCCTTTCCCTCTACGACTTTGGGGACGCGGTGCGCTTTGGGGCCAGTACCGCGGCGGAGGACGAGCCGGACCTGAACAAGGTGCACTTTTCCCTGCCCCATTTCGAGGCCTATGTCGAGGGCTACCGCAGCAGCGCAGGGGAAAAGCTGACAGCCCTGGAATACGAGCTGATGCCCGAGGGGGCACGGCTGATGACCCTGGAATGTGGGATGCGCTTTTTAGCGGACTACCTGAACGGAGACATATATTTTCACACCGAACATCCTGCCCACAATCTGGAGCGGGCCCGCACCCAGTTTGTTCTAGTGGAGGATATGGAACGTCAATGGGACAGAATGAAACAAACGGCAGCAAACGGAAAGGGGAAATCAAAGTGAAACAACCGGTGATCTTAGTTATGGCGGCAGGCATGGGCAGCAGGTATGGCGGCCTCAAGCAGATGGAAGCAGTGGGGCCAGGCGGCGAGGCAATTTTAGACTATTCCCTCTATGACGCCCGCCGGGCGGGCTTTGAAAAGGCGGTTCTCATCCTAAACCGCCGGATAGAGGGCGAATTCCGGGAGGTGGTGGGAAGGCGCATTGAAAAACAGATGGACGTGGAGTACGCCTTCCAGGAACTGGATCATCTTCCCCAAGGTTTTTCAGCGCCTCAGGGGCGCACAAAGCCCTGGGGCACTGGGCACGCGGTTCTCTGCGGAAAAGAGGCTGTAGGCGACGCCCCCTTTGTGGTCATCAACGCTGACGACTATTATGGAGTTCAGTCCTTTGAGCAGGTATACCGCTTCCTGAAAACAACCCAGGGCAGCGGGACGTACTGCATGGCAGGCTACCGGCTGGAAAACACCCTGACAGAAAACGGATTTGTCTCCCGGGGCATATGCGAGATCAACGGGGAGGGAAAGCTGCAGAGCGTCACCGAGCGCACCCGGATCGAGTCCGGGCCAAACGGTCCCTTCTATGTAGAAAACGGCGTCTCCACACCCATTGCCGCCGGCACGGTGGTGTCCATGAACTTCTGGGGCTTTACGCCGGATTTCTTTGCCGCCCTGGAAGCGGGCTTCTCCCCCTTTTTGGAGCGGGCCCTGGCGGAAAACCCGGAAAAGGGCGAATACCTCCTGCCCTCTGTAGTTGACAGCATGATCCACGGGGGAAGGGCCCAGGTACAGGTTATGATATCGCCGGACAGATGGTATGGCGTCACCTATCGGGAGGACCGCCCCACCGTAGTGGCGGCGTTGGCCGCAATGACGGAACAGGGGCTTTATCCCCAGCAGATATAGCGTCCGGCATCTCCTGTGGACAGCGCCGCCGGGGAGGTTATTCATGGGTTTGCCGTGGAATTTGAACGGGGAAATATTGACAAAGCAGTGTCTAATTTGTTAAAATAAAAATATACGCGGACTTTTATCCTGTTTGATGAACCGTCGGGAACGCATTCTATGCAATCTTTTGTAATGCACAGGGAGGAAACCAAAAATGTATCATTGTACCGTTCATTTTCATTATGCTGGGCTCCGGCAAAAGGCATTTGAAATTCTAAAAGAAACCTCTCCCTTTGAGCATTTTACCCATATGTTTACACATTCCAGCGGACCCGATCCAATGCAGGAGGGCCAGGCGGATGTCATTCTGGCCAATCTGCGGGAGATGGACGCAGTGGAGACAGTGCAGTCCCTTCTCGCTCATAAACGTCCGGAGGCGGAACTGATCCTGATCGCGGAAAAGGGGCAGATCCCCCTTCTGGCAGAATATCTGCCAAAGATCAAAGATATCTGGACTGCCCCTATGTCCGAGGAAGAGCTGCGGTTCCATATCCGCCGGTGGCAGGAGGGTTACCGGCAGGAAAAGGATTACTGGCAGACCAGCCAATACCTGGAGGCCACGATCAACAGCATCCCCAACCTCATCTGGTATAAGGATAAGAGCGGCATTCACGAAAAAGTAAACGACAGCTTCTGCAAAACCGTCAATAAAACCAAGGAACAGGTTCAGGGCCGGGGCCATGCTTATATCTGGGACGTGGAACAGGATGATCCAGCCTGCATCGAATCAGAACGGGAAGTTATGAGCCGTAAGGAGACCCTTGTATCGGAGGAGACCATCCAGACCGGAGAGGGAGAGCGGCTGCTCACCACCTATAAGTCTCCCCTGTACGACCTGGACGGCTCTGTTATGGGCACGGTTGGGGTCGCCATTGATGTGACTCAGGAGCACTTCTATAAACAGGAGATTATCCAGAAGAACCACACCCTGGAAACCATTTTTACCACCATAGAATGCGGCATTATGTGCCACACCCTGGATGGCTCCCATATCATCAGCATCAACCAAGCGGCGCTGAAAATACTGGGCTATGAATCCCTGGACCAGCTCTATACCGATGGTTTTGACATGGTGGCCGCCTCTGTTCTGGAGGAGGATAAACCCATGCTTCGGGCAAGCATCCAGACCTTGAAAGAGGTGGAAGACACTGTCAATGTAGAGTACCGCGTCCGCCATCAAAACGGCGATATTCTCCATATCATGGGCAATATCAAGCTGATTGAGGAAAACGGTGAGCTGTACTACCAGCGCTTCCTTTTGGACTGCACTGCCCAGAAGCTCCAGGAACAGCAGGAACGCACCGAAAAGGAATGCCGCCAGATGGAACTGATCCATGCCCTGAGCATTGACTACAGTCTGGTATGCTTCTTTGATCTGGACAGCGCCAAGGGAACGCCCCTGCGCATCGCTGATCTCACAGACCCTGAAACAGCGGAAATCTTTACTGGGGATATCCTGTTCCAGGAAGCCATGGAAGCTTACATAGAGCGCCAGGTCCATCCGGATGACCGGGAAATGCTGCTCCAGGCCTGTACTCCGGGACATCTGACCCAGGAACTTACCAAAAAGCCCACCTTCTACATAAACTACCGAACACTGATTGACGGCGAGGTTACCTACTTCCAGGTAAAGGCCGTCCGGGCCGGAACCTGGGATGAAACCCACGGCGCGGTGCTGGGTTTCCGCAATGTGGACGATGAAACCCGCAAAGAGATGGAACAGAAGAACCTCCTGGAGGACGCGCTTTCCCAGGCCAACCGGGCCAGCAAAGCCAAGAGCGTATTTCTTTCCAATATGTCCCATGATATCCGCACTCCTATGAACGCCATCGTGGGCTTCACCACCCTGGCCATCACTCATATCAACCGGCAGGATCAGGTGCTGGAATATCTGAAAAAAATACTGACCTCCGGAAACCACTTGGTCAGCCTGATCAACGACGTCCTGGACATGAGCCGCATCGAAAGCGGAAAGATGCATTTGGAGGAATCCCTGTGCAGCCTGCCGGATATCCTCCACGGTCTGCGCAGTATT
>CATJCP010000265.1 GCA_949737515.1 uncultured Oscillospiraceae bacterium | reverse complement strand
TTTTTGCCTTGCCAACGACGATTTTGGCTCGCAAATCCACGCACTTCGCCTAATGGTACAGCTTCTGAATCTGTTCTTTTTCTTGAACGAAAAAGAACCAAAAAGAACTTCAAACTGTTCTTCTAAGCCAATCTGGCAGTAGAATCAGTTTGAAGTTCTTTTGCTTCTTTTCTTCCAAGAAAAGAAGGGAAAAATCACTTGATGTAGCTGCGGAGAACACCGATGCCCTCGATTTCCACCTCCACCACGTCGCCGGGCTTCATGGGCCCGATTCCCGCCGGGGTGCCGGTGGAAACCACGTCCCCAGGCTCCAGCGTCATGGCCGCCGTGATGAAGGCCAGCATGTTGGGCACGCTGGTCATGAACTGGCTGGTCCGGCCGCTCTGGACCACCTGCTCATTCAGCCGGGTCTCCAGCTTCAGGTCCGCCGGGTCCACCTCGTCTGTGACCCAGGGCCCCACCGGCGCGAAGCCGTCCATGGACTTTCCCCGGGTCCACTGGACATCTCCCTTTTGAACGTCACGGGCGGTGACGTCGTTCAGGCAGGTGCAGCCCAGGATGTACTCCCTCCAATCCGCCGCCAGCACGTCCTTCGCCCGCTTGCGGATGACAAAGGCCAGCTCCCCCTCGTAATCCAGCCGCTGGACAAAGGACGGGGCATGGACAGCGCCCTCATGCCGGTTCAGGGTGTTGGGGCCCTTCAGAAACAAGATGGGGTGCTCGGGAATCCCTTCGTTCATTTCCACCGCGTGGTCATAGTAATTTTTGCCCACACAGACAATTTTACTCGGTGTGCAGGGGGGCAGCAGGGTGCATTCCGCCAGCTTTTCCGCGCCGCCGTCGTAAACGACCGACTCATACGGAGCCTCCCGCAGGGTGCGGACCCGGTCCCCCTCTACCACGCCCCAGCACGGGAGTCCATCCCTCAAAATACGCACATACTTCACGCTTCTATCCCTCCAGACTGTTCAAAACCGCCCTCAGCAGCTCCTCCTTGCCCGTTCCCTTCTCCGCTGAAAAGGGAATCACCCGCTCCTCACCGGCGGCCGCAAGGGTCTCCTCTACCAAAAAGAGATTGGGCTCCACCTCGCTCTTCTTCAGCTTGTCCAGCTTGTTGGCCACCACCACAAAGGGCTTGCCGCTCTGCCGGAAGCACTCCGCCATGGTGCAGTCGTCCGCCGTGGGCTTGTGCCGGGCGTCCACGATGAGCACCCCCAGGGTCATCAGCTCCGGGTCCGCAAAGTAGGACTCAATCAATTTGCCCCAGCGCTCCTTCTCCGCCTTGGACACCTTGGCGTAGCCGTAGCCCGGCAGATCCACCAGGTACATCTGACGGTCAATGAGGAAGTAATTGATGTGGGTGGTCTTTCCCGGGGCCGCGCCCACACGGGCGAAGTTTTTCCGGTTGAGAAGACGGTTGATGACCGACGATTTTCCCACGTTCGACCGGCCAGCAAAGACGATTTGGGGCAGGCGGTCACGGGCAAAGTCCGACGGCTTGGCTGCGGAGCGGATGAATTCCGCGTTTTGTAAGTTCATAGCTTCTCCTTTCTATTGGTAGAAACCGCATGGCGGGGTGCAGGGGGCGGCCCGCCCCCTGCCGGGGCCTGGGGCAGAGCCCCCGGAAAGACGGAACGACACTTGATTTTTCGCAGAAAAATCCTAGTGGAGTCCGTCCGAGCGAAGCCGGAAAAAGAAGCAAACAGAACGTTAAGCTGTGCGCTGCCGAAAAAGAGCCGCCACCAGGCGGCTCTTTTCACATGCTTTATTGCTGAATCGTCTGATTCCTGCGGGCTGGCCTGCGGGGCGGCTCCTCCGGCACACCGGCATCCCACTCCCGCGCGGGTTCCTTCCCTGCCGGGTCCAGCGCCTCGCCCAGCACCTGGTCCGCCTGCTCCACAGTGATAAACCGCAGGGCGTTCCGAACCGTCTGGTCGATTTCCTCCAGGTCCTTTTCATTCTCCAGCGGGACGATTACCGTCTGAATTCCATTTCGGTAGGCAGCCATGGTCTTCTCCCGCAACCCGCCGATGGGCAGCACGCGTCCCCTCAGAGTAATTTCCCCTGTCATGGCCACATCCCGCCGCACTGGAATCCCCGACAGGGCGGAGGTGACCGCTGTACAGATGGTCACGCCGGCAGAGGGACCGTCCTTGGGGACTGCTCCCTCCGGGACATGGATGTGGATATCCTTGTTCTTGTAGAAATCCTTGTCAATCTGGTACCGTTCTGCACAGGAGCGTATATAGGTTATGGCAGCCCTGGCGGACTCCTTCATCACATCTCCCAGGGAACCGGTCAGTTCCAGCTTGCCGCTCCCTTCCAGCACAGCCACCTCCACTTGGAGCATTTCGCCTCCCACAGAGGTCCAGGCCAGACCGTTGACCATCCCCACCTCGTCCGCCTGTTCAATCCGTTCCGGGTGGTACTTCTTCGGCCCCAAAAGCTCTTCCAGGGCAGCGGCGTCTACGACGACTCTGGCGGAGCCGGAAACGATCTTTTTAGCCGCTTTCCGACAGAGGGAGGCCAGCAGGCGCTCCAGGCCGCGCACACCGGATTCCCGGGAATAGAAGTCGATCAGCCCAAATATCGCGTCATCTGCCACCTTAAAGGTCTTTCCGTTCAAACCATGGCGCTTCATCTGCTTGGGCAGAAGATGGCGGCGGGCAATCTGGAACTTCTCCTCCCGCGTATAGCTAGTGATGGTAATAACCTCCATACGGTCCAGCAAAGGCCGGGGGACGGTGTTCAGGTCATTGGCCGTAGCAATAAACAAAACCTCGCTCAGGTCAAAGGGAATCTCTATGTAGTGATCCCGGAAAGCATTGTTCTGTTCCGCATCCAATACCTCCAGCAACGCGGAGGCCGGGTCTCCCCGAAAGTCATTGCCCAGCTTGTCGATCTCATCCAGCAGCAGGACTGGATTGCGGCTCTTGGCCTGCTTTAAACCGTTGACAATTCGCCCGGGCATGGAACCGACATAGGTTTTACGATGTCCCCGTATATCTGATTCATCCCGTACGCCGCCCAGAGAAATGCGGGCATAATTGCGCCCCATGGCCTTGGCGATGGATTTGGCAATAGAGGTCTTTCCCACTCCGGGAGGGCCGTCCAGACAGATGATCTGCCCTTTAATATCCGGCGCAAGCTTCCGCACCGCCATAACCTCCAAGATCCGTTCCTTTACCTTGGCCAGGCCGTAATGGTCCTTGTCAAGCTGCTTCTGAGCTTTGGCAATGTCTATTTTATCCTTTGTGCGGCTGTTCCAAGGCATTTCTAGCACATTGTCCAGGTATCCCCGGATGACTGCCGCCTCCTGGCTGCTGCCGGACATCTTCATCAGCCGGTCAGCCTCCTTGTGGAGCTTTTCCATATGCTCCGGCTCCATTTCCAGCTTTTCAATGGCCTCATGGTAGCGGACCACCTCATCCCCGGTATCCTCTCCGTCGCCAAGTTCAGCGGAAATGGCCTTCATCTGCTCCCGCAGATAATATTCCCGTTGGTTCCGGTCCACCTGTTCCCGGACCTTTTCGTATATGTCGTGCTCCACAGCGAGAATATCATTCTCTGCCTCCAAAATTGCGGCCATCAGTTCCAGCCGCTTGGTTACAGAGGACTCCTCCAGAATGGCCTGCTTCTGATCATCCCGAATGGGGATATTCCCGGCAATGAATTCCACCAAAAAAACCGGGTCCTCGGTGGTCATTACCGACATAACCAGTTCCCTAGGCATCCTGGGCGATAGGGAAACGTATTCGTCAAACTGATCTTTTACTGTGCGCATCAGTGCGCTGGCCATCATTGAGGGCCGTCCCCGCTGCGGCTTCAAAGGGTATTCCTGCACAACCGCTTGGTAAAAGGGTCCGGTCTCCGCCACCTCAATGGTCCTGGCGCGGAACTTTCCCTCCACCAGTACCTTGACAGCCTCGCTTTGGGTTTTTAAAATCTGCTTGATCTGGGCCACTACCCCTACCCGGTAAAGCTGGGCAGACTTGGGCTCGTCATCCCGCACGTCCTTTTGGGCCACCAGGTAGATCAGCTGCTTTTTAGACATAGCTTCATTGAGGGCGAGAATAGACCTCTCCCGCCCTACATCAAAATGAAGCACCATCTTTGGATATAACACCAGTCCTCGAAGCGCCAGCATCGGCACCTTCAGCTGGAGCAATTCGTGTTTTTTTTCTTCCATTGGTTACTCCCCTCCGCATAAAACAATTTGGATGGCAATGAACAGGGATGAATATCAGCCTAAAATCTCCACCAAATAACTCCTGTTTGTAAAAATTATATCGGACTATTCCCTTTTTTGCAAGTGCAGGAATTGAAGGATTTGTCAGCATTTTGTGAAGTTTTTTACGGATTTTTTCCAGAAAAACATCTTTGGAAACCACTGCAGCATAGAATTTCATAAATTTGTTCTTTTTTCCGCTGTTTTGCCCCTAAATTCGGTTATTTCGCCCATTTTGGGCAGAAATTGTTTTAGCCGGCAAATAACGGGATCCACCGCTGATATTTCCCCCAACGAAAAGGCACCGCCTCCAGGGGCAGTGCCTGAAATCTTACAGCTTATACTGACGAGCTCTTCCGGCTGGCCTTTGGGGTTGGCCGGGTTGGAATACTCACAGTAATTGGCGTCAGCTTTCGTGTGGGATCATAGGTAAACTTGGGTTGTTCTTCCTTGCCATTGACATAATCCTCTGTAATTTCAACAGAGACAATGGTCGGATCCGTTGGACATTGGAACATCAAGTCTCCCAACACCCCTTCGATCACTGAACGCAGTCCTCTGGCCCCTGTCTTTCTCTCCAAGGCCTTGGAGGCTACAGCCCTCAGGGCAGCCTCGTCAAAGACAAGATCAATGCCGTCCATTTTAAACAGGCGCACATACTGCTTCATAATGGAATTCTTCGGTTCGCCTAATATCCGTACCAGAGAGTCAATATCCAGGGATTTCAAGGTAGTGATCACCGGCAGGCGGCCCACCAACTCCGGGATAAGCCCGTACTTCACCAAGTCATAGGGGATGACCTGGCTGATCAGATTATCTCTGTCATCGTCCTTAGTGGCGCGGATGGAGGATTCAAATCCCATAGAGGAGACGGCAACCCGCCGCTCAATCAGCTTTTCAATTCCGTCAAAGGCGCCGGCACAGATAAACAGGATATTGGCGGTGTCAATCTGGATAAACTCCTGCTGAGGATGTTTTCTCCCCCCTTGGGGAGGAACATTGGCGACAGTGCCTTCCAAAATCTTCAAAAGCGCCTGCTGCACACCCTCGCCGCTGACGTCCCTAGTGATGGAACGGTTCTCAGACCGGCGGGATATCTTGTCTATTTCATCGATGTAAATAATGCCCCTCTGCGCTTTTTCTACATCAAAATCAGCAGCCTGAATCAAGCGGAGAAGGATATTTTCCACATCCTCACCCACATATCCGGCCTCGGTAAGAGTCGTCGCATCCGCGATGGCAAAGGGAACGTTAAGCATCCGTGCAAGACTTCTGGCCAGCTCGGTCTTCCCCACACCAGTAGGACCTAACAGAAGCACATTGCTTTTTTGCAGCTCTACGCCGCTGTTGTCGTCGTCGCCGAAGAAAATACGCTTATAGTGGTTGTACACCGCCACAGCCAACGATCTTTTGGCGTCATCCTGGCCGATAACATATTCATCCAAATACTGTTTGATCTCGGCGGGACGCGGAAGAACCGTCTCTTCCTTTTCCTTCTCTTTTTTGCGGGAGCGCCGCGGCGCTGGGAGGGGATCATCCTCCAGGACATTCAGACACAGCTCGATACACTCATTGCAGATACAAACACCCGGCCCCGCAATCATCCGCTCGACCTGACTTTGCAGCTTCCCGCAGAAGGAGCATCTTAAATTTTTGCTCTCATCATACTTTGCCATGGATACACCAACCTTAATGTTTGTAAATCACTTTGTCAATAATCCCGTATTCTTTGGACTCTTCCGCAGTCATAAAGTGGTCGCGTTCCGTATCCCTCTGGATCTCCTCCAGGGTACGCCCTGTATTTTCTGCCAGCATTTCATTGAGCTGCTTCTTAATGCGAAGCATCTGCTCTGCATGGATCTGTACATCAGTTGCCTGGCCCTTAGCACCGCCAGAGGGCTGGTGAATCATAATCTCGCTGTGGGGCAGCGCCATGCGCTTGCCCTTTGCTCCCCCTGCCAAAAGGAAAGCGCCCATAGAAGCAGCCAGGCCCAGGCAGATGGTGGAGACGTCACATTTAATATACTGCATGGTATCATAAATAGCCAGGCCCGCAGATACGGAGCCTCCAGGGCTGTTGATATACAGCTGGATATCCTTTTCTGGATCCTGCCCTTCCAAGTAAAGCAGCTGCGCCACAACCAGGCTTGCGCTTGCGTCGTTTACCTCGTCGCAGAGCATCACGATTCGGTCGTTGAGCAGACGGGAGAATATATCGTAGGACCGTTCTCCTCTGCCGGTTTGTTCTACTACCATTGGCACAAGGGCCATAAAAAGCACCTCCTGATATTGCCGATAATCGGCGGGACGCCTCCCCTTTGGTTCCCTGGGAACGCCCCGCCGCTTACAAAGCATCGGTTTTGTTTTGGCTTCCCGTCGGTCCTGCGCTGTCCGCCTCTGTTTTCAGGGACTTATTCGCCTTCCGCGGGGGACTCGGTCTCTTTGGTTTCCACCGCTTCGGTAACGATGGCGGTATCGCGTACAAGATCAATGGCCTTCTGGGAAATGACGTCCTTCTTCACATCGTCAGCAGGGATAGCCTTCTTAATCTGATCCTTCTCCATGCTGTAGTTTTTCGCCAGTTCCTCGTATTTGCTTTCGATCTCTTCCTCTGTGGCCTCCAAATTTTCCAGCTGGCCGATCTTTTCCAGGGCCAAGCGAATCTTCACCTGCTTTTCAGCCTGCTCCGCAAAAGTTTTGCGGAAAGCGCCGGTGTCCATCCCCACATACTGGAGATAGGTGTTCAGATCAAGGCCCTGCATCTGGAGACGGTATTCAAAGTTCTGAACCATCTCGTCAATGCTGTACTCGATCATGCACTGGGGAATCTCCGCTGTCATATTGCCGATAACCGTGTCGATCAGCTGATTCTCAAAGTCATCCTGAGCAGCCTTTTCTCCCCGCTCGGCCAGCTTTTTGGAAAGGTCTGCTTTCAGCTCATCCAGGGTATCAAATTCGCTGACGTCTTTTACAAACTCGTCGTCTACCTCGGGCAGCTCCCGGGTCTTGATCTCAT
The DNA here is from genome assembly GCA_949737515.1 of uncultured Oscillospiraceae bacterium. Lineage (GTDB taxonomy): Bacteria > Bacillota > Clostridia > Oscillospirales > Ruminococcaceae > UBA1405. Next base: position 5,757 of record CATJCP010000265.1, on the reverse strand, counting down.
GAAGTTTGATTTTGAACTCAGTGGATTTCCCTTGGAGTTCCTTCGCCTGGTAGTCCTCCGGGAAGGTGACGGTGATGTCAAACTCCTCCCCTACCTTATGGCCGATCACCTGATCCTCAAAGCCGGGGATAAACTGGTTGGAACCAATGGTCAGGGGGAATTTTTCCGCATGGCCTCCGTCAAAGGTCTCGCCGTCCACATAACCGGTAAAGTCAATGACAACATTGTCGCCCTTTTCCACCGCGCGGTCGTCAACATCCACCATACGGGCGTTGCGCTCCCGCATTCTCTGAATCTCAGCGTCGATCTCCTTATCGGTGATCTCCACCTTGCGCTTGGCGGCAGCAATATTCTTGTAGTTGGAAATTTCAACCTCAGGCTTGACGGTAACGGTAGCCTTAAAGGTCATTCCCTTATCTTTGCCCACCTCAGTGATCTCAATATCCGCACGGTCCACCGGCTCAATTCCGGACTCGTCAACAGCGGCGCGGTATGCCTCGGGATACAGGGCGTTGACAGCCTCCTCATAGAAGAAGCTCTCTCCATACATCTTTTCAATAAAGCTGCGGCTGGCCTTGCCCTTGCGGAAACCCGGAACATTGATCTTGTTCTTGTTTCTGCGGTATGCTGTTTCAACAGCCTTCTCAAATTCCTCGCTGCCGACAGCGATCTGGAGCTCATAAGTATTGGTTGCGGTTTTGTTAGACGAAACTAAACTCATGGGATTACTTCCTCCTGTAACATGACCGTTTCATTCTATCACAGCGGTCTGTCTAAAATTTGTCACATCCTGCCATATTGTAAAGCCTGCCAGCCTTGGGATTCCGGGCAGCCGAGATTGGCAGCGTTCAGACAATCAATCCTTGTAATTATAACACAACAAAAAACGATTCGCAACCCCACAACAGCCTTGTTGCGGGGCATTTTTGAGAAATTTGGGGGATTTCGCCACGAAACCCTTTTCGAACCGATGGGTTCCCCTGTTTCACACCCTAAAAGACGTCCTAAAAGGCCGCTCCCCATACTTAATCCAGCGTCTCCACCAAAAGGGGATCGAACTGGAGAAAATCACAGGAAACCAAGGACATCTGGATGCTGTTCCAGGGACCCAGAAAGGCGGCACGAATGGCGGAGCCGTGAAGATGCCCATAAAAACACCGGCGCACCTGGTATTTCTGCAACATCTCCAGGATGGGCTTGGAACGCTCCGCCCCATACAGGGGAGGGTAATGGAGAAAAACAATGGGTTCCAGTCCCATTCGGGAGCATTCCCCAAGGGAGGCCTCCAGCCTGCCTGTCTCTCTGGCCAGAACCTTGACGTCCTGAGGCTCTCCGTTTTCAAAGATCCACCCCCGCGTTCCGCAGATGCCGAAGGGGCCGAAGGGAACGCAGTTATTATGGAGAATGCAAAGGGAGTTTAAACCATTCTCCGAAAAAAAATGTTCCATTTTGCTGCGGGTAGACCACCAGTAGTCGTGGTTGCCCTTGAGGAGCACCTTTTTGCCGGGAAGTTGGTGGAGAAACCGGAAGTCATCCAGGGCCTGTTCCAGGGATATCCCCCAGGAAACATCCCCGGCCACCACCACCACATCGTCATTCCCAACCTTGGCCCGCCAGTTTTCCTCCAGCCGCTGGACATACCTGTCCCAACCGGAAAAGATTTCCATGGGCTTGTCGCAACCCATGGAAAGATGGGTGTCTCCAATGGTATAAAGGGTCATTCCGTTTCCTCCCCGCAGCGGCTCACAAGCCCAGGAAGACGGAAACCGCCTCCTCCATCTGTCCTTTGGTGCAGCTGCCGGTAAAGCGAACCGGCTTTTCCCTCAGCCGGAGAAGGGGCTGAGGCTGAGGCATACCGGAAAGCTGCTCCAGCCGGGAAGCAAGGGCAAATTCCTCCTGTGCCGAAAGCGCTTGCAGCTTTTCTCCTGTCACGGCGTTCAGGACGCTGGACGGGAACTTATAGGGGCTGGCGGTGGAAACCACCACATTTTTCGTGGTATCCCCTGTTTCCTCCCGATATCTGCGGCAGGCAAAAGAAGCCACCGCCGTATGAGGGTCGCAGAGATAGGAAAATTCCTCAAACAGCCGGCAGATCTCCCCTGCGGCCTGCTGGTCATCGCACCAACAGGCGGAGAAACATTCATCCAACCTCTCCTTGACGCCAGGGGGAACCTGGTATTCTCCATCTTGGTTCAGGCTCTCCATCAGCTTGGACACCAATCCGTCATCTCCCCCGCCGAGGGCAAACAACAGCCGCTCCAGATTGCTGGAAACCAGAATATCCATGGAGGGAGAGGTGGTAGCGTGAAAGGGACGCTTTTTATTGTAAATTCCAGTTTGAATAAAGTCGGTGAGCACATTGTTGCGGTTGGAGGCGCAGATCAGCCGATGGACCGGCAGCCCCATCTCCCGGGCATAATACGCCGCCAGTATGTTTCCAAAATTCCCTGTGGGCACAGTCACGTTGACCGTCTCCCCCAGGGAGATCTCCCCGTCGGCCAGCAGGTCGCAGTAAACGCTGAAATAGTAGACGATCTGAGGGACCAGACGCCCCCAGTTGATGGAATTGGCACTGGAAAAGGCCATCCCCTTTCCAGCCAGCCTCTCCCGGAGGGCCGGATCGGTAAATAAGCTTTTCACACCTGTCTGGGCGTCGTCAAAGTTGCCCTCCACTGCGCAGACAGAGACGTTTCCACCCTCCTGGGAAACCATTTGCAGCTTCTGCATCTCACTGACCCCATGCTGAGGGTAAAACACCATGATCCTCGTCCCCGGCACATCCCTGAACCCTTCCAGCGCCGCCTTGCCGGTATCCCCAGAGGTGGCGGTAAGGATACAAATCTCCTTCCCTGCCATCACTTTGGAAACCGACGCGGCCATCAGCCGGGGCAGCAGCTGCAGGGCCATATCTTTGAAGGCGCAGGTCGGTCCATGCCAAAGCTCCAGCATATAGGTGTCCGGGCAAAGCTTGGCAATGGGGGCAGGATTTCCCCCAAACTTATCGGAGGGCTGGGAGACCTCTCCATAGGCGCCATCCACACAGGCGCGTATCTCCTCCGAAGAAAAATCGGTCAAAAACCGGGAAAGGATGAGGCAGGCCCTATCCTGGTAGCTTGCCTGGACCATATCCTCTATCTCCGCCAGGGAAAACCTGGGCAGCGTCTCAGGCACAAACAGGCCGCCCTCCCGGGAAATGCCCTGGGCAATGGCCTGGGCGGAGGATACCGCCGCGGCCTTGTTGCGGGTGCTGATATATTTCATCTTCGATCATCCTCTTCATTCTACAGTTCCGCGGTCTGCCGGAGGGGATCAGTCCCACATCCGCCGCAGAAACGCACAGGCATTTCCGCCCATTATTTTTTCAACCTGCTTTTCCCCAAGCCCCGCCTGGAGAAGATAGCTTTCCACATCCGCCAGGTTTTCCACTGAGCCCATCCCCTCAGGGACGGTGGTCCCGTCAAAGTCGGACCCCATGGCAATAGCGTCCTCTCCACCTAAGGCGAGCATCCGCTCTATATGGCGGAGCAGGTCGGGGAAACCGGCCTTTTCCTTGTCGTCGTTGAGGAAAGCCTTACAGAAATTGATCCCCACAATGCCGCCCCGCCGGACAATTTCTTTAAACTGATCATCGGTGAGGTTGCGCTTGTGGCCACAGACTGCCCGCAGATTGGAGTGGGTGGCCATAAAGGGCTTTTTCGCACAGTGAACCAGGTCGTCAAAGCCCTTGTCATTGAGGTGGGAAACATCCACCGCAATCCCCCGCTTTTCCAACTCCTTCACCGCATCCCTTCCAAAGCCGGAAAGTCCCTCCTGGGTTACATTTCCGGAGGCAATCTCGTTTTTCCCATTCCAGGTAAGGGTGAGAAACTTCACTCCATCCTCAGCCAGCCTTTCCACCCGGGACAGGTCGCCTGCCAGGACAGAACCTCCCTCCACCGCCAGGATGGCGGCAGACGCTCCTCTACCCCAGGCCCTTTGAATCTCGTCAAGGTTCCTCGCTTGGGAGATTCTGCTTCGGTTTTCCTCCAGCTGCCTGCGGAAAAAGGCCAGATTGTCCTCGTAAAAGGCCACCGCCTCGGCGCCCCGCAGGGAATCAGGCATAAAGATGGCATAGGTTTGAGCCCAGTCCTTCAGCGCCGCCCCCTTTTCCAGGGAAACCATCAGACCGTTCCTGGCCAGGCTGCCCTTGTTTTGGTTCAAAACTGTTATGGTATCGCTGTGGAGATCTACATACATACTGTCAACCCTCCTTAACGCTGCATACAAAGGAAATAATATGCAAAAGGGACAGGGATCAGCCGTCTAAAAAGGAGAAATCCCCTCCACATCAAAGGCATTTTCATAATATTCCGCCGACAGAACCTGAAATGCAGGTCCTGGAGAGATTTCCAGGCACACGACGTCAAACCTTGGCTGGAGCTCCAGGGGGAACCGGCTCAAAAACACCTCTGCCGCCCTGATAATCCTTTTCTGTTTGGCCACAGATACCGCTTGGTAGCCTGGGGAAAGGGCCCCCGCCTTTCTGGTTTTCACCTCCACAAAGGCAAGGTATCCATCCTTTACTGCCACGAGGTCGATTTCCCCTGCTTTTGTGCGGAAATTGGATGCCAAGATCTGATATCCTACCTTTTCCAACAAGGCGGCGGCATACTGCTCCCCCTGGCCTCCCCGATGGGAGGCAGCTTCATTCCTCCGCTCCATCAGTGCATCTTCTTCAAAAAGGTCTTCCGGTGAACCGGCGATGGGCCGTTCTCCCGGATGGCCTGGTAATGGGCCTTGGTGGGGTACCCCTTGTGCTTGGCAAACTGGTAGGCCGGGTATTCCCGGTCCAGCTCCAGCATAAAGCGGTCTCTGCTCACTTTGGCGAGGATAGACGCCGCTGCAATGGATGCGCTTTTAGCGTCCCCCTTTATAACGGTTCTGGTCTCTATATCCAACCCCGGGTCGCGGTTGCCGTCCACCAGCGCCAAATCCGGCCTGGCGGAAAGCTGGGACACTGCCCGGCGCATGGCCTCAAAGGTGGCCTGGAGGATATTCATCCGGTCGATCTCCCGATGATCCGCCATACCGATCCCATAGCAGACCGCCTCCCGGCAGATCACATCAAACAGCTCCTCCCGCTTTTTTTCGCTGAGCTGCTTGGAGTCGTTGAGCCCTTCGATGATCAGCCCTGGCGGGAGGATCACCGCCGCCGCAAATACGGGACCGGCCAAGGGTCCCCGCCCTGCCTCGTCGATTCCGCAAACCGCCTGAAATCCCTCTTCATAAGCCTGGTTTTCCAACTCCAGCATGGCGGCCTGCTGTTCAATGGTCAGTGTCAAGGGACATTCACCTCTCTGTCCTGCTCCCTTTGTGGGGCATAAAAATCAATTTTGTGCATCTTTGTTTTGGGATGTATCCCCCAGAAATCAACCTTCCGCATCTGCAGGATCCGGTATGGCGCGTTCCTTAAACTTAGCAAAGGTATCCTCCGGTGCTTCCAGAGAAATCCTCCCAATCTTCCCACCTCGGAACTCATCCAAAACCGCCGCCGCTGCCCGTTCCCCGTTGGGCAGGCCGCCGGGCAGCAGCATCCCCCGCCTCTTTGCCACCTGGGCCAAAAGTCCAGGTCCATCCATTCCGATGGTGTCCTCCCCGATGCCGTACCTTTGGGCCAGCAAATTATGGTAATCCATATTCAACAGAAACAGCAGCCGCATGGCCAGCGTCAACAGTCCCCCCAACAAAACAGCTGGTCCGAGGCCGAGGGCAATATCC
>CATJCP010000264.1 GCA_949737515.1 uncultured Oscillospiraceae bacterium | reverse complement strand
TCGTCACCACTGGGGGACAGTCGGTAAAGAAATACGGCTACCTGGCAAGGGTGGAGAAAGAGCTCGACCTGGCAGGAGTATCCCATATCCTCTTTGACAAAATCCTCCCTAACCCTATTAAGGATCACGTCATGGAAGGCGCGGCCATTTGTAAAGAAAACGGTATTGATGTGGTTGTTGGCCTGGGCGGAGGCAGCAGCATCGACGCAGCAAAAGCTATCGCGGTCATGGCTGCTAATGAAGGCGATTACTGGGATTATGTCAATGGCGGAAGCGGCAAGGGGCTGCCTGTTCCTAACGATCCCCTGCCTGTCATAGCCATCACCACCACTGCGGGAACTGGGACTGAAGCCGATCCCTGGACAGTCACCACCAAAACCGAAACCAACGAGAAAATCGGGTTTGGCTATGACAAAACCTATCCTGCACTGGCGATTGTAGATCCGGAGCTGATGCGTACCGTCCCCAAAAATCTGACCGCATACCAAGGGTTTGACGCACTGTTCCACAGTACGGAAGGGTATTTGAACAATACCGCTTACATTTTGAGCGATATGTACGCCCTGAAAGCCATTGAACTGATTGGAAAGAGCCTTTCCGCCGCAGTTGCCAACGGTGACGACATGGAGGCCCGCTCCAATGTAGCTCTTGCCAACACTCTAGCGGGAATGGTGGAGTCCACCTCTGGCTGTACGTCGGAACACAGCCTGGCCCATGCCATCAGCGCATACCATCCTAACTTTGAACACGGCGCCGCCCTTATCTCCATCAGCATTGCCTATTACACCTATTTCGCCAACTGCGGAGCCTGCGATCAGCGGATGATCAATATGGCGAAGGCTTTGGGGAAAGCTGACGCAGACAAACCCATGGATTTTGTAGACGCTTTGGCTGCGCTTCAAAAAGCCTGCGGCGTGGACAACATTCAGATGAGCGCATACGGCATGAAGCGGCAAGAACTGCCCAAGTATGTGGAAAATGCAAGGGACACCATGGGAGGGCTGTTCCAGGCAGACGCCGCGCCCCTGTCCAATGCAGATGCACTGAAAATTTTGGAGGAATCTTATAAGTAAACAAAAACAGGAACCACCGAATCCAACGGTGGTTCCTTCAAATTGAAATGAACTTTAAGGGAGATGTTTTATATGAAATGCCCTGTTTGTGGAAATGAAATGGAAGAAGGGGGACTATTGATCGATGGAGTTGCCCCAGGGTGGATTCCAATGGAGCAATTTGAGAAAAAAGGTCTGGAAAGGCTGGTTCACACTGGATTGCGCACAATCGGAAAAACCAATCTTCTTTTAGGGCAGACCAAAGTTCCTAATGCCTTCTTCTGCAAAACCTGCAATAAAATCATTGGGGTATTTGATATCACAAATCATTTGGAGGATTAAACTTTTCCGGGTAAACCGCAATTCCTGGAATACTTGCATCTTTATAGGTTCCGCCGTTGGTAAGCTGCTCGTTGAAGTATGTCCCACTGCATTCCAGAAGGATGTTGACGGATTTATCGTCATATTCCAGGGTGTAAGTGTGGCGGGTTACGATTCCGTCCTCTGCCGGAACGTCATAATTGATGTTAATAATGTGGTTTGCACGATACAGGATTTCTGTAATCTGTCCATTTTCCTGTTCAATCATGGAGAGGATCCCCGCTGCGCCGTCAAATTCCAGAAGCTGATCTTTTGTAATGGGGATTGCACCATATTCCTGGAAACATTCCTCAGCTTCGTTCCAAAAGTACCAATAGTACAGGAACCCATGCCCGGCGATTTCGGGCGGCTGGCTGTAATCGTCTTGCAGACCGATAAAAACGGGCTCCTGTGTTGTATTATATGCTGTAACCTGCATCGCTTTGAAATATCTATCCAAAACAGGAAACCCGTCTTTCATATAAAAGATATAGCTTCGTGTGCTGGATCCGCCATAGGATTCTACCAGTATCCAACGGTTTTGGCCATGGGTCATCACAGTGACAGGGGAGATATGGTCAGCGTTTACGCCGTGGATCAGGAAGTGTACGCCGCTTTCGTCCGCGTAATATAGGGAGCTGTCTGTCTCCTCCTCTCCTATAAAGGCGAAGCTCTCCGGTTTGCGGTCGAGGTCAAAGTCGTCGGTGTAGGTGAGCCAGATATTTCCGGTTCCCGTTTTTTCTGCACTTAATACCAGTGTTTCAATAGATGGGGCGAACGTTGTGAACACCAGCAACCCATTGAGAAAAATCAGAATGACAAACACCAAAATTACCCATCCCCAGCGTTTATTCCCGCTGTCAAACAGGCAGTCAATACGTGTCTTGAGCTGTGCCGCTCCGCCGGAAAACCAAGTAGTGCAGGAGGGGAACAGCTCCTTCTTTTTTCCGCCCATCTGTTCCCGGACACAGTCGAGGATGGTTTGGGCGTATTCTTTGCGCTGCCCGTCGTCCCAGTTTTTTACAGATTCATTGTCACAAGCGATTTCCATATCCTGGCAGGCAGTACGGGAAAGAAGCCATACAACTGGATTAAACCAGTGGATGGTCTGTACCAGGGCGAACAACTGTTTATAGAGAACGTCCCGCCGTTTGCAGTGGGTCAGCTCATGCCTTAGAATATGATAAAGGTCTTTTGGTAGATAGTCCCTCTGCGGCAGTAGGATAACAGGACGGAATACCCCCGCCGTCATGGGGGAGGACACATCAGGGCTCATGCACAGTTTAGGGAGTTTGTTTAAATTTGGATGAAATCTTACGGGGTTGTAGGGATCATCCTGTGGCTGTTCGCCTTCGTGATAGAGCAAGTTGGGATTTTCCCATCCCCATCTGTGGTTAAAGCTGGGAACAATTGTCGCCGAAAAGGTCCCTTTTATGGAATCCGCCGATGCCATGCCGAGAACTGCGCCTTTATGTGCGGTTTCGTATATCCTTAAAATATTGGAATCCGTGACAGGGACTGCCCAACGTTTCATTCTGCGCCTAAGAGAAAGGTAAGCGGATAGACGGAAAGCACAGATCCCAACCACGCCAGCCAGCCACACAACCGCCGCTGTTTCCATCCAAGGGAAGGCCTGTTTTTCCTCGCTGGCAGCCGGGGGAGGGGGGAGCACATCGTTGGGCTCAACGGTATAGGAATCTTCCGGTTCAGATTCAGGAATGTCATAAGCGCTGTTGGCATAAGCCACCTTTAACTGTGCAACTGGATCATAGTCCAAGGCAGGGTATACCTGTAAGCGGAGTTCAAAGGGCATCAACAAACGGACTGCCAAAATTCCCCATATCCAGCATTTCCATCCGGCAGAATACCTTTTTCGGAGCGGGGGCAGCATCATTACCAGTAAAAGGAAGCCAATATCTACTGCCATGCTCAGGCTCAGCGCTCCTATACGTGTAAAGAAGTTTACTATACACTCAAAAAAAGCC
>CATJCP010000263.1 GCA_949737515.1 uncultured Oscillospiraceae bacterium | reverse complement strand
TTTTTTTTAGCCCAGTTTTTTCTGCCGGACCAGGTTTTTGTAACCTCATCGTAGGTGCCATTATACATATCGTATAAACTTTGCAAGTCATCATAATTTTTCCCGTCGACAATGGGGGAATTGATCTCAGTGCCTGGAATACATAGATATGCGGCAACATCCCCATTTATGGTCTTAGCCTGGGCCGTATTTTGGGTGTTATCCAAAAGAAATTCCGCCTCCCCGGTGGAGGAAGCATCTGACGGGCTGCTTTCGGCTCCTAAGCCTGTACAGGAGGTCAAAGAGATCAAAGCCAAAAGACATAGAGAAACTTTAAAAATACTTTTTTTCATTTTACAACTCCAATAGGGAGTAGGGAGACACCCGTGAGGATGTCTCCCTGAATTGATAAACTACAATATTACTTACAGTTATGCTACCCCTTCCGGCTTCTTGGGGGAGGGGTTTTTGGAAAGCTTGGCGGTTTCGCTGCCGCGGGCATTGGCGGGAAGGAGCTTGCCCATAACCACATAACGGTGCTTGTCAGAGGCGTTAAGCGCCTGGGCAGGGGTCATCCCCTTGGTGAACTCATAGGTACAGGTGGAAAGGGTGATGAACTTGTCGCCTTCCTTTAAGTCCACATCTTCATAAATCCACTGGGAACGCTCCACCGCGTTTTTGGCAACGGTGAGGGCCTCCTCCTCGGTCAGCAGGCTGGAGTGATATTTGGGAGTCGTGTCCGACTCAGTGTAATAGACCGCAAAAATCTGATAGATGTAGTTTTCGTTTTCGGTGGAGAAGTAGATGTAAGGGTTTTTCTTCGCAAAATCCTCGTCCAGGAATTTATACAGCTGGGCAAACATCATCGCTTCCGGGTTGTCTTCCAGGGTGACAGAATCGTACCTTACATTGGGGTCAAGGCGTCCGGGATTGTGGCCGAAAATTACCAGGTTGGGGGAGAGCTTATCCCTGGAGGAGTATTCAGCCTGACGGTGCATATACAGGGAGCCGGTCACGCCGCTGTTGACCCTTTCCTTTTTCCAGTTTAACCGGTTGTTTACAGTATCGTATACGCCCCAGTATTCTTTATTGGTGTTGTAATTTTTGCCGCTGATCACCGGCTCGTCTATGGTGGTGTTGGGGATATACAGATATCCGCCCACGTCCTTATTGATCTTAATGGCGTCCTTCACCTTAGAGACATTGTTCTGCACCTTGATCTCCGGCTTGCTCATATCCTGGGAGGAGGATTTGGAGGAAGACTTGGAGCTGTTGCTCTTGCTGGAGGAATCCGATGCAGAGGTGGACGCAGACGAAGAATCAGAGCTGGAAGTAGAGGGGTCCCGGGAGCATCCTGCCGCAAAGACCATCATGGCAGCAAGCAGAACAGCAGCCGCTTTTTTCAAGTGGAAACGCTTCATGTTTTTTAACTCCTTTTTTTATTAAAATCAGCCGGTTTTCTCTTTCAAACTGAATCATGGTGATTTTGTCCTGAACTAATATAGCACAATATGACCGGAAGTTCAAGCAAATAAGGGGAATATCTAAAAAATTATGTTTTTCATTACAATCCTTTCGGGGCTTTTGGAGAAGGATTTTTGGTTATATTTGCGGTCGGAGACAGCTTGGCGCCGGCAGGGAGCAGCCTCCCCATGATTACATAACGGTAGGGGTTGTGAATTTGAGTGGTAAGGGAATAGGTGCAGGTGGACAGGGTCAGGAATTTATCGCCGGCTTTCAATTCCACATCCTCATAGATCCACTGGGAGCGATCCATCATGTCCTTTGCCGCAATCAGCGCATCCTCGGAGCTGAGGCTGCTGGAATAATATTTGGGTACGGTTTGTTCATCGGTATAGGATACAGCGATGACCTGGTAGATATAATCCTCCTTTTCTGTGGAGAAAAAGAGATAGGGATGGTTGGCCGTAAACTCTTCATCCAGGTACTTGTAGAGCTGGGCAAACATTGCGCCGTCCGGGCGGTCCTCCAGCGGGATGGCGGCATTGTACGTCTGGCCGTAGGGCATACCGTTATTGTGCCCGAAAATAACCAAGTTTGGAGAAAGCTCCCCCCGGGAGTTGATGTTGGCCTTATAGTGCAGATAAGCCACTCCGGCGCCTCCATATCCCGTTCCCTCCCGCTTCCAGTTGAGGCGGTTGGCAGTTTGGTCATATATGTTTTGGAACGCTTTCGTACCTCCATACTGGGAAGAAGTCAAAATAGGCTCATCCACCAGGGTGTCCGGGATATACAGATATGCCCCAACGTCGGTATTGATGGCCCTTGCATCTCTGACCTTGCTTGTCAGCTCATAGGTCTCCACCTGGACCGGCCTGATCCCTGGGACGATGATCCCAGCCGGGTCAAGGGGGTTGACGAACAGATAGGGCGGAAGATTGTCTTCTTCTTTGTGCTCCGGCTGGCTTCCCAAGGAAACGGAATCGCTGGACGGCGGCTCCGAGGAGGAGGTACGGCTCTGGCATCCTGAAACCACCGCCATAACAGCGGCCATTAAAACAGCTGCAAAGGCGTATCGGCGCTTTTTTATCATATTGCTTTTGCTCCTTTTTGTCGGTTTTACACACTGGTCTCTTCCAACGGATTATCCGGAAAAAACCACATCTATTACTATAATTGAAGTTTTCCCATTCGTCAATCATTATTTTGATTTTTCTGAAAAAAACATCCCTATATCATGGGAATCCGGTACAGCTACCCATCTGATAAAGTGTACAGCTTTTAAAGTTTTGTTGCATCAGTCTGAAAAATTTTTTCACTTCCATTGGAAAATACATGTTTTTCATACGAATTGGAGCCTTTTTGGCTTGCTTCATAAAAACTTCATTGTACTTTTCCCTTATGAACATAAAACGAACACAAACGGCCTGTAAGATAGTGGCCGAGGAGATGATGATGTGCCTAAAATGACATTTGAGAGGGTGGAGAAAAAATTCCTTCTTTCCCTCCAACAGTATGACCAGATCAGGGAAGCCTTCGCCCCTTATTTTCACCCGGACAGATACGGGCAATATACCATCTGCAACGTCTACTTTGACACTCCGGACGACTACCTTATCCGCCGGTCTCTGGAAAAGCCCCCTTACAAAGAAAAGCTGCGTCTGCGCAGTTATGGGGCCTCTGTGGGAGCGGATACCCTGTTCTTTCTGGAAATCAAGAAAAAATATAAAGGTGTGGTCTATAAGCGCCGGATTACCCTCAACCGGGAGGAGGCGGGGGAGCTGCTGGACAGCGGCTGTCTCCCCAGGTGGCAGGACGACCCTTCCCACACATTTCAGGACAGGCAGATTTTGCGGGAGATACAGTACTTTTCCTCCCTTTACCGTCCTGTTCCCAAGCTGTTTTTGGGATACGACCGTATCGCCCTAGCGGGGATCGGCGACCCCGAACTGCGGGTGACCTTTGACACAGGAATACGCTGCCGGGAGCAGGAGGTCAGTCCCATCACCGGCGGCTCCGAAGGAGTCCACCTGCTGCCGGAAGGGAGGGTGCTTATGGAGATCAAGGTATCCGGCGCCTATCCTATCTGGATGGCAAAGGCGCTGAACCAGGCAGAGGCTTATCCTGTTTCCTTTTCAAAATACGGCTGTTACCATGAAAACAGGGTTCGTTCACAGAAGGAAGATGCCTCTGCCCCTCTGTTGAATGCAGAACGGTTTCTCTCGGTCGCCTCCCATACCCCGTCTATTGCATCGTCTGTTTCCTGTTCCGCCAGGGCTTGATTATAAAATAAGGAGTGTTTGTCCAATGTTCACCAGTATTTTTGATTCTGCTTCCGCCGCGGCCCTGTCTGTGCCGGATGGGGCGGTTTGTCTGACGGTTTCAGTTGTCCTGGGACTTTTGATCGCAACGGTCTACCGGCTGTCCGGGCCCTCCTCGAAAAGCTTTGCTGTCACCCTCACCCTGCTGCCCGCCCTGGTCCAGGTGGTGATCACCATGGTCAACGGCAACCTTGGGGCGGGAGTGGCGGTCATGGGGGCCTTTGGGCTGGTCCGGTTTCGTTCGGTGCCGGGCAGCTCTAAGGAGATCTGTGTGGTGTTTTTTGCCATGGCAGTGGGGCTGGCCACAGGGATGGGGCATTTGATCTTTGCCCTGTTCTTCACTGTGATCATCAGCGCCTTGATGCTTCTGCTGTGCAAGTCCCCCTTTGGGGAACCCTCCGAAAAGGATAAGCACCTGAAAATCACCATCCCGGAAGATCTGGATTACACAGGGGTCTTTGACGACCTCTTTCAGAAATACGCCTCCAAAGTCCGCCTGGACCGGGTCAAAACCACAAATATGGGAAGTATGTATGAGCTGACCTATGAACTGCGCATGAAAGACCCTGCTCAGGAGAAAAATTTGATTGATGAAATCCGCTGCCGAAATGGCAACCTGACTATCATATGCGGAAGAGCTAAGGAAAACCGGGAAGAGCTTTGACCCCATCCCAGAAAGAGAGGATATCCATGAAAAAAACTTATTTTGCCAGGCCGGCAGCAGCCCTTTGTATGGCGGCTCTGCTGCTGGCGGGCTGCTCCCACTCCATTCCGGATAAATCGTCTTCATCTGCTGAAAGCCAGGTAAGTCCGTCCTCTGATGAAGTTCCGGTACAGACCCTTTCCCCGGAGACAGCCTCAGACGGCCTTTTTCATGAAGCAGACCTGGACGTTTCCTGGGACGCCGCCAATGCAGTAAAAACTGTCTTTTCCGGCAGTGAGGCAGAGATTTCCGGAAAGGGAGGAGCGGCCTCCTTCAGAGATGGGGTGCTGACGATCTCCAAAGCGGGGACCTATCTGCTGTCTGGAGAATTAAACGGCTCGGTGGTGGTGGAAGCCGGAAAGGAAGACCTGGTCCATCTGGTGTTGAACGGGGTCTCCATTACCTGTGAATCCAGCGCACCGGTCAATATCCGGCAGGTGGACAAGGTGGTGGTCACACTGGTGGATGGAACTGACAACATTTTAACCGATGGGGCGGATTACCAATATGACGATGCAGATGCTGAAGAACCCTCTGCCGCCTTGTTTTCCAAAGAGGATCTCTCTTTAAATGGAAGCGGTTCCCTTACCATCCAGGCGAACCACAACAATGGCATACAGTCTAAGGACGATCTGCGCATCAGCGGAGGCAATTATACCATTACAGCGGCCAAAAACGGGATTGTAGGGAAGGATTCCCTGGCAGTCTCCGACGGCAGCTTTACGGTCGACGCCCAAAACGATGGGCTGAAATCCACCAACGCCACAGATGAAGACCGTGGATACATGACTATTTCCGGGGGGACCTATCGCATTGTCACCGAAAGCGACGGATTCCAGGCTGAGACAGACCTGACCATCACAGGAGGGGCCTTTGATATTGTCACCGCAGGGGGAAACACCAATTCCAGCAACAGTGGCAAGGGAATGTGGGGACTGGTTTCTTCAGCGTCGGATGATGTAAGCGCTAAGGGGATCAAAGCAGGCAAATCAATTGTGATTTCCGGTGGAAACTACACCCTGGACACATCCGACGATTCCATTCACTCCAACGGTTCCATTGAGATTTCCGGCGGAACCTTCCAGATCAGTTCTGGAGACGACGGCGTCCACGCCGACGAGCTTCTGACCATTCGGGACGGAGAGATGGAGATCGCACAATCCTATGAAGGACTGGAGGCGCTGGACATCCATTTAGATGGGGGGAATGTCCGTATTGCCGCTTCTGACGATGGAATCAACGCGGCCGGCGGCAACGACGGCTCCTCCATGGGAGGACGTCCCGGTCAGAATGCCTTTGGAGGGGGGCAGGGGGGACAGGGAACCTTAACCATTACAGGGGGATACTACCTGGTAGACGCCAGAGGAGACGGTTTGGACTCTAATGGCACTGTGGAGATGACCGGCGGAACGGTGATTGTCAACGGTCCGGAGGACAATGGGAACGGCGCGCTGGATTATGACAGCACCTTTCTTATTTCTGGCGGAACCCTGATCGCCGCAGGAAGCTCCGGTATGGCCCAGGCTACCTCTGAAGGCTCTTCCCAAAACGCTGTCATGTATTATCTTGATACGCTGGAAAGCGGGACAGCGGTGCGCCTGGAAAGAGCGGACGGAACGGAAATCTGCACCTTTGCACCGAACAAAAAATACAGCAGTGTGTTGATCAGCACACCGGAGCTGGTCACGGGAGACTATGTACTAAAATCCGGTGGCGCGGTAACAGGTACTTCCTCTGATCAAGATGGGCTGACTGTTGGCGGCAGTTACTCCGGGGAAACCGTATCGGTCAGCTTCACCCTAGCAGATCCTGTCACCTATCTGGATTCCAATGGGGTGACCCAGGGTCGGGGAGGATTTGGAGGGTTTGGCGGTGGACGTCCCGGCGGCCGGGGCGGACGCATGGGGGAAGCAGGAACCCCACCCCAAGGAATTCCGGAGCAGGGGTTTGAAAAGGGCCACGGAAACCGTCGGCCCTTTGAGGGAAACGCAGAGGGCGAAGCGCCCGCTCCGCCAGACGGAGCCCTTCCGCCTGAAAACGGCGGGGAAGCCCCGCTGGACGCTCTGCCGGAAGGCGGAGAACAGCAGCCGGAACCCAGTCAGACAGCAATGTAGTCCTTTGTTATCAACCGAAAAGGCCGGTGAAGCACAGAACGCAGGTTCAATGCTCCACCGGCTGTTTTTCTATTCCTCCATCTGCTTCCCAAGGAAAGCGGCAGCTGTCTGTATCAGCTTCAGCTCTGTGTCCTCCAAAGAGGTTTTGGTTTCATCGCACAAGAACATGACCGAACCATACACATCGCCGGAGGCGACAATGGGAGCCTGTGCCAAGGCGTACCGCTCAACTCCTTCTACGGGGGTAAGCTTAGTTGATTCGTTTTCATCCATTTTGTAGATGCGCCGCTGCTGCATCATTTCCTCTAACATAGGTGAAACACGGCGTTCCAACAGTTCTTTTTTGGGAACGCCCGCGACAGAGATTACATGGTCCCTATCGCAGACCACCACCGGCAGACCGGCTGTTTTATTGAGAACCTCGGCATATTGTCCAGCAAAGGAAGCCATTTCGCCAATAGGCGAGTATTTTTTAAAGATAACCTCACCATCGTTATCAGTGTAGATTTCCAGGGGGTCGCCCTCGCGGATACGCATGGTGCGGCGGATTTCCTTTGGGATAACAACCCTGCCCAAATCGTCGATGCGGCGAACAATACCAGTAGCTTTCATATATATAAAACTCCTTTGATAAAAGTTTTGTTCCGATGAGCAAACGGAATCAAGAGCCCCATGTAAGGCTCGTTTCAAAAGATAGTTTTTACATGGAAGGAAGTTTTATACCTTTTTTATGGAAAATCTGAGAAGATTCAGAAAAGCAGGAGATATTATACCAATTTTGAACCATTGCTGGAACAATAAAGGATAAATTATATTGTAAACGACATAAATTGTTGGCCAAAACTGGCTTTAAAAACCATATATCAAAGTTTTTCAAGCCGGTTTTTGGACAATTTAATATGTCGTTTACTATAGTTTTTTTCTATGGTATACTGGATAGGAATAGGAAATGGAACGCTTTGATATTTCAAACAATACAAAATCAAAAAGGCAGGAGGGTTTATAATGCCTTATTCAGAGGTATTGAAGTTATACAGCCAGGAAAAGAATCCTGATATTGAGATTAAGGAAACAAGCAGGGGTGAAAATGATTACAGAATCGCGCTTTTTGTCCAATGGCCTAACAACAGGCTCGTCATAAAAATTACAGATAATGACTTTACAACTGAGGAAAGGGTGGAATGTTGGGCAAAAACCATTGAAGAATATTTGACGGCAGGATTTTATTGCCCTGAGATAGTGAAAAATAAAAATGGTGATTATACACAAACGGTTTCGGTCAATGGCAGGAACTGTCTAGTTTATGCGGAAGAATATTCAAAATATAAAACGGCTGAACAGTTTGAACCTTCGGAGATAAAAAGGGATGGAGAATATGTCTTTTTAGATGATGTAATCCGTTCTATTGGCGTAATCGGTTCTAAACATCTGCGGACAGCGCTTTTTCCTTCTGGAATGTGTATTTTTGAAAAATTTTCGCCGTCTGACCCTTGCGATGAAGTCATGGAAAATGCACTTCTTTTCAAACAGGCGGCTGAAGAATTTCCGACGGAACAGAAAAAGGTCTTTGAAAAACTTTGGAGCCTGTACATAGAAAACCAGAAAAAACTGGAGGCTGTCTATCCTGATCTGCCTGCATCGGTTTTTCAGGCGGATTTAAACCCTACCAATATCCTGTTGGATAGGAACGGAAAATTTGTAGGGATGCTGGATTTTAATTTATGCGGAAAGGATACAGTTCTTAACTATACGTTTCGGGAACTGATGTGCCGCTGCCATTTTGGAAAAAAGGAAATACTTTACAATCAAGGGGAGATCGATAAGGCAACAAAAATGTTCCTTTGCAGTCTCCAAACTGCTGCTCAAACATATACCTTTTCAAAAACTGAAAAGGAGGCGGCAATATTACTTTACCGTTATTTAAGACCCTTTTGGTGGAGCGGGCAGGAAGCCGAACGTATAAAAAATGATGCCCAAAAGGTTTTACAAATTCTCGACTGGGCAAGGCGTGAACTGACAAGGACGGATATTTGTTTTGAAGGTTATTTGGAAACATAAGAAAAAGCTAAGCGTTTAACGTTCTTTTTTCAGTATTAAATTAGACTTTCCAGGCGTGTTTGGTTATACTGGAAATCATTTGCCAGCAGGTAACTTACACAAACTTGACACCTTCCCAACAAAATCGTTTCGGGAGCCTGCATCTGCCCGGTGCAGGTTTTCATCTATCATTTTCAGATGGCGTCCCGTTACCGCAGGTCCGCTTTTTATTCTCTTTTGCTTTAATATGTACCTCCATTTGCAGTTCGTATTTGGATGGCTGAGGTGAATCACACATTTTGATCATCTCCTTTCGCGGGTACCGGGTAACATCCTGGTATTTTCGTTTTTATATTGCTGTTTTTCAGAAGTTTTGACCATATGCTGGGTACCAACAGTCTATTTCAGACCACCTGGTAGGTATCGGCTTCGATCCGCATTGCGGGGCGATGTGGTCTGTCAGGGGGTGCCTCCGGCGAGCCCCTGGCTTTATCCTGCTTCATCTTCGTCTCAAGGTGCACCTTCTCAAAAAAAGGGCCGCTCCCCTCCCATATCCCGGCGAAAGCTGCCTAAACCGTCGATTAAATGAAATATTTGAACTCACAAATTATTTCTTATATAGAGAGCCTTAGGGACTTTTCAAGATTTTTTAGGAGAAGTATTTTTACTGTCATATAAATAAATTTGACATTAATTTTATCTGTTTACAACTACGACCTTTGTTGTTTTTATGTTTTAATTGCTGCTTTGGTACATATTTGCTTTACTGCGCTAAGGATTATGAATAGGTTCTAAAAGAAAATACCAGCATATGTAACATAGTACGTAGAATATTGTGTGAGGTAAACCAATTCATATTTCAGGTAACAGGAGGTTATGCAATCTTAAAGGCCGTCATGCTGGAGAATGGCCGGGGCTTTGCGCTGGGGGAGCATCCCCGGGCCCCGTCCCCCTTTGTGACGTGGGCCTG
>CATJCP010000262.1 GCA_949737515.1 uncultured Oscillospiraceae bacterium | reverse complement strand
GTAATTACCAATGTACACTGACAAGACTTTGAAATGCAAAGAGTGCGGCAATGAGTTCATTTTCTCTGCTGGCGAGCAGGAATTCTATGCTCAGAGAGGCTTTGTAAACGAGCCCCAGAGATGCAAAGCTTGCCGCGATGCCCGTAAGAATGCCAACGGCACTGCACGGGAGATGTTCACTGCTATCTGCGCCGAATGCGGCAAGGAAGCAAGAGTTCCCTTTAAACCCTCTGGCGACCGCCCTGTTTACTGCAGCGAGTGCTTTGCCAAGAGAAACAACGCCAACAACGAATAATTGCAGCGGAAAACGCCCTGGGTTTATCCCAGGGCGTTTTTGATTTCTGAGGCAGTTTAATAAAGCGGATATTCCCCGCAGCTTTCTGATATCATAACCAGCCTTTGGGCTAGGTTGACCACAGGGATGCCCTTTTCCAGACAGTAGTCCACAGTATACCTTGTTCCGCCTCTTTCGCTTTCCGGTTTTAAATATGCGATACACAGGTCGCTGTGCTCCGCCATATACCGGTCCCGCAGAAGCATACATCCCTCATAGTAGCTTTTGGCCGTATAAATAACCTCGTCTGCCTGGGCGCGGATCTGCTCATACCGGGTAATTTCCCTTTGGGGCCAACCCTTGGTCTGGTTTTCACAGGGGAGGACCAGGGTCAAGCTCACCTGGAAAAAGCTGTTCCGCAGAGAGAGCACCGTCTCCGCCGCAAGAGCGTCAAAGCCCAGGGCGCCTCCGGCAAAGAACTGGCACTGGCTGTGCTCCTCCAATAAAGGTTCTATTACCGAGATCAGCTCATATCGGATGGCCGGTATCTCCTTCTCTGTCAGCCTTCTGTGGCCAGTAAAGCAGCAGTGCATTTTTGACACACGGTACTCCTCCTTTATCTGGATTACTGGATAATGCCCTTGGCAAAGAGGTTGTCCTTTCCCATACCGCAGACATAAGGGTTAGAGTCAAACTGAAAGCAGAAATCCAGGAACGCGCTTTTTTGAAGGGGGTCCTTCATGATTTTTACCAGGATTTCGTTGGGGATGGTTCGGGCGTAGGCCCCCGGCCCTGCCAGCTGAACCTCCCGCACCCCAAATCCTTCCAGGATCCCCTTTAATTCATCCGGCAGAAAGGTATAGGTGATGCACCAGGGAGTTCCACCCCGATCATACTCCGCAATTTCCTCTTCGCCTCCCATAAGGCCTTTTGACCACACGTCTTCCGCGGCGGTTTGATCAAAGCGGAAGTTTTCTATGACCTTTTCGCGGTTTTTGACGCACCACTTCACCCAGGGATCACCACAGTTTTCATCTAGGATAAACTGGTTTTTGTTCATCGGGTTTGCCAGGTAGGGGAGCGAGCCCAAACGGCTGGACACGCTGACCATGATCTTCTTTTTGGCAATACGGACCAGTTCACCGATGACCTTCTCCTGGTTGGGATAGGTATAGGAGACCGGCGCGTCAAAGGATACAACTAGGTCAAAGGCCTTGTCCGGATAGGCTGACAGGTCTTCCAGGGCTCCCTTGACAAAGGTGATCCGGTCTGACACGCCTTCCGCCTCTGCCAGTTCCTTTGCCTTGTCGATCATGGGCTGGGAAATGTCAAAGTGGGTGACCCGGCAGCCATGCTTAGCGAGGAGAATGGAGAACCTGCCGCATCCGGCCCCACCGTCAAAAACAGATTCGATTCCCTCTAAATTGGAGAGCAGCTCCTTTTCAATGTGATTCTTCTGAACAATATCGTCGATAAAGGTCTCTTCACGAAGGCTTTCCCGTTCCCCCTTATCCGGCAGGTTCCATAGACGTTCTGAAATTTTCTGGCTGTAATCCATAGCCTTCAATCCTCCTACCTTTCCTGGATATGATATACTTTTAAATTGGCGTATTCTCCAATCATGGGCGCAAGCTGGCGGAACCCTATTTTCCCTCCGCCCAGCAGTGGGCCAAAGGTCTCTCCATCGTCACGATAATGGAGGATTTCCAGCCCGTTGACCAAAAACCCGACATCTTCCCCCTGCTTGACCACTTCCAGATGATATGGGCCTGCCGAGTCTCCCACGTCTGGGATAGGGTCTCCACCCTGGGCGGCCATGTAAAAGCCGTAGCTTTTCCGCAGATTGCAGGTGTGAAATGCCCGCTCTTCCGGTTCCTTCCGCCGAAAGTAGGAGATGTGGAAGGCATTGATGTCCCCATGGTGGTATAGGGGATACTCTCCTGTGCGCGGCTGCAGGGAGGGGTCAAACAGATCCTCTCCCTTCCGTCCCTTTGCCGCGAAAAAGAGGATAGCCAGTCCAGGCTGCTTTACTGGCCAGAAATCCCACTGTATTACAATGTCAGAGGGGAAGTCTTGGGGACACCACAGCACATAATTGGCCTTCTGGTTCAAAGATGGGTCAAGGCGGTTTTCCAGCCGCAGGCGCCCCTGGGGGAAGGTAACCGCTGCAGAGCCCTCTAAAATAAATCCTTCCAGCGCCCTTTCGCAGTCAAGGGCATTTTCATAGATCAGGTCTTTTTTCATTGTCGTTTACCAAAATATCGGATTTGCCTATCCTTGGAATGGGCAAACAGGGCAAAGTCCAACAATCCCTTTCCTCAAAAATTCAGTTCATACAGCGCGAACAGGGGGATTTCCGGAATATCCCTGCCAAGATCCTTTTCCCCTGCAAAGGTAAAGCCAACCCTTTCGTACAGCCTGCGGGCGGGAATGTTATCCGGCACAACATCCAGGCGGATGGCCTGGCAGCCCTCAGCCTTGGCGTGGTCTACAGCGTAGCCTATCATCTGTTTCCCGATCCCTTGGCGGGCGCAGTCCGGAGAAACCGCCAGGGTATGGATCACCATATATTCGCCGTCGGTCAGATCCCGCTTCCACTCCCCGGCGGAATAATTTCCCTGAGGATCCCGGTTGAGGATAAAGGCTCCCGCAACTCTTTCACCATCCAAGCATATGTACTGAACGCCGTTTTCTATGGCCCTTTGGATGCTCTCCCTTCCTGGATATACTCCTTGCGTCCACTTGGGATAGTTGACCGTTGCTTCTAGGTGGGCAGTGACTTTGTCGTAAAATTCTGTCAGTTTGTCTAAATGGGACAGGTCGCATTTGAAAATTGTGTTTAACATAAATTGACTCTTCTTTCTCTCTGAATTGACAAGATTCTTTGGCTGTGATACGATAAAAGAAACAAAATTTCTTTTATCGGAGGGAAACACAATGGAAAGCGCATTTTACCCCCTGGAAAGCTTTAAAAACTACAAATATGTCGTGATCTTGTCCCGGTATCAGGGGAAGCTCTTGCTCAGCCGTCACAAACAGCGGGATACCTGGGAAGCTCAGGGCGGGCATGTGGAGGCGGGGGAGACGCCCCTTCAGGCGGCTCGCCGAGAGCTTTTTGAGGAATCCGGGGCGGTCCGGTATGAGATACGCCCTCTGTTCGATTACACCTTTGGCGGGAGCTGCGGGGTAGTCTTTGAAGCGGAAATCCTTGAACTCGGCCCGCTGCCGGAAAGCGAGATGGCTGAGGTCAGGCTCTTTGACCGGCTTCCGGAAAACAACACATATCCGGCCATCTACCCCTTCCTTTTCCAGGAACAGGAGCGCATACGGGCAAGTCAGGCCCTATAAAAATCTTCCCTGGAGATGGAAAAGACAATATGGGGCATATCCACCCCGCGGTAATGCTTGACAAAGGTAAATTCCGGCTTCATCCTGTTGGCCAGCGCCACCTTTTGGGAGGGGATGTTGCTATCCCGGATGATGCTGTACACTTTATCCGCATTCATCTTCTGGAAAGCGCAGTCCATACAGCCTTTGGCGGCTTCGGCGGCATACCCGTTGTGCCAGAAGCGGTATTTCAGAAGGTAGCCCACCTCCAGCACCTGTTGGCCTGGGGTATCCTGCCAGGTGAGGCCGATTTGTCCCACCATTTCTCCGGTGCTGCGGTTGATTGCCGCCCACAGGCCTATCCCATCCTTCTCATAGCGGCAGCGCTGCCGGTCCAGCCAAGCCTGGACCTCCTCATCGGAAAACGGTCCTTCATAGGCGTACATAACCCGGCTGTCCTGGAGGATTTCACATAGGTCTGAGAAATCCTCCTGGGCCATCTCCCTTAACAGCAGCCGCTCTGTTTGTAAAATCGGTTTCATCTTCACAATCTCACAATCCTCCTTATCGACAAAAGGCCACACCTTCCCCGAAATCAGGAAAAGCGTGGCTCACTACCTCATACCTGCTGATATAGTTTTTATTATTGTAGCGGATTGCAGGCGGTTTGTCAATAGTTCAGCAGGGGTGAACTGGCGGCTGGAGAATCTTTTTCGGCAGGCATTGCGCACAATGTCTGCCTCTGGATTTTCCAAACCTTTTTGATTGGTTTCTGTTTCTCTGCTTATTCTTCTATTACCAGAACCTTCTCCAGGTCCTGCGGCGGTCTGGCGCTGTGTATTACCAGGTTTTCCAGCGGCTTCATCACTGCGGCGTTGATGTTGTCCTCCTCCAGAATGGTCACGCCAATCCTCTGCACATAGTTTTCTGTGCCCAGCACCCCGTCCCGCTCCCTGAGGAGATACACATAATTTCCCCCGTCAGCATCTGTCTCAATGCAGCTCTTCGGCAGCACCGCGGCATAGTCGTCGCTGAAATACTGCATCTGGATTGCTGTGTACATCCCGTGCACCGGGTCGGGGACCGATTCCAGCGGCACCGGCTTGGAAACATACCGGTACAGCTTTTTGTCTTCCAGATACAGCCGGGAGGATATTTTCAGATTCAGGGAGAAGCCGTCTCCTTCGGCGGTCGTCCCAGTAAAGGCCCTGTACTGCCTGGAATCGACGTACCATTCAAAATATCCCTCCCCCTTCAGGTTCCCGTAGGACAGGGAGGAACGGGCGGTTGTGACATCTCCGGGAATTACGTTCAGTTCAGTGACCTGGCCGGGGAATTCAGCGTATATAACCCCCTCGTTCTGCTGGAGTGCCGAGAGAAACGCCGTTTGTTCCTCCAGCCTGGAAAGGCTGTGGACGGCGAGTTCCCGCCGGATTTCATCTGTCTGGTTCAGCTGCTCCTCCAACGTCCGCCGCTGGAGAAGCAGCTGATAGTATAAGATGGCGGCATCGTCCGGGTTCAGCCTTACCAGGGGCTGCCCCTCCTCAAAGTTCTCCCCCACGGAAACCATGACCTCCTCTACCCGGCAGTCCGTGGGCAGGGGAAGCTTTTGGATATCGGAAAAGAGAAAGATCCCGTTGGAATCCGCCTTGGCGTGTATCTGGTTGGAGGCCGTGGAGGAGACGGAAACCCGGTTCAGTCCCGCGGTATAGTTTTTAAAGGAAACGGCGGTGCAGACCGTGATGAGCAAAAGGACAGATACAATAAAAAGCCATAATTTACGTCGTGTCATAGTGGATTCCTTCTCTCTTATAAAAGCTCAATCTGCTCTGCAGCGTCCCTTCCGCACAGGAGGAACAGCAGCATCACCGGCAGTGAAAACACGATGGACCCAGCGTATCCGGCGCTGTTGTCCATGTTCCGCAGAAAGACGGTGAGAGGGTATTTGGAAGGGGTCTGTATAAACACCAGCGGCTGTTCCACCATGTTCCACAGGTCGGCGGAGCCAATCAGAACCAGCAGCCATATCCCGGACTTCATCTGGGGCATGGCGATGGAGCGGTAAATTTTCAGCTCTCCCGCCCCCTCCATGCGCGCGGCCTCGAAAATTTCCGAGGGAATCTGCCTGCAGATGCGGAACATGAAGTAGACATAATAAGGGCTGAAGGAACAGACCAGAATTACCGACAGCCGGGACCCGATCAGCCCCATTGCCGACAGGGCCACAAAGTTGGGGACCAGGAGAATCTGCATCGGCAGCAGGGAGAGCAGTATGTACAGCATCACTGCGGCGGCCTGCCCCCGTGTGCGCCGCCCACAGCAAAGTCCATAGGCCGCCAGCGTTGCAAACAGAATGGTTAGCAGCATAGCGGGAACCAGCAGAAAAAGGGTGTTCCAGAAGCAAACCCAGTATTCCGGGCTGTGGAACAAGATATTTCGGTACTGCCCCCAGGAAAGAAACTGTTCCATCGCCCCTGCCAGGTCGGTGACCCTCAGGGAAAGAGGGCTGCGCAGGGACAGCGCCGCCACTGCCCCCACAGGGACCAGTACAAACCCGCCCAGCAGAATTCTGACAGCCATCTGGGAAAAGCCGGAGGTCCTACTGTGTGATCTCACGTTTTTCACCTGCCTTATATACCAGAAGGTTGACGGCGAAAAGGGTCAGAACCGCGATGGTCCCGCCGGAGGAGAGCCGCTGATAGTTGGCGTTTTCAAAGTTGTTGAAGAAAAAGTTCTGGATCATATACACCCCATCCGGCGGGTACAGCCCGTAAAGAAGATAGCTTTCCCGGAACAGCTTAAAAAAGCAGGTGGTGTCAAAGATAAACAGGAACTTGAGGTAGGGCAGCAGGTGGAAAATCTCCACATTCCAAAAAAACTGCCCCTTCCCCGCGCCGTCTATCATGGCGGCCTCCCGCCAGGCGGGATCCATGCGGTTGGAGGCAGAGCGGAGGATCAGGGCGTTGATCCCCGCGTGCTTCCACAAAAAGATGAACAGGAATACCAGCCGGGGGGCCTTCTCCGCCGCGCCGGGCAGAATGCCGGCAAACCGCACAATGAGGACAGACGGCAGGAACATCGCTGCTGAAGTCACTGCCAGAAAGGCCATGGTCCCCCTGGAGTTTTCCAGGATATAGCTGACCGTTAGGGAGAGGGCCAGCAGAACCGCGATATATCCGGTCATGAGGATAAAGGTATTGCCATAGGCCAGGCGGAAAGCCTTGGACCCCATCAGGGAGAGGTAGTTATCCAACCCGGAAAACCGGAACCGCCCAAAGGTCCGGCTGGCCGAAAAGACAAAGCAGTAGAACAGCGGCACAAGGAAGAAGGCTGTCAGCCCCAAAAGGCTGGGGAGCAGGAAGGCGATCTGTTTTCGCCGTATATTCTTCATAAGTCATCTCGTTCCAATCTATTATTCATCCAGATACAGCACTAATTTATTCATTAACTCTTGATAGCAGCTTTCAAAGTCCTTGTTCCCTGTTAAATAAGGCATCATACATTCCTCTGCAAGGGTTCCAATAGAGGGGTTAGGAATGACTGCCAGGGTAATTTGTTCGGGGATCTGCTTTAAGAGGGCTGCGTTGGCTTCATTCAGGGGTTCGGAAGGCTTTTTTGCACCTGGCCCGGTTTGGGTGGATAGCTCTGTTACACAGTCGTTGTAGACAGACCTATTTATCGGGGCGTAATATGTCTGTTTTTCTTCATATTTGGAGAAGTTCATGGAGCAGGAGGAACCAGCGATGGACCGCAAAAGGCTCCAGGCTTCATCCGGGGACTCGGTGCTGGCGTTTACTGCTCCATACTGGATAATCTGCACTGTCAGGCCGCCCTGGCGCTGTCCAGCCGGATACATAACCGCTTCCGCCCCCACGGCATTGGGATAGAGCGTCTGATAATACCGCAGGTTGTTCATAAAAGAGTAATCCTCCATCAAAAAGCTCAGATGGGCAGTCACGCCGGCAAAGTCGTTTTTGTATTTTTGGGTAATAGCTTTCATTTTAGGGAGATTGTCGTAAAACAGCTTGGCAAATTCGGCAGTCTGGTGAAAGCTGTCCTCATCTGAATGAAATTCCCCCGCAGCATTAAGAATCGGCGTTCCCGATATCTCCGCCATAAAGTTCACCACGTCCGCTCTGGCAAACTGCATACTGCATAAAGCGTTATCGCTGTTGCTCTCCAGACGGTTATACTCCGCCGGCAAAATTTCATAAAGACTTTTCCCTTGATATCCCTGCTCTCTGGCCAGACTGTCAGAGCTATACGCCTGAAGAAAATTCCAGCTCAGCGGCAAAAGATACTGTGTTCCGCCTATCTTTCCCGCCTCCAGAATCGTTTCAAAGTACTCGCTGTTGGAAAGCTCCTCCATATAGCTGTCCAAAGAAAGGAAGGCGCCGCTGTCCGCCAGCTTTAAGGGATCGCTTTCACTGTACAGGCTATTGTACAGCAGCACGTCCGGCCCTTTTCCGCTCATCAGCTCGGTGTTCAGCTGATCCTTCATCTCCTGGTAGGTAGGATAGGTTTTGATTTCAAGTTCCAGATCTGAATTCTCCTTTTGATATGTATCCAATGCCGACATATAAAGGGCGTCGGTTTCCACACGGTAGACGGATAATTTCTTTTTTGCCTCTAATTCCGTGCCGGTGCCGCAGGCTGAAAGCAGCAGAATTCCCGATAATGCAGCCGATGAAAGTATTTTAGACCTGGTCATAACAATTCCTCCCCAAAATAATTTTGTCCTGTCATACAAATTCATGACTAAAATTGATTCGTATCAGTCAACTGACGGTTTTTATTATCTTGTTTCTATATATCAGAATAATATATAATATAACAAAAGTCAATGCTTTTTTCCATTTTCACCAAATTTATGAAAATATTTAAGAAAACCAGGGCGAAAATGAAAAAATATCCCAGCGCCGGCTTTTTATAACAAATTTTTTCAAAAAAAGCGATGCTATCCGCTGTCTCTTTTCGCGGCGGGGGCTCCTCCATGTAAAAGGTCTTTTGTTTTTAGAGAAAACACTTTACAAATTTCATTTTATCTGATATAATATAAAAGGTTAAGCAGAGACATGGTATTTGAATGAAAAAATGACCTGTCATGCAAAAGGCAGGGGAGCGAAGCTTCCCCTTTTTTCATGGAAGCAGGAAAAACAGCGTCAATAAAAGGAGGCTTCTCTCTTCACTGAGGTTTTCGTTTTTTACATATGAAGGAATTTATTTGGATTCCTGCGTAAAGAATGAAGCAATTCCACCTAAAAAACAGGCAGAAAAAATTTTCCCGCATCCAGTAAAACAGGAGCTCGCAAATTCTCCTTATGCGGTGCTGTCCTCCGGGAAGCCTGCATATACTTTAAAGCGTTTGGAGGTGGCAGCCCTATGGATCATGTCCTTTTGGTATCCAGTTCCCCAAAAGTCTCTGAGCTCCTTATAAGTCTGTTGAAATCCTCCTATGATGCAGCGGAAATTTCCGCTGTCCCCTGCGGCAGGGAGGCGCGCAGCGCCCTAGCCCAGCCGGACCGCTATTCGCTTATCATCATCAACGCGCCTCTGGAGGACGAATTCGGCCTTGATCTGGCGCTCCTCGCCGCCCGTACCACCCTTTCCGGCATTATGCTGCTGGTGAAAAACGATGCCGCCGACAAGGCGGCGGCCAAAGGGGAGCAGTTCGGCGTAATGGTGGTTTCCAAGCCCGTCAGCCAGCAGATGTTTTTCCAGGCCCTCCGGCTTTTGCAGATATCTGCCAACCGGCTCCGGGGCCTCCAGCATGAAAACCGGATGCTCCAGTCCAAAATGGAGGAAATACGGATGATAGGCCGCGCAAAGTGCGCCTTGATTCAGTATCTCAACATGACCGAACCCCAGGCGCACCGATATATCGAAAAACAGGCTATGGATCTGCGAGTCACAAAAATGGAAGTGGCGCAGGGGATTTTACAGACCTATGAATCCTAAAAAGGAGGGGATGGGACAGCAGGTCCGCTGCATCGCATATCATGGCGAAAAGGTCAGAAAAACAACAGGAGGGATTCCATTTGGAACAGAAAGCGTATCTGATATTGGAAAACACAATGGTTTTTGAAGGGAAAGCCTTCGGATGCGTTGGGGAATCGACAGGCGAGGTAGTCTTTACAACGTCGATGACCGGGTATCTGGAAACACTCACCGACCCCAGCTATTATGGACAGATCGTG
>CATJCP010000261.1 GCA_949737515.1 uncultured Oscillospiraceae bacterium | reverse complement strand
TGCGCCCAAGGAGACCGAAGAGGAAAAATCTCCCCGCAGGCCGGCCGCTTTTATTTTCGGGGCGGTTTGCTCCGGGATTGGAGGGTTGGGATGTCTGGCCATTTTGATCCTCTCGACCATGGTACAGGTGCACGTCACCAAAAAGCGGCTGCTGCCCGACGGGTCCGTTGAATACTATGGAGGAGGCAGTGTGGTGGGATACAGCCTGATAGGCTTTATCCAGCAATACCGGCTGCAGGCGCTTTTGATTTTTTTGGCAGTCCTGATTGTTGCCGGGGCTGTATCCATGGTGGTGGGCAGAAGGGCCCGTTTGTCAAACTAGGAGCCTCCTCCATATTTGGTTCCAGCCGTTAAGAAAAAACGAGCGCCCTTTCTTTTTTTAGAACAATATGGTATAATATCCATGAAGTTTTTAGGCACAGGCTGTTTTTTCCTTTTTAAAACGACGGAATGATAAGGAGGCAACAACAATGAAGGACTGCAAAAACCACATCTGGACTGCGGACCTGGGGGATGGGCGTTATAAGAATCCCATTCTGTATGGGGACTACAGCGACCCGGACGCGATACGGGTGGGGGACGATTTTTATATGATCTCTTCCAGCTTTACCTTTATCCCAGGGATCCCGGTGCTGCATTCCAAGGACCTGGTCAACTGGGAGCTGATCAACTATGTGGTGCGGGAAATCCCCTTCCCCCAGTACGACCAGCCCAACCATGGAAGCGGCACATGGGCTCCGGCCATCCGCTATCACGACGGGATGTTTTATGTCTATGTGGGCCTGCCGGATGAGGGTGTGTTTATGAGCTGCACCCGGGATCCCTACGGCGAGTGGTCCCCTCTCCACTGTGTGTGGTCCGGCAAGGGCTGGATTGATACATGCCCCTTCTGGGACGATGACGGAAGGGCCTATCTGGTCCACGGCTTTGCCAACAGCCGGTGTGGGATCAAAAACCGCCTGGATATCTGCGAAATGACCCCCGATGGGAAAAGCCTGCTGGACAATGGGACCATGGTATACAACGGCCTCCAGGATCATCCCACTCTGGAGGGGCCCAAGATGTACAAGCGCAATGGATTTTATTACATCCTCGCTCCTGCAGGCGGCGTAAAGCCGGGCTGGCAGGTTGCATTCCGCTCCAAAAACGTCTATGGCCCTTATGAGGACCGCATTGTCCTCCACCAGGGAAACACCGAGATCAACGGGCCCCACCAGGGCGGCTATGTGGAGCTGGAAAACGGCGAGGGCTGGTTTATCCACTTCCAGGACGTCTATGAGTACGGAAGGATCGTCCACCTCCAGCCGGTCATCTGGAAACAGGACTGGCCCTTTATGGGCCAGGAACAGAACGGCGACGGGATCGGGGAACCGGTGCTGGCGTGGAAAAAGCCGGATGTGGGGCAGAAGTACCCTGTCTGCCGCCCTGCCACCAGCGACGATTTCGACAAACCCCAGCTGGGGCTCCAGTGGTCCTGGCAGGCAAACCCCCGCCAGGAGTGGTACTCCCTGACGGAGAACCCTGGATTTTTGCGGCTGCGGGCCATGGTCAACGAGGTGGAGCGGGATAATCTGCTCTGGTACGCCCCCAACCTTTTGACCCAACTGATTCAAACCCGCTGCTTTGAGGCCACCGCCAAGCTGCTCCCCCACTTTGACCAGGCGGGAGATAAGGCGCTGCTGGCAATTACCGGGCTCAGCTATGGGTTTATCTCCCTGCGGGATGAGGGAACCCCCGGGTATTACGCGATTGAGTGCGTCCGCGGCGAGGTTTCCGATAAGGAACACAACGGGGAGGCCCAGGAGACGGTACTGCGCCGGATTATGATCCCTGCCTCCGAGGCGGTTTGGCTGAAGGTGTGTATGGACGAAAACGGCGAGTACGCCTTTGGATTCAGCTTTGATGGGGATGAATTTATTGATATGGGGCTGACCTTTAAGGCCCGGGCGGGAGCCTGGACAGGGGCGAAGCTCGCTGTAGCCTGCCTCAATGGGGAAAATGTTCAAGGGGACGGGTACTGCGATTTTGAATATTTCCATGTGGAGTGATGAATTTGCGTAAAACCACCCATAGGCGGGAAGCGGTGCGGAGAAAATGCTGCCGGGCCGGGAAATGGGTATTTTTGGCAATGTGCGGTTTGGGGGCGGTGCTGGCAGCGGGATGCAGCCAGATACAGGATGCGTATGCGCGCCTGTCCGCCGCTGCCGTACAAAACCAGGCCCCGATTGCCCTTCAGCTGTGGCATGGGTTTACTGGGCGGGAACGGGAGGTATTGGAGGACCTTGCGGGGGAATTTAACGCCTCGGCGGGGAAGGAGAACCGGATCCAGCTCAATCTAACCGGCTATGACAGCCTTTCCGCTGTGTCGGAGGCGGTTTTCCAGGCGGCCAGGGAGGAGGCCGAGAAGACCGACGACCTTCCCCGTCTGCCTGACCTCTTCTTCTCCCTGGATGACGCCGCCTATGTCCTGGACCGGATGGGATGGGCGGTACATATGGAGGAATTCCTGACAGAGGAACAGAGGAGGATGTTTTTGGATTCGGTACAGGCGGAAGCTTGCCCCGGCGAGGATGGTTCAATGGTGTTGTTCCCCATTGGGATTGATACTGATGTTCTGCTGGTCAACGAAAGCCGCTGGTCGGAATTCTGCCGGGACACCGCCCAGGAGGGGGAGCTTGTCTATACAGACCGGGACTTACTCACTTGGGAGCGTCTTGGGGAAGCGGCAAAGGCCTATGGGGAGTGGTCTGCCAGGAAGGACGGGGAGGCGCTTTTGGAGGGATCCCCCGATGAAGGGGAACCGCCGGAGGGCGGGACAGGGCAGGAGATGGGGAGCCCCTTTCCCCTGGGGGAAAAAAGCGCCTTTTTCTGTACCGATTCCTGGGGCCGCTTGCTGGTGGCCGGTTATGAGTGCCTTGGGAAGCGGATGTTTGTGGCTGAGCCGGATTCTGTCCGTTTCAGCTTTGACCGGGGAAAAATCCGTTCCTTCTGGTCCTTTTGGAGTGAAGGGTGGAAGGAGGGAAGCTTTTCCCCGGAATCCTGCAGGGACGCCTTTTCCTCTGGGGAGGCGGCGGCCTGCCTGACTTCCACCATCCAGGCGCGGAACATTTCCAACCGGGTGGTTTCCGGGGAGGGGTCCAATCTGGTCAATGTCTCTATCCTCCCTGCGCCCTCCTTTTCCGGGGGCGACCCGGTGACCATTCAGGAAACATTGGGGCTGGTTTTGACCAGGGGCAGCCGGGAAAAACAGGCTGCAGCCCAGGTGTTTCTCCAGTGGCTGGCCGACGAGGAGCGCATAGCGGATATTTCAGTGGCCTCCGGGCGGCTTCCCGCCATGAAGCGGGCGGTAGCTGACAGTGTCCTCAACGGCGCGTTTCAGCGGCAGGGGCTGTCCCCTTTGGAGCAGAGAATTTTAAGACAGGCAAAGGTCCAGCTGTATTCCCATATTCAGCTCCCCCTGGCAGTTTTCGATGGGGGAAGCGATGTGATTGATACCATGGACCGGCTGCTGCTTTCCGGCGGCCAGGAGGTGCGGCAGGAAGCGCGAGAGGAATCTCTTTTGTCCGTTTCCGGCGGTGAAGCCGCTACCGGTGAGGAGGATGCTGGCCAGGGGGAGGTCATGTCCAGCGATACCGCCTATGAGCAGTGGTATCTTTCCTTCCGGGACAGTGTGGTGGATTTGGTTTTGATCGGGCGGAAGGCAGCGTAAAAACATCTGAATGGGAACCTATGGTATGCCCAGCTTCACACAATCTACAAAAAGATATGATATACTGAAAGCGGATGGAGTAAATCATTTGCCCATCCGCTTACATTTTTTCTAAGGGGCGGGCGTATATGAAGCGGGTTTTAGTGGTAGAAGATGAGGCCGATATTCAGGAGCTGCTGGAAAATTTTCTTTTGGACGCTGGGTATCAGGTCGTTTCAGCATATGACGGCGTGGAGGGCATAGCTGCCTTCCGTTCTTCCTCCTTTGATCTGGTCCTGCTGGACCTTATGCTCCCCAAGATCGACGGTTATGGCGTATGCGAGGTCATCCGCCGGGAATCCCAGGTCCCCATTATGATGCTCACTGCTTTGGACAGCGAGGAGGAACAGCTTCGGGGATTTGACCTGAAAATCGACGATTATGTCACCAAGCCCTTTTCCATGGCAATCCTGCTGAAAAAGATAGAGGCGGTCCTGCGCCGCGCCTCTGCTGGGATGGAGGACAGCGATGGGACGCTGCGCTGCCGCGGCCTGCTGCTGGACCCCGCCAGCCGTCAGGTCCTTCTGGACGGCCGTCCGGTTGAGATGACCCAGCGGGAGTTTGAACTCCTTTCAGAGCTGTTAAAAAGCGGCGGCCGGGTTCTGACACGGCAGATGCTGCTGGATCAGGTGTGGGATTACGACTATTTCGGGGACGAGAGGATTGTCGATACCCATGTGAAAAACCTGCGGAAAAAACTTGGGCCAGGGTATATTGAGACAGTGAGAGGAGTTGGATACCGGATTGATAAAGGGCGTTAATATGAAAAAAATCAAAAGCAGCCTTACCCTTCGGATTTTTTGGATCACGGTCCTGCTGCTGACCACGGCGTGTTTCCTGACATATGTCTTTATTGCTCTGGCCATGCCTGTTTCGTACAGTGGGCAGTATACCCAGGAGAAGGAACAGGCGTTCTATAACCTGGGATATGAGCTGGAACATATCCCTCTGGAGGAGTGGGGACCGTTGGTGGATCAGTTCATCCTGGAGCATGAGGTCAATGTAGTGCTGATGGATCCCCAGGGCCAGCAGGCGGAGATCCCCGGACAGACGCTCAGCATGGTGGCTGCGGGAAACCGGTGGGTCATTGTCGCCGCTGTGAAAAATTCCTCCCTCGTTGAGGATGCTGTACTCAGCCGGGCAGAGGGAGAGCTGACAGAAGGAGGGGTGGTTATACAAACAGACGATATCTCCAACTGGAGCGTTTCGGTTGCCAGTTCTGTGGTAGACCAGGAGGAGATGGGGACCTGGGAGTATATCTGTTCCAGGTTTTGGGGTTTTGGGGGAGGATTGAAGATAGACGCGTCCAAATTTTCCCGTGCGATTGGCTCCATGTGGGACATGTCCGTTTTGCCGGAAGGGGAGACGGAGTATTATCAGCTGATAGCCTCGGTCACCTATCTGCCTGTCAACCAGGCGGTGGACGCCATGGGGCGGATCCTCCCCTGGTTGGCGGTGGGCATCCTGTGCATGTCCATTGCCGGGGCATTGATCTATTCCCGGTACATTACCCGGCCTATCGTAGCCCTCAACGGCGTTTCCCGGAAAATGGCCGCCTTGGATTTTTCCTGGAAGTGCGATGAAAAGCGGCAGGACGAGATTGGGGAGCTGGCCCAGAGCTTTAATGAACTGTCCGGAAGGCTTTCGGCTGCCCTGGAGCAGCTCCAAAGTGCCAACCAGGCCCTCCAGGAGGACATCGACCGGGAACGGGAGCTGGAGCAGCAGCGGATGATATTTTTTTCCGCGGTTTCCCATGAACTGAAAACCCCCATCACCATTATAAAGGGGCAGCTGGAGGGGATGATCGGCAATGTGGGCGCGTACCGGGACAGGGATAAGTATTTGGCAAGATCCCTGGACACCGCCTGCCGCATGGAGGAGATGGTCCAGGAGATCCTCACCATTTCCCGGATGGAGTCGGAAACAGCTGTCCGCAGGGAGGAGATTTCCCTTGACCGGCGGGTAGAGGAGCGGGTCCGGAGCTTCGACGATTTGGCGGAACAGAAGGGAATTGTGATTCAGACAAATCTGGAAAAGGAGGTTGGCGTATATGGGGACGCCTCCCTATTGAAACGTGTGACGGACAACCTCCTGTCCAACGCGCTGTCCTACTCTCCAAGGGGGGAAAGGGTCTTTGTGGCAGTGCGTTTCAGGGATGGCCTGCCGGTTTTGATGGTGGAAAATACCGGCGTAACCATCCCGGAGGAATGCCTGCCTCATTTGTTCGAGGCCTTCTACCGGGTGGAAAAGTCCAGAAACCGCAGGACAGGGGGTTCAGGGCTTGGATTGTACCTGGTGAAGATGATCCTGGAGCGCCATGGCGCGTTTTGCACGGTGGAGAATACGGCGGGGGGCGTTTTGGCTGTCGCGGCCTTTGGAGAGCCCTTGGAAAGGAGGCCAAAAGGGGCGCTGGAAGTTCCGCGGTCTAAATTTATGGAAATTCCATCGAATTCCATAAAATGACGCTGAATCCTATTTGGGTTTCGTCTAAAGGCATAAAAATTAGTAGAAATCTTGTTGCTTCTGACATTTGTAAAATGATTGTAAATAGATTGTAAATGGTGTATAATAAATTTACATAATATTACAGTGTTTCGTGCAAACTATATAATAAAAGCTGCACGAAAAGCTTGAGGAGGTTTCTATATGACAGGCGTACCACTGATTCTAGCATTTGTTGTAGCGGTTGTGCTGATGATCCTGGCCATCTCCAAGCTGAAAATCCATCCCTTCCTCTCCATCATGGGCGTATCCCTTCTGCTGGCCCTGGTTTCCGACATTGCCCTGGCCGATATTCCCGGCGTGATCGGGGCCGGCTTCTCCGGAACCTTTACCAGCATCGGCATTGTCATTATCATGGGCGCCTTGGTGGGCATCCTGCTGGAGGTCACCGGTGCGGCGCTGAAGATGTCCGACTGTGTGGTTAAGCTGGTGGGGAAGAAAAACCCGGAGCTGGCTATGCTGATTATGGGCTGGATCGTTTCCATTCCCGTTTTCTGCGACAGCGGCTTTGTTGTCCTGAACCCCATCCGGAAATCCCTGGTAAAGCGCACCGGCAAATCCTCTGTGGCCTGTACCGTCGCGCTGTCCATGGGCCTTTACATCGCCCACTGCTTTATCCCGCCCACGCCAGGCCCCATAGCTGCGGCCAACACCTTGGGCATTGGCGAGCACCTTTTGCTTTTGATGGGAATCGGAACTCTGCTCTCCATCCCTCCCCTGGTTGCCGGGTTTTTCTTTGCCAAGTACATCGGCAAAAAGGTAAAGGCCTCTGATGAGGCGGATACCAACGATGAGACCGTCAAGAGCTATGAAGAGCTGGTAAAAAGCTACGGCAAGCTTCCCAGCGGATTTATGGCCTTTGCCCCTATTGTGGTTCCGATTATCCTTATGGCTATCTCCTCTGCCATCAGCATGGCGAATGTGACCAACTCCATTGTCACCTTCTTGGGAACCCCCATCATCGCCCTGACGGTGGGCGTTCTCCTGGGCGTAGTGATCTTGGCCCAACAGAAGATGATGAACAAGTTTTATGAACTGACCAACGATACCCTGAAAACTGTGGGCCCGATTCTGTTTGTCACTGCGGCAGGCGGCGTTCTGGGCAAGGTTATTTCCTCTTCCGATATGGTCAACTACATCACGGAGCACGCAGGCGCGCTGTCGGCCATAGGGATCTTCTTCCCCTTTATCCTGGCGGCGATCCTGAAATCCGCCCAAGGCTCCTCTACCGTGGCCATTACCACCACCGCCGGCATCATGGCGCCGCTGATGGCTGTTATGGGCCTGAATACGCCGGTCCTGGCAGTGCTGACCGTTATCGCCATTGGCGCAGGCGCTATGACCGTTTCCCACGCAAACGACTCCTACTTCTGGGTTGTCACCAATTTTGGTGAAATGACCCCGGAACAGGGCTACAAGACCCAAACCCTCGGCACTTTGGTGATCGGCATCGCGTCTATGATAGGCGTGTTTATCACCTATCTGATCGTCCACTGATCGGCTCCAGATCAGCAGGCAGGTTGTTTTGACGGGGCGGGCCTGATCATCGGGGTCCGCCCCCTTTCTCTCGGTTTTTCCATGCAGGGGTTAAACGCCCTGCTTTCAGACAAAATATTTCAGGAAAAGGATCAAAATCAAGGAGGCAGTTATGCAGAGATTATACGAGGATGCAAAAAAGATATGGCAGAGGGCGATCCAGTCTGCGCTTCCAGATGCCGCAGTGGCCCGGGCGCTGGAAAAAGCGGATTTTTCCGGGGGACGGCTGGTATTGGTGGCAGCGGGAAAGGCCGCGTGGCAGATGGCCAAGGTAGCCTGTGATATCCTGGGGAACCAGATCAGCGGCGGCGTTGTTGTGACCAAATACGACCACGTCAAGGGACCGCTGCCTGGCCTGGAGGTATATGAGGCGGGACACCCTGTCCCGGACGAAAACTCCTTCCGGGCCACAGCACGGGCTGTGGAAGCAGTCAAGGGACTGGCAAAGGAGGACCATGTGCTGTTCCTCCTTTCCGGCGGGGGCTCGGCCCTGTTTGAGCAGCCCCTCTGTACGCCGGAGCAGCTCCAGAGCATTACCTCCCAGCTGCTGGAGTGCAGTGCAGATATCATTGAGATCAACACCATCCGCAAGCGGCTGTCCGCCGTAAAGGGGGGACGGTTCGCCAGGCTATGCGCCCCTGCCCAGGTGTTTTCGGTGGTGCTGTCCGATATTGTCGGGGATCCGCTGGATATGATCGCCTCCGGGCCCGCCTATCCGGACAGCACCACCTGTGAGGAGGCGCTGTCTATTGTGGAGAAATACGGACTCAAGGTGGACGGCAGCGTCCGGGAGCTGCTCGCCCAGGAGACCCCCAAGGAACTGGACAATGTTGCCACCCAGATAACCGGCAGCGTCCGGCAGCTGTGCGCCTCTGCTGAGGAAACCGCCAGGGAGCTGGGGTATCAGCCAGTGGTGCTCACAGACCGCCTCACCTGTATTGCCAGGGAGGCTGGGGAGATTCTGGCCGGGCTTGCCTCCTCGGGGAGGATCGCCTCCAGGCCTCTCGCCTTTATTGCAGGAGGGGAGACAGTGGTGCGGCTGACCGGCAAGGGCCTGGGCGGGCGCAACCAGGAGCTGGCGCTTTCAGCCGCCAGGGTGCTGGACGAACAAGAGGGAACAGCGCTGTTTTCCGTTGGTTCAGACGGGACTGACGGCCCTACAGACGCAGCCGGGGGATATGTGGATTACACCACCGCCGGACGGCTGCGCAGGATGGGGGTGGAAATTGAGGAGGTACTGGCGGAAAACGACTCCTACCACGCCCTGGAGAAGGTGGGCGGCCTGATCAAGACAGGGGCCACCGGCACCAACGTAAACGATCTGACGGTGCTCCTTGTGCGGGGGCAGGACGCAGGGGAGTCCCTCTCCTGAACGGGCTGGTAAAATAGAAGGCAGGGGCGGACGGATTATAAACGTCCGCCCTTTTTGCAGCCATTGCCAAATAAAGGGATTCTCCTGGAAAGAGAGTAGCAAATTATAAAAAGGCCGTATCCAATTATACGAATCCTCTAATTGTTTGAAGTATAATGAAAGGGAAAGAAATGAAAACATTGGCCGCAGTTGAATTTTTAGAGAATAAGGAATGAGATGAAAATGGCAGTTTCAAAACAGCACGAGGTTCGTATGACCGAGGGGAATATTGTCCGGCATCTGATCCGGTTCGCCCTCCCCCTTTTGATCGGCAATATCTTTCAGCAGCTTTACAACACAGTGGACACCTGGGTGGTGGGCAACTATGTGAGCAACGAGGCCTTTTCGGCGGTGGGCTCGGTGGGGCCGGTGATCAATATGCTCATCGGGTTCTTTATGGGCCTTTCCAGCGGCACAGGCGTGGTCATCGCCCAGTACTTTGGCGCCAAACGGGAAAAGGAGGTCCATGACACAGTACATACGGCTATTGTCATGACCCTGGTCCTGGCGGTGATTTTTTCTATTTTGGGGGTTAAGCTCATCCCCTTTACCTTGAATTTTATGAAAACCCCTGTGGAGGTCATCCCTGAATCCACCAAGTACCTCACCATCTACTTTTCCGGTGTGGTGGGGTTGATGCTCTACAATATCGGCACCGGTATCCTCAACGCGGTAGGGGATACCAAGCGGCCCTTCTATTTCCTGATGGTTTCGGCGGTGCTCAACACCCTTTTGGACCTTCTGTTTGTGCTGGGATTCGGCATGGGTGTGGAAGGGGTGGCCCTGGCTACGGTTATTTCCCAGTGTACCTCCGCGCTGCTGGTGATGATCACCCTGATGCGCAGCAGCTCCTGTATCAAGCTGGTGCTGCGGGACCTGCGGGTCAGCTTTCAAATGCTCTCCAAGATCGTCAAGGTGGGCATCCCCGCCGCGATCCAGATGGCGATCACCTCCTTTTCCAACGTATTCGTTCAGTCCTACATCAACTACTTCGGCGCGGACTGCATGTCCGGATGGACGGCGTATTCCAAGATAGACCAATTTATCATGCTGCCCATGCAGTCCCTGGCCCTGGCCTCCACCACCTTTGTGGGGCAGAACTTAGGGGTCAACAATGTGGAGCGGGCCAGAAAGGGCATCCGCACCGCACTGGTGATTGCGATGGCGTCGGTGATTTCCCTGATGATCCCAGTGCTGTTTTTTACGCCGCAGCTTGTCGCCTTTTTCAACAGCAAGCCGGAGGTGGTGGATTACGGTGTGATGCTGCTGCGGTGGCTTTCTCCCTTCTATGTGCTGTGCTGCTTCAACCAAATTTATTCCGGCGCGCTGAGGGGTTCCGGCAACGGAAAGGTACCGATGGTGATTATGCTGCTGTCCTTTGTCTGCTTCCGCCAGGTGTACCTGTTTATCATGGCCAACTATATCTGCAATGAGATTATCCCCATTGCCATGGGATATCCGGCGGGATGGTTTGTGTGCAGCGCCCTGACCATGCTGTACTATAAGAAGGCCCATTTAGGCAGCTCCCGGCTGGTGGACGACGACCCAAGAGAGGTGCCCGCCAAAGCCTAATCACGAAAAATTGATTTCCATAAAGCCTGATGGGGATTGCTTGAAACATATTTTCTTTTATGGTATACTAATCGCAGAACGGTTAGTATACCATTTTTTGTCAAGAAATGAGGTTTAATCTATGAATGCGACAATCCAGCGAGTCTCCTTCCCCAAGGGGCAGCGGGTCATTGCTGTCAGCGATATCCACGGCTGTTTGGATGTTTTCAAGGGCCTGTTGGAGAAGGCGTCCCTTTCCCCCGATGATATATTGGTCCTGGTGGGGGACATTCTGGAAAAGGGAACCCAAAACCTGGAAACCATTCGCTTCCTGCTGGAGCTCTCTCAAACCCATAGGATTTATAAGGTTGCCGGAAATGTGGATGTTCTCTATGAGGATATCTTTGAAACGTTTACCCGTGAAAACGAGGAAACCCTCATGAGCTATCTGCTCCGCAGGGACCGAACCCAGGGAATCCTCCACCAGATGAGCCGGGAAATCGGTTTCCCCATCTCCGAAACCATGGACCTGGACCAATGGCGCAAAGCCCTCCTGGATCACTTCCCTCAGGAATTGAATTTTATGAGAGGGTGGCCCCATATTCTGGAAAGCCAAAAGCTGATCTTTGTCCACGCTGGCCTGACCTCTGCCCCTTTGGAGCAGCAGCAGGCGTGGCAATGCCGTAAAAACGACGACTTTATGGCCCAGGGCCTGTCCTTTTCCAAAATGGTGGTTGTAGGCCATTGGCCGGTATCCATCTACGGGAGGGACAACCTGGTCAATCAGAACCCCTGCGTCAGCTGGGAGCAGAATATCTGTTCCATCGACGGCGGCATGGCGGTAAAGCGCTATGGGCAGCTGAATGCCCTTATCATCCAGGATGGCGACCCGGAGCAGATGACCCATGTCTACGCAAATCCCTTTCCCTGGGTCAAAGCCCTAGACGCCCAGGAGGAGAGCGCAGACCCTGTCTCCATCGTCTGGGGGAGAGGGCGCCACCATGTGGAAAAGCTGGAGCACAAGGGGGATTTTACCCTTTGCCGCCAGATTGCCACTGGGAGAACCCTGTGGGTTTCCGACAAAATGCTTTATATTGACGGAAAAGGGAGAATGTCCTCCGGCGACGAGACGGATTACCGCCCCGCTGTTCTCCCTGGGGATTCTTTCCAGCTCCTTGAGGAGACCAGCCGGGGATATCGCATCCTGTTCCGGGGGATCATGGGATGGTATCAGGGCAGAATCCAGCGATAAGGGAAGATTTCGGTCGAATTCCCATGAAACAGGGAGATATTCTCCGATAAATTTGTAAAAACTTGAAAAGTCCGAAAAAACAGTTGAATTTCGGGAAATGCAGTGGTATACTGGAAGGGCTGGAAGGGAATTTCGGCCTTCCCGTATTTTTTTGAATTGACCCAATAAGGAGGGAGACCACAGGTGGACATAACCGCTCGAAGTAGGAGTATGCTGTCTGAAGCCCGCTCTATGGCATGGGCAGAATTGGGCCGGAGAGCCGCCTGGCGGGGGCCTTCTGTCAAATAAATTTTCGCGGTGTTTATGGGCCGCGAGGATGCTATGCGGCCTTTTTCTGTCCGTATGGGACGCCGGAGCCGGTCTGTTTTGGCCGGAGGGCGTGCCGTGCGGCTTTTTTGCGCCCTGTCTGGGTTTTGGGTACAGCGCCTGCTTCCTGCCTGAAAACAGGAGGAGGTAATTGTTATGTATGAAAATCAGAAATGGATTGAAGAGGCAAGGGAACTGGCCCTTTCCGGGAACACCGCAGAGCTGCGCAGACAGCTTTGGGAGCTGGATCCAGTGGATATCGCCCAGTTGATTGAGGAGCTGCCCCGCAGGGCCAAGGCGGCAGCGTTCCGCCTGCTGGGAAAGGAACAGGCCGCCCAGGTGTTTACCTACCTGGAGGGGGAAGATGTACAGCTCATCGCCTCTATAGCCGGGGATGGGGAACTGGCGGAGATGATGGAATTCCTGCCGGTGGACGACGCGGTGGACCTGCTGGAGGAGATGCCGGCAGGAGTGGTCAAGCGCATCCTGCGCAACACCAGCAAGGCCACAAGGGAGACCATCAACAAATTCCTCAACTACCCGGAGGACTCGGCCGGGAGAATCATGACAGCGGAGTTTGTGGAGCTGAAGGCGGGTATGGCCGTGGGCGAGGCCATTGCCAGAGTGCGTCAGAGGTGCGAAGAGCGGGACAATCTGGACGTGTGTTATATCATCGGTTCCCGGCGGGAGCTGATGGGGAGCGTTTCCATGAAGCAGCTTCTGCTGGCCAGAGACGAGCAGCTGGTGGAGGAGCTGATGGAGGATGATCCTGTTTTTGTGGAGACCGGCGAGGATCGAGAGGCCACTGCTCTGCTGCTGGCCAGATATGACCTGGCAGCCTTGCCGGTAGTGGACGGGGAGAAGCGCCTGGTAGGGGTTGTGACAGTGGACGACGCGGTGGACGTCCTCAACGAGGAGGCCACCAAGGACCTGGAACAGATGGCCGCCATGCTCCCCTCCGAAACCCCTTACCTGAAAACTGGGGTGCTGTCCCTGGCTAAGAACCGAATTCTCTGGCTGCTGGTTCTGATGCTGTCCGCCATGATTACCGGGTCGATTTTGACGCGGTTTGAAGCGGCTTTTGCCGCCATGCCCCTGTTGGTTTCCTTTATCCCTATGATCACCGATACCGGCGGAAACGCCGGATCCCAGAGCAGTACCATGGTGATACGGGGAATGGGATTGGGGGAGATTGAGGCCAGGGATGGTTTCAGGGTCCTTTGGAAGGAGGCCAGGGTCAGCCTGGTGGTAGGAATCGCTTTGGGACTGGTCAATTTTGTCAGGCTGCTGATTTCCAATCCAGGGAATCCCATGGTAGCGGCTGTGGTGTCCATTGCCCTGTTGTTTACCGTGGTGCTTGCCAAGACCATCGGCGGGGTGCTGCCCATACTGGCCAAAGCGTGCAGGGCCGACCCTGCGGTGATGGCGGCCCCGCTGATCACAACCGTAGTGGACGCCTGTGCGCTGGTGGTATATTTTTCGGTGGCGCAGCGGCTGCTGGGGCTTTGAATAAACGGGACAAAAATGCCAATTCTATCCATATCAGGTTTTTCAATGACGGGGCAGCGTCCTTCCCTGGAAGGCAGATTATTGTCAAACCGCCCAAAGATTTCCGGAAATCCGGCGCAAAGTATTTCAAACTGCTGAACTTTGGCAAAACCTTGGGGAAACGTTGGGAAACCTGGTGCAGAAACCGGAAAAAGATGCTATAATAAAAGTAGTAGGAATAGAAGAACGTATGACAGCCTCGTCAGGCGAGGAGGAGAAGGGCCGTCAGTCAGGCGGCCCTTTTTGGAGGAGGGAGGCTCCATACGGATCACTGTGTAAAGTGTAATAAAAGCGGTCGGAGCATATGAGGAACAGGGCGAAAGCGGCTGTTTTTTTTACCATTTGAAACGGTGTTTAGGGACGCGTTTTGCAAGTGGACGGAGGTTTCAAAATGGAGCAAACGGCATCAATGCAATTTCTGGAGCTGAGGAGGCAGATTCTGCGCAGAAAATTTTCCCGGATGAACGACCGTCAGGCGGAGGCAGTTTTCCATGTCAACGGGCCGCTGCTGGTGTTGGCCGGGGCTGGAAGCGGAAAGACCACTGTGCTGGTCAACCGGATCGCCAATCTCATCCGTTATGGGACGAGTTATTACAGTGCGGCGGAGCCGGAGAATCTTACCCCCCAGGATATCCAAATCATGCAGGACTGCCTGGAAGGCAGGGAGGTGGAGGAGGAACGGCTTACTCCCCTTCTCGCCTATCACACAGTGCGGCCGTGGAACATTCTGGCCATCACCTTTACCAACAAGGCGGCGGGAGAATTGAAAGCGAGGCTTTCCAATGCCTTGGGGGAAGGTGCGGACGGCATCCAGGCTTCAACCTTCCATTCCATGTGCGTGCGCATTCTGCGGGCGGAAATCGAGCGCCTGGGATACAGCCGCAGCTTTACGATATATGATACCGACGACTCCGTCCGCGTCCTCAAGGACTGCCTGAAAGCCATGAACCTGGACGAAAAGATGTTCCCGCCCCGCCAGGCCCTCTCCGCCATCAGCCGGGCAAAGGACGGCGGACAGACCGCAGAGGATATTCTGCGCCTTGCGGGGGATGATTACCGCCAGACCATGGTGGGAAGGCTCTACCAGCAATACCAGTCGGCGCTGAAGGCTGCCAACGCGGTGGACTTTGACGACATCATTGTACTCACTGTCCGTCTGTTCCAGCAGTTCCCCGATGTGCTGGAGCATTACCAGAACCGCTGGCGCTATATTATGGTGGACGAGTACCAGGATACCA
Source organism: uncultured Oscillospiraceae bacterium (assembly GCA_949737515.1). Taxonomy (GTDB): domain Bacteria; phylum Bacillota; class Clostridia; order Oscillospirales; family Ruminococcaceae; genus UBA1405. The sequence continues at coordinate 6,732 of CATJCP010000261.1, read as the reverse complement.
ACGACACCCAGTATATGCTGGTCAGCCTACTTGCCCAGAAGTACCAGAACCTCTGCGTGGTAGGGGATGATGACCAGAGCATCTATAAGTTCCGCGGCGCCAATATCCGCAATATCCTCAGCTTTGAAAAGCAGTTCCCCAATGCGGAGGTGATCCGCCTGGAGCAGAACTACCGCTGTACCCAAAACATCCTCAATGCCGCCAACGAGGTGATCCGGCACAACACGGAACGGAAGGGCAAGACCCTTTGGACCCAAAACGATCCCGGTTCTCTGATCCAGATCACCCGCACCTACGACGAGCAGGGGGAGGCCTCTTTCATCGCAGAGCAGATCATGGAGAATGTGCGCCAGGGAGGGACATTTTCTGATAACGCGGTGCTGTACCGGATGAACGCCCAGTCCAATGCCATTGAAAAGACACTGCTTCGCAGCGCCATTCCCTATAAGATCGTTGGGGGCATTAAGTTTTATGAGCGCAAAGAGGTCAAGGATATGGTGGCCTATCTCAGCGTTTTAAACAACCCTTCGGATAATCTCCGCCTTCGGCGGATTATCAACGAGCCTAAGCGGGGCATTGGGGACGCCACCATTTTGGCGGCCCAGCAGATTGCCGACGGCCTTGGGACATCCCTCTTTGAGGTGATACGGAATGCGGAAAACTATCCGGCCCTTTCCAAGAAAGCCAAGGTGCTGGCCGAATTTACCGGTATCCTCCAGAACCTGATGGATGAGGTGGACATGATCCCCCTGGAGGAGCTGTTTGACCGGCTGCTGGAGGACAGCGGGTACCAGAAGTACCTGGAGCTCCAGGGGGCGGAGGGGAAAAACCGGCTGGAAAATGTCCAGGAGCTGAAATCCAACATCGTGCGGTACTCGGATACGGCGGAAGAGCCTTCCCTGGCGGAGGTTTTGGAGGAGATCGCCTTATATACAGACCTGGACCAGTTGGACGGCAGCGGCGATTATGTGACCATGATGACCCTTCATTCCGCAAAGGGGCTGGAATTTGAAAATGTATTTATCGCGGGAATGGAGGACGGTATTTTCCCGGGAAGACAGGCAGTGCTCATCTCCTCCGAGCTGGAGGAGGAGCGGCGGCTGGCCTATGTGGGGATTACCCGTGCCAAAAAGAGGCTCTGTCTGACCGCTGCGGCCCAGAGGCTTTTGTTTGGGCAGACCATCCGCAACAGCGTCTCCCGCTTTGCCCTGGAAATCCCCGATGAATTCCGGGAGCTGGAGGACAGGACCATTATCACCGCTGCCCAGTTAAAGGAAAACAACAACCATGCTATGCGCCGTAAAATGATGATGCAGTCCGGCCGTTCCCTGGGGATCGGCATGGGTGCGGGAAGCGTTGCAACCGCTGCCCGCCGCACCGATAAGGCCGCAGAGGCAGCGCCCCTTTCCGTGGGGGATCGGGTAAAGCATAAGATCTTTGGGGAGGGCACTGTGCTCAGCGCCATGCCCATGGCCAACGACACATTGGTGGAAATTGCCTTTGACCGGGTTGGCTCCAAAAAGATCATGCAGAACTTTGCCAAGCTGGAGCGGGCCTGACAGCGGATATCAAAATTTTTAGCCGTTTTAATATTCACACAGTGAATATTAAAACGGCTATTGTTTATATGCCCTCTTTCACCTGCTGGGAAAACTGGATATGCCGGATATCCTTCCCATAAAACCGCAGCACCTTGCAGGCGCCCAAAAGCCGGGACACCACCCTTTGGGTGTACCGCTGCTCTATCTCGTTCAGATTCAGGTTGGTGTTGATGATAAAGGGCCGCTTCTTTAAAATCCGGGCGTTTAACAGGTTATAGACCATGGTCTGGGTAAAAGGACTTTGGAATTCCGCGCCCAGGTCGTCCAGGACAAGGAGATCGCAGGAGGAGGCCAGGCCCATAGTATCGGTCTGGGTCCTTTCCCGTTGGAAATGTTCCTTTTCAATTTCGGAGAGAAGGTTCTGCGCTGTGACATACAGCGTCCCAAATCCCTTTTGAATCGCCTCCCTGGCAATGGCAAGGGAGAGATGAGTCTTTCCAAGACCGGTGGAGCCGGTGAAGAGCAGGCTGGGGGATTCCAGGGAAAAGCTCTCCGCGTATTTCCGGCACTGGCTGTAAACCTCCCCCATTAGGTACCGGGCGTCAACCCCCATGCCTGGGATAATCTCGTCGGAGTAGTAGGACAGGGAGAAATCGTCAAACCCCCGCAGGGACATGGAGGAGGACTCATTGAGTTTTTCCAGGGCGATCTGGGTAAGCAGCTGATTGAAACAGGCGCAGCGGTAGGGACCGTTGAAGCCGGTGTCGTCGCAGGCGGGGCACTGGTATTGGGGAAACAGGCTGTCCTGTGGATAACCGTTTTGGACCAGCAGGGAGGCAATTCTCTGCTGGGTGCGCAGATTGTGTTCTTTGAGCTGTTGGATAAGGGCGGGGGCCTTTTCCCCTGCCCCCAACACCATGCGGGATACCTTCAGCCCCACATGGGAGATCTCCTGTTCCAGCTGGGCCACCTCCGGCAGCGCAAGATGGATCTCCTCCCGGCGGATGGCGCACTGCCGTTCCGCCTCTGTGCGGCGGCGCTGCATCTGCGCGGTGGCTTCGGCGTAGATCTCTTTTGAAAAGGACATGGTCGGGTTCACCTGCTTTCCGTTTTATGCGGGTCAGTTTGTTATGGGAGGTTCGGATCACGCGGTTGTTGTTACCGGGGCTGTTTTTTTTGCTTCTGTGGGTTTACCTCTGCCTCAAACAAAAGGCGGTTGATTTCATCTAAGTCGTAGGAGGGAACGCCAAGGCCATCGCGCCCTTTCCGCGGGGCAGGGGAAGAGGGCTGCTGTTTAAGAGGTTCATTTTGAGGCTTGTGCTCCTGGAGGGCCTCCTGGGGAGTGGTGATGTTTTTGTCGTGCCATGCTTTCAGGATGGAGTCGATGTATGCAAAGCTGAGCTTCCCGATCCGTTCCACAGTCCGTTCATAGGCCAAGCGGATCAGCTGGATGCTGCTATGGTATTCTCCGTACCATTTGTTGATGTAGGACTGTTCCTTTTCCACCAATTCCCGGTCGCGGATGCCAAAGGCGGACTTGACCTCCCCGGCCCAGGAATTATGTTCCTCCAGCCTGCGTATGTACTCCTCCGCTGTTTCCAGGGAGTTTACCCCTGCGTCCTGCCAGTTGAGCGCTACCCGTTCAATGTACCGCATCTGTCTTTTGCCGATGGAGCAGCAGTACTGAATGACCATGAGGATTACGTCGATGGGGATCCCGGCCCAGTCGTACAGATAGATCAGGGTGCTGCGGTCGGAGATGTGCAGGAATTTCCCCAGCTTTTCCGACGCGGCCTGGAAGAGGAATTCGATGTTGGGGTCCTTTTCCATCATGGCGGCGATCTGTTCATTGGTGGGTCTGCCCCGATAGGTTGCCGTCCCTTTGGGGGGCAGTTCCCGGGAATGATCCTTCTTTTCTGGGGAGGGGACGTCCCCAGAGGCTTGTCCCTTCTGATGGGAGAGGGCTGGGGCTTCGGTCTGGGGAAGGTCCGGGGAAAGGGGCTGCCTGTCCGGCATGGGCTGAGGCAGTGATGATTGGGGAGAGATCAGGATTCCCGCATTGACCCAATACCGCAGAGCGTCCCGGACCTCGGCCACGTCCATAGCCAATTCTGCCGCAATGGCATTTTCCTCTGCAGTCCCGCCATTGCGCAGCAGAAGAAGAAGCGCCCGCAGCGACAGCGCCCCGCAGGTGCGGATATGCTCGTCCACCACCTGTGTAGGGACTGCAAATATGTTCCGCCATTCCTTGGCGGAAACCGTGTATTCCATTTTCCAGCCTCCCCGCTTATCGTGACCGCTTTGGGACTTTATTACCGCCCATGCACAGAGGGAATGTCCGGTGGAGCCGGACATGGACGGTTTGTGCGGGCGCTTAAATCTATAATAATCGCTTTGCGATTATTATACCATGAAGAGGCTTTTCGCACAATGGAGGATTTATTTCTTCCGCCTTGGAATACTATTGTTGCGTAATATTAAAATGTATGGTAAAATACGGATATCCCGGAGAAGGTTTTCCCTTTGGAAATGATAGAGCGGGACAGGGCGGAAAAAGCAGGTCAAAGATACTTCAGGCCGGGCATCATCTGGTCACAACTGAATCGCTGAAAGGGGAGATATGAGTCCATGGCGTTACCGGCAGAAAGGGCCCGGATCACCTTTGCAGACGTTCTTGCATGGGATGAAAAGGAACGGGCAGAGATTATCAACGGGGAGACGTTCCTGATGGCCCCACCCTCCAGAGTCCATCAGGAAATCAGCGGAGCCTTATTCGCACAGCTTTATAACTTTCTGGAAGGAAAAAAATGCCGGGTATATGCAGCCCCATTTGCAGTCCGGCTTTTTGAGAAGGACGGAGATACCCCCGAAACGGTTGACACAATGGTGGAACCTGATATTACAGTTGTATGTGACAAAAGCAAGCTGGATCATTACGGATGCAGGGGGGCTCCTGACCTGGTAGTTGAGATTCTTTCCCCTTCCTCCTTGCGCCATGACCGCCTGGTAAAATTGGGTTTGTACCAGCGGGCCGGGGTCCGTGAGTATTGGATTGTTGACCCGGAAAACAGAGCCGTACAGGTGTTTTTGAGGGACAGCGGAGGGGCTCTCAAAATTCATGAAGACTATGGGCGGGAGGATGTGGCCAAGGTCAATGTGCTCAACGGATGCTTTGTGGAGTTGAACAAGGTATTTTCTGAATAGACAGTGTAAGGGGGTCGGGGAATTGTTCCCCGGCCCCCTTACGTATAGGAGGGCCTGCTTTTTTACAGTCCCATTCCTATTCTCAGAGGACAGAAAAACCATAGGAAAGCAGAAAAAAGCGAATGATTTTAAAAAGAATGTCATAAAAGCTTGCTGTTTCTTTCTCGGATAATATGCTATAATGAAACATACAAACAAAAATCACCTTGAAAGGGAGAATCACAGATGAAAATTGCATTGGTAGAGCCGTTGGCCGTCAAGGCGGAAACCATGGAACAGTTTGAGAAAAAGGTCCGTGGAATGGGTCATGAACTGACAGTATACCCTGACCGCGATCCCAGTCCCGACGCCCTGCGGAAGAGGAGTGAGGGAATGGACGCCATCATTATCGCCAATACCCCTTACCGGGCGGAGGTGATTGACGCCTGTCCCCAGTTAAAATACATAGATGTGGCCTTTACCGGGGTAGACCATATTGACATTGACCGGTGCAGGGAAAAGGGGATTGCCGTCTCCAATGCCTCCGGTTATTCCGATGTCTGTGTGGCGGAGCTGGCCTTTGGGATGATGCTCAGCCTTTCCCGGTATATGGTTCAGTGCGACCAGGCGGTTCGGGATGGGAAGGACAAAACCGGTCTGGTGGGAACCGAGCTGGCGGGGAAGACGCTGGGGGTAATCGGGACCGGAAAAATCGGCTCCCGGGTGATTTCCATTGCCAGAGCCTTTGGCATGGATGTGATTGCTTACAGCCGCACTGCCAAGCCGGAGCTGGAGGCTGCAGGGGTGAAGTATCTCCCTTTGGAGGAGGTTATGGCTTGCAGCGATATCATCACCCTCCACACCCCCAACAACGCCGAAACCAAGGGGTTGATCAGCAGGGAGCTGATCGGGAAGATGAAGGCCTCCGCCATCTTCATCAACACTGCCCGCGGCCCCATTGTGGACAGCCAGGCGCTGGCGGATGCCCTAAACGCCGGGAAGATTCGCGCCGCAGGCATTGACGTCTTTGAGATGGAGCCCCCCATTCCCGCCAACCATCCCCTGGTCACCGCGAAAAACGTCCTTCTTGCCCCCCATGTGGCCTTTGCCACTAAGGAGGCTATGGAGCGCCGGGCGGAGATCGTCTTTGAAAATCTGTACCAGTGGCTGGATGGAAAGGTACTCAACCAAATCTGCTGAATTGACCGCTTTCATGGAAACGTCTTCCCCGGTGTGGGAAGGCGTTTCTTTTTGGTTTTAGGGCTCCAGATCAGAATTTGATTTCCTTTTTTCGACAAAATTTGCTACTATGGAAGCGTATGAGAACAAATGCAGTACAGGCTGTCTGCCCTCTTCGGCGGATTTTGAGTTCGCAGGGAGCGCCTGTACCGGAAGAAAGGAGATCAAAACTATGACAGATATCACAAGTGCGGACTGCCGGAAGAATGGTGCTTTTGTGGTCAAAGAGGAGGCGCAGTGCCATAGGGCTGTCACCATTTCGGAGTTGTTTGAACACTGGAAGGAGTCGGAAAGGTTCCGCCTGAAAGCCTCCACCTTTTCCTGCTATGCCACCAGCCTCCAAAGCTATATCCTCCCCTTTTTCGGGGAGTTTCCCGTTGGGGAGCTGGATGGGGGAGCGGCCCGCGCCTTTTGCCGTAAGATGGCCCAGGAGGGCAGGATTCACGGGAAGGGGGGACTTTCCCCCGCCACCATCCGCCACCTGATGGTCTGCCTGCGCAGGCTGCTGGACTTTGGAACAAAGGCGGGATTGATACCGGAAACGCCAACCCTTACCTGTCCCCGGCAGGGAAGGAGGGAGGTGTCTGTCTTTACCAGCAGCCAGCGGAAAAGATTGAACGTCTTTTTGAAGGAACGGGGAGGATACTTTTGCCTGGGAATACGGGTCTGTATGTACACTGGGCTGCGGATTGGGGAACTGGCTGGGCTGCAGTGGGGGGATTTTCAACCGGAGCAGGGGGTGATCCAGGTGAGGAGGACAGTGGGGCGC
>CATJCP010000260.1 GCA_949737515.1 uncultured Oscillospiraceae bacterium | reverse complement strand
TTGGAGTTTATCCTCCAGTATCTCCATCGGGTCTCCTCCGCCGCGCTCCCGTTCCCTTCCTGCCATAAATGTCTCTGTGTCCAGGAAATCTGCGTCTACTAAGCAGGAGTAAAGCATTCTGGTAAAAAACATCTCCTCCAGCGGACCAGAGAACATCCGCTGGGGGAGCACAGGAAGCCCGGTTTCCCGCTGCCAGGCATCGTAGGGCTCCAGTTTTCCCAGGGCGGCTTTCTTCATGCGGCCGCAGAAGGTCTTTTCTTCATAGTGATCCCCCTGCCCTCCGCCATCGGGCAGGCCGCCGTGGTGTCCCGCCACTGCAAAGGCCGCACAGTTTTGCCCCAGCTTACAGCATTCCGCTGCACCAGCTGTGGAATGATCCACACGTTCCGGACTCCCCTGCAATCTCCGTTGAAAAGCATCAGAGTATTTTCCCAAATCGTGCGATAACCCAGCAAGCCTTCCCTGTTCTTCCATGTCAAAGGCGGCGGCAAACTCGGCACACAGCTCTGCGGTTCCATTCAGGTGCTCCAAAACTGTTTGCTTGCGATTATCCTGGGCAATATGAGCAAGATATGCCATTTTGTGTTCTTCCTCCCTGCAAATCTATGGATTAACTTTAACACCCTCACGGACGAATGTAAAGTATTTCAAATGATAACTGCCGGAAGTTTTCATTTCCCCATTCTACGTTGTCGGGATCGGCAATGCCAAGCTAGAGAGCTCGCTTCATGAGGCCGCCATTTTCAATTTGTCAGCAAAAAATCAGTACGCATGACAAAAAATTTTATCTGTCATTTTAGGTTGACGCATAAAAATAATTGATATATTTTATTTTTGTACCGCAGATATTCGGCGGAGGCACATTTTATTAAGATGAGAGGTGCGATATGAAAACGGATATTTTTTACGCAGAGTTGTCTGGTTCGCCGTATGAAATCGGCTACGGGCACGGTTCTCAAGCAAAAGAGTTTGTTCTCAGAAGCTTACGCAACTACCGGGAAATGTTTCTTACACACTCCGGAGTGAGGTGGGAGGATGCCAAAAAAGCCGCCCTCCACTACATCCCCTATATCAAAAACTATGACGCAGACATATTGGAGGAGATGCGTGGCGTAGCTGATGGCGCCGGTGTGAATTATGAGGATATTTTGACACTGAATGCTCGCAGCGAAGTTCTGATGACCATGAAAGTGGGCACAGAGCGGGAGCTGCATGACGGCTGTACAAATATCCTGGTAACGCCTGAACGTACAGAAAACGGCCACACCTATTTGGCGCACAATTGGGATTGGAAAGTCAATCAGAGAGAGTCCATTGTTATTTTTAAGATCCATCAAGAGAATAAACCTGATATTTTGATGATCACGGAAGGCGGTATTATTGGAAAGTTTGGCGTGAATGAGTGCGGTATCGGTGTTGCAATGAATGCGTTGTGTACGCCCTCCGATACAAACGGCGTCCCGCTGCACAGCGTACTGCGCGGTATCCTGAACAGCAGGACCTTGGGAGATGCGATCTATGCGATTGGAGGAGCCCCCAACGCCTGTCCTGCAAACTACATGATGGCAAGCGCCTGCGGTGAGGCCTTGGCCTGTGAGCGTATGCCGGATGACTATGCGATCCTCTATCCGAAGGATCATATCCTGGTTCATGCAAATCATATAACCGATGTAAAACTGCGGCTGAAATACGAGGATACGATCCTTGGACTTACACGCAGCACATATGTCCGCCATCTTCGGGCCGACAAATTGATTCGCCAATATGATAAGATTGGAGTCAAGGAACTTAGGACCGTACTCTCCGACCACGTTGATTTTCCCAATTGCATTTGCGGCCATCCCGATCCGGACAGTGATCCGATCTGCACCGTTTTTAACATGGTGCTTGACGTAACAGAGAAGAGCCTTGAGGTCTGTCTTGAAAATACCTGCTGCGGCGAGTATTCCAAGTTTACTCTGTGATGTCCTGTTTTTGCCCGACAGACAGAATTTGTGAGTTTGCAGTGCGACAGTAAAGGATTGAAATAAGGATGAAAATTGAACTTGGAATAGGCGGCAGAACGCACCCGCTGCTGCTGCCGGACGAAAATGTGCAGGCGGTTTTACTGCCAAAACAGATAGAACACACACGCACCGGTGCGGAGGTGGTTTTCCGGGCATTGAGAGTGCCTATTGGCGCGCCGCCTCTTCGGGAAGTGGTGAATCCCGGTGAGAGGGTCTGCATCATTGCCAGTGATATTACACGCCCCTGTCCCAGTTGGCTGATCTTGCCTGTGGTTTTGGATGAGTTGTCTGCCGCTGGTGTGGCTGACAGTGATATTACGGTGGTTTTCGCATTGGGCAGTCATCGCGGCCATACGGAGGCGGAGATGCGCCACCTGACAGGTGATGCGGTCTTTGAGCGGATCCACTGTGTTGACAGTGATCCGAATGATTGCGTGCATTTGGGAGTTACCTCCTGGGGAACCCCGGTAGATATTACCCGTATAGTAGCAAAGGCTGACCGGCGGATTTGCTTGGGAAACATCGAATATCACTACTTCGCGGGATATTCTGGCGGCGCGAAAGCGATCATGCCGGGAGTTTCTACACGCTCCGCCATTCAGGCCAACCATTCCATGATGGTCCGGCCCGGCGCCCATGCCGGGAAAATCTGCGGAAATCCCATCCGCGAGGATATTGAAGAGGCGGCGGCGATCTGCGGTATTGACTATATCGTCAATGTGATTCTGGACGAACACAAGCAGATCATACATGCGGTAGCCGGCGAAGCAACGCTGGCCCACAGAGAAGGCTGCCAATTTCTAGATCAGCTCTACCGGAGGCGGATTTCCAAGCGGGCTGATATCGTTGTGGTATCCCAGGGAGGAGCGCCCAAAGACCTGAACTTGTATCAGACCCAGAAAGCACTGGACAATGCAAAGCACGCCGTCCGAAAAGGGGGGATCATCGTGCTGGTTGGTTCCTGCAGGGAGGGGCTTGGGGAACAGACCTTTGAAGAGTGGATGCTCCATGCCGAAAAGCCAGAGGATTTGATTCAGCGAATCCAGCGGAAATTCGAGCTGGGCGGGCACAAAGCCGCCGCTATCGCCATGGTACTGGAGGATGCGGATGTCTACCTGGTCAGCGATTTGAAGCCGGAGGCTGTGGAGCAGTTGTTCATGAAACCGTTTTCCACAGTTCAGGCGGCGGTGGATGCGGCGATGGGTAAACTGGGACCAAGCGCGTCTGTAATCGTCATGCCGTACGGTGGTTCCACGCTTCCTGTGGAATAGCATCTCTGCGCGGATATGCAATGGATGGTGCAAAAATCACTTTGGCTATACAGTGGCGTCAGCGACGGTCAGAGGATAGCTGCGGCTGACATGTATTCTCAGGAGAGAGGGTATACTCCAATGGGATGACAAATAAAACCAAAAGAGGAGCAATCGATTGCGTGCGGTTTCGTAAATGGCACAGTTCGTCAATGTGATTGGTATGTCTATTTATATTTGTCGGATTTATATAAAAAATTGTTAAATCAAATATAATTATTGACATTTTCCCACAAGGGGTTATAATTTTACACATAGGGTAGCATGTTACATGCAAATCGATGAGGTGAATTTTATTGGAAATCAGAAAGCCTGCCTCGCTCAAACGGATGGCATATGAATTAATTCGCACAGCTGTTCTGCAACGCCAACTCAAGCGCAATGTTATTTACTCTGAGCAATGGTTTGCGGATATGTTTAAGATTTCTAGAACACCTGTTAGGGAGGCACTGCTTCAATTGAGGACAGAAGGCCTCATCGACGTTCTTCCCAATCGGGGAGTTATCATTCATCCGCTTACACTGCAGGACGCCAGAGATATATGTCATATGCGGGCGGCGATTGAGGGATACTGTTCCGCGCATTTGGCACTGCATGCGCAGGAACCGGAAGCTCAGAAAGCGCTGGAGCGTGTCGAGACCGTTCTTGAACGCTGCCGGCAGAATTTCAACTATGAGGACGAGTTACAGTTTCATTTGGAAATTATTCAATACTCTGGCAATCGGGAATTCCGCGCTAGTTATAACCGTATGCGGACAAAAATTGATGTTTTCTGGAATGAGGCCGCAGGAGGGGAAAACAGACATACAGAGATCTATTATGAGCATAAAAGAATTCTCGATTCCATGAAAAGCGGCGATGTACTCGGTGCGAGAGAGGCCAGCGAACGCCATTTGGAGATCGTTCTTGGAAAGCTTCAGCAAGGAGATTTGCTGTGCCCCATAGGTGAATTGAGACCTGTGGAGGATGGCGACAATTAAACTGGACCCGCAGAAAGTTCCATATACCTATCATTTCATGTTCATATCGTCGAAGCTCTGGGTTATTCCCGCGGAGCGCGGGAATAACCCGGGTGTCGAGTTCCGATGTAGTATTTGCTGATGTGGCAAATCTTGCGGCTATTTGAGTGCTTTTTCTTACGGCGCAAGAGATACGAGGAAACTGTTGACATAAAGATATAGCTTTCGATGGTGAATATTTATTTTTTACGACCGAGTAGTATGTTACATACTACTCGTGGAGCGCGCGAATTCTGAGGACTTTGAAGAACAAAAGCATGAACCACTCGGGAGTACTGTCCAAGTGCTCTCGGATGGTAAAAAATACATTTCATGCAATTTACGGAAAGGAAGTGAAAGGTGGGAAGCCACCGAACAACATGGGAAAGTATAAGGTTGTTTACACGGACTGGGTTTACAAAGATGATGTGATTGAAATGAAACGTTTTGGCGCTGCCGGATATGACTTTCAGATCGCGTCTGCCCACGATGAGGCGACGCTGATCAAGGAGTGCCGGGATGCTGATGCGGTTATGATCAGCTTTGCGGACATGAACGCCAACATCATCAATGCGATGGAGAAGTGCAAGATTATCGTCCGCTGCGGCATGGGATTCAACAATGTGGATATTCCTGCCGCCACGGCAAAGGGCATCATGGTTGCAAATGTCCAGAAGTACTGCCTGGAGGAGGTCTCCGATCATGCCATTGCCCTGATGCTGACATTGCTGCGTAAGACGGCATATCTGAGCGGGTTGCTGCAAAAAGGAATTTGGAATCCCGCGCTGGCCCGTCCGATTCCCCGCCTGAATGAGCTTACTTTGGGCCTATATGGTCTGGGTGGGATTTCCAGCCGCGTTGCTGCGAAAGCAAAGGCCTTTGGTATGGAAGTGGTTGCTTATGACTTGTATCTGCCGGATGATTATTTCCAGCAGATGGGAGTGAAGCGCGTTGAAAAAGATGTAGATCTGTTCCGCATTTCTGACGTTCTTAGCCTTCACCTGCCCTTGAACGACGCTACCGCTGGCATCATCTCCTATGACAAGATGAAGCTGATGAAACCTACGGCGATTTTCCTGAATACCGCCCGCGGCGGTCTGGTAGACGAGGCCGGCTTGATCCGGGCACTGCAGGAGGGCACCATTGGTGGCGCTGGACTCGATGTGCTTGCCGACGAGTTTCCCGATATGGCGAACCCGCTGTTCCAGATGGAGAACGTGATTGTCACGCCTCATATCGCCTATTATTCCGAAGGCGCCGATGTGGATCTGCGCAATTACGCTTGCGACCAGGTCATTGGCGCTTTGGAGGACGGCGCGCCGAAGTTCTTCCTGAATAAGAAAGAACTGGGAAGATAACCCCTTTATTAAAAGACATTCAGTCTTCATATGCGCATTTAGCGTATTCGCTGTAAAAATCCAAATAGATGACGTACAGGAGGTTACCGTAATGAAAAGCACACCTTGGCACCAGGAACAGTGGTTTACCAGTCCCTGGAACTTTGCCCAGGAAGCACTGAAGGACTTTGATTTTGCAAAGCAGATCAAATTTCATGATGTGACCCTGCGGGACGGTGAGCAGCAAGCCGGCATCATTTTTAACAAGGAGCAGAAGATTGCTCTTGCTGATCAAATGGCCGAGATGGGCATGCACCGTATCGAGGCTGGTATGCCGGCCGTCTCCGCGCAAGACCGTGAGGCGATTATTGAGATTGCCAAGCGCCATGAAGGCCGCGGCGAACCGGAGATTTTTGCATTTGCCCGCTGTATGAAGCAGGATGTTCTGAAAGCTGTTGATTGCGGCGTGAAAGGCATTGTCGTAGAGATTCCCGCCAGTGAGCACCTGGTCAAATACGCGTATAAGTGGGAATATGAAAAGGCCATTGATCTGGCCATCGAGGCAACGCAGTGCGCCAGAGAGAACGGGCTGTACACAGTGTTTTTCACAATTGACGGTACCCGTACCGACATGGATACCTATTTCAATCTGGTGACCCGCGTGGCCAATGAGGGACACATGGATGCGCTGGCGGTTGTAGATACTATGGGGGGCTTGGCGCCTCATGCCTGCAACTACCTGATCAAGAAGATCAAGACTGTGGTCGACAAACCGCTGGAAGTTCATTTCCATGATGACTACGGTCTGGGTGCCGCGAATACGCTCATGGCACTGTCCGCTGGCGCTGAGGTGGCCCATACCAGCATCAGCGGCATCGGAGAGCGTGCCGGCAATGCCGCTTACGAGGATATCGCTCTGGCACTGCTTACCATGTATGGTGTGGATACCGGCCTGAAGTATGAGAAGATGAACGAGCTGAGTGAGATGATGCGCAAGTTTGGCGGTCATATCATTCCCAGCAACCGCGGCATTGTCGGCCCCACTTTGGCAGACATCGAATCCGGTATTGTGGCCGACTGGTGGGTCAACGCCCATGAGGAACATCCCCTGGAAGTGTCTCCGTATATGTATTCTCTGGTTGGACATCCTGATGCCAAGGTCGTGATCGGCAAGATGAGTGGTGTACCCACTGTGGATATCTATCTGGACCAGCTGGGCCTCCGGTGCGATGACAAGGATCAGAAGATGGAGATTGTTCAGGCGATTAAGACCAAGGCATTTGAGAAGCATGGCCTGCTGACTGTCGGTGAATTTGCTGATATTGCCCATAAGGTTTTGGATTAACAGCGTGCACGCAGTCTGCGGATATCCAGTCCCCCAGCCGGGAAGGATCCGGCTTAATAAAATAGGAGGAACATTGTGATGAAGAAATTTTTAGCTCTTACGTTAGCCCTGATCATGTCCCTATCCATAGCTGCCTGTGGCGGCAACAATGGCGGACAGTCCAACGCGCCCGCAGATAACAGCTCCAATACAACACCTGTGCAAACGCCTTCATCCGGCTCAGCCGAGTTTACCATCATTATGGCAAACAACGGTACCACTGATCTGGAGAATCCTCAGAACGTTGGCTGCTACAAATTTAAGGAACTGGTGGAAGAGCGTTCCGGCGGCCGTATTGCCGTTGAGCTGCATATTGCCGGTGCGCTGGGCGGCGCGCGCGAGGTTGTGGAAGGCGTCCAGCTGGGTACGATTACCATGGGCGACATAGAGAACGGCCCCATGGATAGCTTTGTCCCGTCTTCCGCTCTGTGGAACCTGCCCTATCTGTTCAGCTCACTGGAAGAGATCCACGCTATCCAGGCCAGCGATATTGGCAAGAATATTCAGGCTGGCTTTGAGGCTGTTGGCATTAAGCACCTGTCTTTCAATGACGGCGGTTTTCGTTATTTTACCAACAGCAAGCGTCCCCTGACGACCGTGAGTGACTTCAAGGGTCTAAAGATCCGCGTCATGGAGAGCCCGATCTATATCAGCATGGTTGAAAGCATGGGCGCCTCCGCTGTTCCTATGGCATTTTCTGAGCTTTATACCGGCCTGCAGCAGGGTACAGTTGACGGCCAGGAGAATCCCCTGGATCTCATCTACGCTCAGTCCTACTTCGAAGTTCAGGATTACCTGTCTCTGTCTGAGCATCTGTATTATCCTCGCCAGCACATCATAAACTTGGACTTTTACAACAGCCTGCCTGAGGATTTGCAGACGCTGGTCCAGGAGTGCTCCATTGAGGCCTGCGAGTATCAGAATGAGTACTTTGTTGAGTATACTGCCAAGATGCTGGATGTCCTGAAGGAGAAAGGCATGGAGGTCTCTGATTTCGACAAGGTTAGTGCCCAGGAGGCTACCAAGGGCATTTGGGCCAATTATTATGATATGATCGGCAACGGCGATGCGGCGGCCGGTGAAGAGATTGTCAACCGTATTGCCAGCGGGGAGTTCCAATAATTCATAACCTTACAGACACTACTTTCAACTCTTAAAGCAAATCGGATCTGGCCTCAGGGCTGGGCGTTGTCTGGCCCTGAGGCCGTATGATACGGGGGGACACAATGATAATTATTAAGACGATTGACAAGATCATCAAATACATTCTTGTGGCTCTGATGGTCATCCTCTCTTTCCTGGGCGTGTTCCAGGTGGCTGGCCGCCTGGTAGGTGTTGTTCCTTCTTGGACAGAGGAAGCAATTCGTTTCCTGTTTATTTGGGCTAGCTGCGTCGGCGCGGCAATCGGCATAAAAGAGCATATTCATATCGGCATTGATGTAATTGTGAACCTGTTTCCTTTCATAGTGCGCAAGATCATTGCGGTGATCGTGCAGGTTTTGCTGCTGGTGTTTGATGTGTTCATTGTCAGATATGGTTTTCTCTTGGTAGCGAAGACCATGGCGCAGCCTTCTCCCGCTTTGCGGCTTCCCATGGGGTATGTGTATTTAGCGATTCCTGTGATGGGGATTTTGGGTCTCTATTACAGCGTGCTGGAGATCATTCGGATCATCCGGAGCAAGGAGGGACAGGCAAATGCTTAAAGTCCTGTTTATTGCGGTTATTTTGTGTCTTATCATCAATATGCCCATTGGCTTTTCACTCGGCCTGGCCTCTGTGGCAGCGCTATTTGTTGACGGAAATACAGCTCAGATGCTGCTGATTCCTCAGCGGATTGTCGCGGGTATGAATTCTTTCCCTCTTCTTGCCATCGTGTATTTTATGATTGCCGGGGCAGTCATGGAGCTGGGTGGTGTTTCCAAAAGAATCATCAGTTTGGCCAGTGCGTTTGTGGGACATAAGCGGGGTGGAGTTGCCTCCGCCGCCGTGATCAGCTGCGCGATTTTTGCGGCAATTTCCGGTTCGACGCCTGCTACCGCCGCGGCTATCGGTTCTATTACGATTCCCGAGATGGACAAGCGGGGCTATCCTACGGATTATTCCTCTGCGGTGGTTGCCTCCTCGGCCTGCCTTGGCGTTATTATTCCTCCCAGCATTACCATGGTGGTTTTTGCCAATACCTGCGGTACCTCGGTTGGACAGGGATTAATGGCCGGCATTATCCCCGGCATTATCCTGTGCGCGGCGCTGTGCTTTACCAACTGGCTGTTTTGCCGCAAGGCCGGTTATGAAGTGGAGCCCAAGTGTTCGCACAGGGAGGTTTGGCTGGCGCTGAAAGAGGCGTTTTGGGCTATCTTGATGCCCGTTATTATCTTAGGCGGCATCATGTCCGGCTTCTTTACGCCCACTGAGTCCGCTGCCATTGCCATCTTCTACGGTTTGATCGTCGGTTTCTTTGTTTATCGTGAGTTGAGGGTAAAAGACTTAGGTAACCTATTCTATAAGGGTGCTCTCAATTCAGCCATGATTATGATTCTGATCGGCTGTTCTTCTCCTTTTGGCTATATCATGACTACCAATAAGGTCCCAGAGATGTTCTCCAATTTTATCTTGGGGATCTCCAGTAATTATTACGTTGTATACGGACTGGTTTTGGTTATCTTCCTGGTCCTTGGTACGTTTATGGAGACCTCTTCGATCATTTTGCTGACTGTCCCCATCATGACCCCGATCATGCGTGCCATTGGCGCGAATATGGTCCACTTTGCCTGTGTTGGCGTTATCGCACTGGCAATTGGTATGGCCACACCTCCCGTGGGCATTTCCCTATTCGCCACCTGCGGTATCTCCAAGGTAACGATGGGACAGATTTCCAGAAAGGTTTGGCCGTTCCTGTTGGTCATGGTTTTGTGCCTGTTCCTCTTTATGGCTCTTCCGGGACTGTGCACGTTTTTGCCCGGCATTATGTTCGACTGACCAGTATGAAGACCGGGAGAGGCGCTCACCGCGATTCGCCTTTCACCGCAAATTAGGATTGCTATGAAGAAAGTGACAGCATCTCCAGACCAAAAGGATATCGTGTATTCGGCGGAAATGATCCACAGTGAAAGCAGTATCTGCCGGCTCGCAACAGTTCAGTATGACCTCTTTCAGATATGGAGGAAGCTGCTGTTCATTGCGGTTGGTGTGTTTATGATTCTCTTTGGTGTAATGGCCGACCTGCCATTGCAGGCTGCCGGGATCATCGTGTTTTTGGGATGCTTGTTTCTGTGGTTTTGCAAAGCTCCCGCACAAATTACAGCGAATCGCATGATTGCTGCCATTGACGGCGCATATCCGCACACGATGCTGTATTTTTGCCGGGACAGGGTGGAGATTACAGATGGAAGCGACTGGTTTCACATGCTGTACCAGCTCATACAGAGAGTGGTCCAAGATGATACGTATGTGTATCTGTTTCTGAATGCTTCCACAAGCCATATGATTGATAAGAGCACGGTGGAACCCAACGATTTGTCTGGTTTCCAAAGATTTTTGGAAGAACATACAGGCTTACTGACTGAAACTCCGCCAACCTTGTTTCGGCTGAATATCGCGGCGCTTATTCGCCGGGCAAAAAACGCAAAAACGATCAAACAGCGCGAACAGAGAAAGACACCGGACCAAAAATAATTTTCATAAATTTGGATAGGAGGCCGTTTTTATGCGTGTTGCGTTAATCCAGATGTTGGTAACAGCTGACAAACAAAAAAACCTCGATACTGCCTGCAGTAAGATTAAGGAAGCATCCGAACAGGGAGCGCATATTGCCGTTCTTCCGGAGATGTTCTGCTGTCCCTATGATAACAACCTCTTTTTCGACTATGGCGAAGAAGAGGGGGGATTGGCGCAGCGGACCATGTCTGCGCTGGCAAAGGAGCTGGGAATCTATATTGTGGCGGGCTCCATCCCTGAACTGGCGGAGGGAAAGATCTACAACACAAGTTATGTGTACTGTCGGAAAGGCAAGCAGATCGCAAAACACCGCAAGATCCACCTGTTTGATATCAATATCGAAGGCGGCCAGCGATTTATGGAGTCTGATGTGCTGAGTCCTGGAGATTCCATTACTACATTTGAAACAGAGTATGGTACCTTTGGCCTTTGTATTTGCTTTGATTTCCGCTTTGAAGAGCTGGCCCGCTGTATGTGCCTGCGCGGAGCCGAAGTCATTTTTGTCCCAGCTGCATTCAATATGACTACCGGTCCTGCCCACTGGGAACTGCTGCACCGGCAGCGCGCTGTGGATAATCAGTGCTTCACTGTGGCGGTTGCTCCCGCGCGGGATATGACGGCCAGCTACACTTCCTACGGAAATTCTATGGCAGTGGAACCCTTTGGCTCTGTTATTTGCAGAGCCGGCGCCGAAGAGGCGACGTTGTATGCGGATCTGGATATGGAACGAATCAAGGCGATTCGCAGACAGCTGCCCATTTTGTCTGCCCGCAGAACAGATCTGTATGAAATTCATGAGGTCAAGTGATTCTTGGATTCCCGGTGAAAAAGGCATCTCTTTTTCGTTTCCTCGATCAAGTCCAGCACACATTTGGCTGCCGTCTATTCAGGCGGCAGCCAAATGGTTGTTTCTAGGAGAGCAAAGAGATCCATAATGAAATGATATGGAGGTATGTTATGAGCGGTAGTCTGTTTGACCTTACTGGCAAGGTGGCCTTGATTACAGGAGGCCATAAAGGATTGGGCCGCGGTATTACAAATGCGCTTGCGGAGGCGGGCGCTGATATAGTGGTGGTGTCTCGCCATGTGACGGATGAGTTCCTTGACGAAATGAAGCAATACGGAGTTGTTTGCAGGAAATATAACTATGACATTTCGGAATTGGACGAGCAGGAGAAGCTGGTTGACAATATTATCCGGGATTTTGGAACCATCGATATTCTGGTAAATAATGCTGGCCTCCAGTTCCGCTGCCCAGCGGAGGACTTTCCGGTTGAAAAGTGGGATCAGGTAGTCAACATCAACTGTCGGGCGTCCTACTTCATGTGTCAGCGCGTAGGTAAGATCATGCTTGAAAAAGGATACGGAAAAATTATCAATATTGCCTCTATCAACACATTCCAAGGCCGTAAGTTTATTTCTGCCTACGCGGCCTCAAAGGGTGCTATTGGCTCTTTCACCAAGTCTATGGCCAATGAGTGGGCCGCCAGAGGCGTTAATGTGAACTGCCTTATGCCCGGTTTTGTTGCCACCGACTTGACTCGTGATCTCTTCCAGGATCCGAAAGCCAGAGAAGAAGTGCTCTCCCGCATCCCAATGGGACGGATGGGTGAACCTTCTGACCTGGGCGGCGCCGCGGTGTTTTTGGCCTCCCGGGCATCCGACTACATTACCGGACATATTTTGTGCGTTGACGGCGGTTGGATGGGAGCCTGACTGCCCCAATTTGATGGGAGGGATTTTTCTTGGGTAGATTTCACGTTTATGTAACGGATCAGAGGCAGCCAAGTTTTGAGATTGAGCGCAGGATTTTAGAAGAGATCGGCGCGGATTTGACCCTGTGTAACTGCGTTACTGAAGATGACATTATTCGGGAGTGCACGGATGCGGATGCCGTGATGTTGGATTTGGCACCCATGACCGGAAAGGCCATCCGTGCTTTAAAAAAGTGCAGGGTCATCAGCAGGTATGGGGTGGGAGTGGATAATGTGGATTTGGCGGCCGCGGATGAGTGTGGGGTCCAGGTTTGCAATGTCCCGGATTACTGTATGGAAGATGTTTCAGATCACGCAATTGCCTTGTTGTTCGCCTGCTTGCGGAATGTGGTTTTACGGGACAGGGAGATACGAAAGGGCAGCTGGAATATTATAGCCAAGGGATTTCGAGTGCAGGGAAAGACACTTGGGATTATCGGCGCAGGACGTATCGCGCGGGTGTTGGTAAGAAAGCTCAGAGGCTTTGATCTGAGAGAAGTTGTTGCCTATGATCCGTTTTTGACAGCAGAACAATTGGAAGAACTCGGTATGCGAAAGGTTGAATTTGATGAACTGCTTCATATCTCGGATTTCGTCTCTCTTCATCTGAATCTGACGGATGAGACTCGGAATATCATTGATGCGGATGCCCTTTCCAAAATGAAGGAGACCGCCATTTTGATCAATGTCAGCCGCGGCGGCTTGGTAGATTCAGACGCACTGCTGGAGGCTCTGGAAAATGATAAGATCATGTGCGCTGGATTGGATACACACGCTGTGGAGCCGGTTCCTAAGAATTCCCGCTTTATGACGCTGGATAATATTGTTATGACAGACCATGCCGCCTATAACACAGTGGAGGGCGTCGCGGAACTAAAAGAGAAATCTGCCAGAAATATTGCTGCTGTGCTGCTGGGGAAGAGGCCTGCCTATCCGGTTGAGTACGTTCGTTAAGTATTTAATTTTAGGATAATACCAAGAATGAAAGGAACGTAAACGAGATGTCAAAGCAGAAGTATGTAGTTATGGACGGCAATACCGCTGCGGCGTATGCGTCTTATGCGTTTACCGAGGTTGCGGCGATCTTTCCGATCACCCCCTCTTCCACTATGGCCGAAAAAGTGGATGAATGGGCCGCGCGTGGAAAGAAAAACATATTTGGCAAGCCGGTAGAGGTCATTCAAATGCAGTCTGAGGCCGGCGCTGCCGGAACTTGCCACGGTTCTCTCCAGGCGGGTGCTCTGACTACCACATATACGGCCTCTCAGGGGCTGCTCCTGATGATCCCTCCTATGTATAAAATCGGCGGCGAGTTCCTGCCAGGTGTGTTCCATGTGTCCTGCCGTACGGTCAGTGCCCACGCACTATCCATCTTCGGTGATCACTCTGACGTAATGACCTGCCGGATGACTGGGTTTGGTATGCTGATGTCCTCTTCACCGCAGGAGGCTATGGATTTAGGCGCTGTTGCGCATCTGTCTGCTGTCAATGGCCGCTATGCCTTTATGCATTGTTTTGACGGTTTCCGCACCTCTCATGAGATGCAGCGCATTGAAGCGCTGGATTATGAGGATCTTGCG
>CATJCP010000259.1 GCA_949737515.1 uncultured Oscillospiraceae bacterium | reverse complement strand
GTTTATCCTTTTGCAGCGTCAACAAAAAATACTGCCTTTTCTTATCATCCCGGACAAAAAGGTTTTTAGCAACAATGTCCCTGTCAGGCAGTTTCAAAGAATCGCTTTCCGCCATAGTGTAAATGGCTTCATGCTCCGCTATTTGGAAGGCAATTTTCTTGTTTTTCAATAGCTGGAGGATATCCTCTTTCTTTACGCTCATATGGATTCTCCAAAAAACTTTACAGGGAAAGGATACCGCTGTCCTTAATACTTTGTACAGCCCAGAGGATTTCTTCCCGATCCTGAACCAACGCCATCCTTACATGGCCTTCCCCGGAAGGGCCGAAGGCGCTTCCTGGCGTAACCAATACCCCAGCTTTCGCCAGCAGTTCTTTTGTAAAGGTCAGGGAATCGGAAAATCCATCTGGTATTTTCGCCCAAACAAACATAGTGGACTTACACCGAGGGACATCCCATCCAATTTTGGTCAACCCGTCGCGCAATGCGTCCCGCCTGTCCTGGTAAGCCTGCCGTGTCCGGGCTACGCTGGACTGGTCTCCAGTGATTGCAGCAATGGCGGCTTTCTGAACCGGCAGGAACATCCCATAATCCATATTGGATTTTAATGCAGACAGCATCCCCACTACTTCTTTGTTTCCGAGGCAGAAGCCGATCCTTGCGCCAGCTAGCCCATAGGTTTTAGACAGGGAGTTAAATTCCACCCCCACCTCTTTCGCGCCTGGATACGCCAAAAAGCTGCCGCAGGATGCGCCGTCAAAAACCAGCTCGCTGTATGCGTTGTCATGTAGAACCAAGATGTTGTGCTTTTTGGCAAAGGCGATTAGTTTCTCATAAAAACTGGCTGGCGCGATAGCCGTTGTCGGATTATTGGGATAGGATACAATCATCAGCTTGGCTTTGTCCGCAATAGAGTCCGGTATTTCTGAAAAGTCTATCAGATAATCCTTTTCTTTGCGCATGGGCATGAAATATTGTTTTGCCCCCGCGATCAGCGGGCCGTCCCCGAAAATTGGATAACAGGGATCAGGGACCATGATAATATCCCCCTCATCCGCAACGCACAGGGATATATGCGCAAGCCCATCCTGGGAGCCTAACAGCGATACCACTTCATGATCAGGGTCGATTTCCACGCCATACCTCCGCTGGTACCATTCGGCGGCAGCCTGCTGAAGCTCCTTTGTGTCGCTTAAAGCGTAGAGATAGTTTTCCCCAACGCCGGCCGCGTCTATCAATGCCTGCCTGACATGGGGGGACGGCGGGATATTAGGCGACCCAACGCTTAAATCCACAACATGGCGGCCTGCGGCTTCCTGTTCCTTCCGCATTTGAGATAGTTGGGAAAATATACCTGTTTCAAAGTGCTCCATACGTTTGGCAAATTTCATGATTAAGACATCCTCTCTGTCGGTTTTCAGCTGCGCCTGCCGCCTTTGTTCGACTATTATAGCATAAAACTTCCGTTTTTTACAGAGGGAAAACCTATTTTCTTTACCAGTTTTCCTATGGGAAGAAGTGCTCCTGACTGTGGGTGCCCGCTTGACAATTCTGCCAGAATCAGTATACTGTAACATATAAAAAAACGGGCAATCTCACCAAAACACGAAGTTTTTCCAAATTTTTTTGATAAACTTATAAAATCATAGCGACTTATCACTGTGAAGTGTTTTTTCAAAACAGAAAGGAGAGGGAAAACAGATATGGCTGAAAAAAATCCAATGAATTTCCCAAAAATTTTTATTGCGGGGGACTCCACTGCCGCAAGCTATTCCGGTGAGAGATATCCGATGATGGGCTGGGGACAGGTGATTGACTATTACCTGCCAAAGGTCTGTGTCCGGAATCTGGCTCAATGCGGGCGCAGCTCCCGGAGTTTTATTGACGAGGGGTGGTTCGCTATTATTCAGCGCGAGATCTCCTCCGGCGATTATCTGTTGGTCCAGTTCGGCCACAACGATGAAAAATCTCAGGATCCCTCCCGCTACACTGAGCCGGAGACCACCTTCCCCCAGTACCTCTCCCGTTATGTCGATCTGGCCCGGGAACGGGGGGCCCACCCGGTGCTGATTACCCCTGTTGCCCGCCGGAATTTTGAAAATGGGCAGCTGAAGGATACCCATGGGG
>CATJCP010000258.1 GCA_949737515.1 uncultured Oscillospiraceae bacterium | reverse complement strand
GAACGGGAGACGAGCGACAACCGCAGCTCCTATGGGGATAACGGCGGAGGGGTGCAGTCTATCCAGACCACCCGGTCTGGGGAGCAGAGTTACCTTCTGGTGGAGAACCAGAATGGAAAGCGTCAGGCACTGCTGGTATCCCGTGCGGAGCCGCAGGTGAAAGGGGTGATCGTCATTTGTGAGGGCGCCGGACAGCCGTCTGTCCGCGAGGCGGTGACAGAAGCGGTAAAAACTGTCCTGCATATCTCTTCAAACCGGGTCTACGTGGCAAAGGCAAAGGCCCCCGCCGCAGAACGACCATAAGGCAGGGGTCCCAAGAGTGATCTTCTGCTTATCAACACAAGGGAGGCAATTTTACCATGAACAAAAGCATGATCTTAGGGAAAAAACAGGTTATCCTCTGCTGCCTGGTGATGGCGCTGGGAATTGCAGTGTACATGAATTGGAGGATTGTAGACGAAGGGGAAGATTTTACTGCCGCCAATGTGACACAGACAGACGGCTCTGTCTCCAATCTGGAGGACGCAGTGAAAAAATATGGCGATTCCCAGTATGTGGACAGCCAAAATATTGACGGTGGAGACAGTGTAAACGGGGACATTTACTTTTCCGAAGCCAAGCTGACCCGGCAAAAAACCCGGGATGAAGCAGTGGAGACGCTGCAGGTCATTATGTCAAATGTCGAGGTGGACAGCGAGGAGAGGGCTGATCTGGCAGTTCAGGCTGCTGCCATTGCCTCAGCCATAGAGACGGAGGGCAAGGTGGAAAACTTGATCAAGGCCAAGGGCTTCACAGAGTGCATGGTTTATCTGGACGAGGACAGGGCAAGCGTGGTGGTCCGGGCAGACGAGCTGCTGGACAACGAGGTGGCACAAATCAAGGATATCATTTTGAAAGAGACCAGCGTGCCGGTGGAGAACATTTCCATTGTAGATGTAAAGTGATTGATATCCAGTAGAATCCTGTAAAATCGGTCATAACCGCTGGGTTTATGGCCGATTTTTTGATTTATGTGCAAAACTCGAGGGAAACCCTTGCGGACAGGTATTTTTATGGTATAATAAATTATGATTTAAGTGCCTGTACAAACCGTCCATGCCCGGCAAGGTCGGGCAATACTTTGAGATATACAGATATTTTTGAGTTTTTTACCAATGCTGAGAAAGAAGAGGCAGTACGCCTGATATTCATGAAAGAGAGGTCTATCAATGGAAAAGGAACAGGTTAAGCAGATCCAGGGGCCATCAGCCGGTACCCTGCGCATCTCGGAGGAAGTGCTGGCTACCATCGCGACAAAGGCCGCCACAGGTATTGAAGGGGTTGCGGCCTTGAAAAGCGGGAAGGCTGAGGTGAGCCAGCAGGGGAAAAAGGAAAAAAAGAGGCTTTTCCAGCGGTTTGACCGTCCGGTTCGTATTGAGATGTCAGAGGATGAGGCGGTGCTGGACTTGTATTTGATCGTCCGTTATGGGGCCAACATCCGCACAGTCAGCGAGAGGGTACAGCAGGCGGTTAAGGAAGATGTTCAGACCATGACAGGCATCACTGTTTCCAAAGTGAACATTCACATCGAAGATATCCTGATTGAGGAAGCCATATAAAACAAAACCTCCGTTTCCCGCAAAATAACATACAATTGCCGCCGGCAAGGGGCGCATTATGAACCTTTACAATTCGATATTGGAGGATTGAATCGGACATGACCAGACGAGAAGCCAGAGAACAGGCATTCATGATATTGTTTGAATGGGAGTTCCACCACAGCCCAGTACAAGATATTATAGCCAACGCAGAAACCGGACGGGAGATTACTGTGGACGATTATGCAAGAAAGCTTTCCGAGGAAGCCATTGGGCATATGGAGGAGATTGACGGGAAGATTGATGTGTTTTCCACCAAGTGGAAGCGCAGGCGGATTGCAAAGGTCTCCTTGGCGGTGCTGCGGACAGCGTTGGGGGAGATGGCTTATATCAAAGACGTCCCTACCAGTGTAGCCATCAACGAGGCTGTGGAACTGGCTAAAAAGTACGCAACGGAAGCGGACGCCTCCTATATCAACGGTGTTTTGGGCGGAGCGGCCCGGGCTATGGAGCACCAGACCCAAACACCGGAAGCGGAGGGATAGGGATGGCGGGCTATCTGGGGATTGATACCAGTAACTACACCACTTCCGCCGCTGTCTTTGAACCATCGCGGAATAAAATGACAGGATGCCGCAAACTTTTGCCTGTAAAAGAGGGGACTATCGGCCTGAAACAGAGCGAGGCCGTTTTTGCCCATGTGAAAAATCTGCCTTCTTTGATCTCCCAGGCCATGGAGACATCGGGCCGGCCGGCCGTTGCCGCAGTGGGGGTCTCGGTGCGTCCCAGGGATCAGGAAGGTTCTTATATGCCCTGCTTCCTGGTGGGACAGCTTGCGGCCCACGCTGCTTCCGAAAGCGTAAACGTTCCGCTGTTCACCTTTTCCCACCAGGCCGGGCACATTGCAGCAGCTCTTTTTGCCGCGGGAAAGCTTGCCTGGATGGACCGGCCTTTTCTGGCGTTCCACGTCTCTGGGGGAACAACGGAATGCCTGTTGGTGGAACCACGGGAGGGAAGCTGTCCCTTTTCCATTACAAGGGTAGCCGGTTCTCTGGATCTGAAAGGGGGACAGGCAATTGACCGGGTAGGAGTTATGCTGGGGCTCGGATTCCCAGCGGGCCCGGAGCTGGACCGGCTGGCGCAACAATGCGAGAAGACAATTTCGGTTCCGCCAACCATGAAAGGGGCGGACTGCTGCCTTTCCGGTGTGGAAAACCAGTGCCGCCGCTTGGCAGAGGCGGGTGTTCCCCCGGAAGAGGTGGCAAAATATTGTATCAGTGCCATTGAAGGGGCGGTGGAGGGGATGACCAAAGCGGTTTTGGCCCAATATGGCAGGCTGCCCCTCTTGTATGCCGGCGGGGTGATGAGCAACTCCCAGATTCAAAGAAATCTCGGTGAAAAATACGGCGGGGTGTTTGTACCAGCCGCTTATTCTTCGGATAATGCCTGCGGGATCGCTGTGCTGGCCGCGTTGGCGGCAGGGGAGGTGTATCCATGAGGGGAAACCAGAACCTGGGACTGATTTTAACGGTTTCTCAGGTAAACGGCTATGTCAAAAGCCTGTTGGATGGGGATATCCGGCTGAAAGAGGTGATGATACGGGGGGAAATTTCCAATTATTCCGATCATTACCGGTCTGGTCACGCCTATTTTACCCTGAAAGACGACGCCTCCTCCATCAAGGCTGTCCTTTTTAAAACCTACCGGGAACGGCTTCCCTTTCGTCCTCAGGATGGGATGCGGGTGATTGTTCGGGGACAAATTTCCCTTTATGAGCGGGATGGAGCTTATCAGCTTTATGCCTGGGAGATGCAGCCTGACGGAGTGGGTGCTCTGCACATGGCCTTTGAACAGCTGAAAGCCAAGCTGGCAGAGGAAGGGCTCTTTGAACCCTCGCTGAAAAAGCCGCTTCCGCCTTTTCCCAATACAATAGGCGTTGTCACCTCCCCCACTGGAGCGGTGATTCAGGATATCTGCAATGTGATTGGAAGGCGTTATCCCTGCGTGGAGCTGCGGCTGTACCCGGCTTCGGTACAGGGAACTTCGGCGGCTGGAGAACTTTGCATGGCTCTTCGCCAGGCGGACCGGGAGGGAAACTGCGACCTGATCATCTTAGCCAGAGGGGGAGGTTCTCTGGAGGACCTGTGGCCCTTTAACGATGAGCGGTTGGCCAGGGAGATCTTTGCCGCTCGTACCCCCATCATCAGCGCAGTAGGCCATGAGACGGATTTTACCATCGCTGATTTTGCGGCGGACCTCCGCGCTCCCACCCCATCGGCTGCCGCGGAGTTGGCAGTGCCCGATGGAGCCCGTCTGCGGCAGGCGATTTTGGAGCTGAAAGGCGGCGCAGAGTATGGAATCGCCCAGTGTTTGGCACTGGCGGAAGCCCGGCTGGATAGGCTTTCCCAAGCCGTCCAAGAACAGGCAGGGAGGCTTCTGGTTGGTAAGGAGGGGAAGGCGGCTGAGCTGCAGGACAGGGTGGCTGCAGCTGGTTCAGCGCTTTTAGAGCCTAGGAGGAACCGTCTGGCTGTAGCGGCGGGGAAGCTTTCCGCCCTGAATCCTTTGGCGGTTTTGGCGAGAGGTTATTCGGTGACGATGCGGGGAAAAAAGCCCTGCCTTTCCGCGAAAGACCTTACGGAGGGGGAGGCAATTACCACTGTCTTTCGGGATGGGGAGGCACAGAGTATTATTACGAAGGTACAGGCGGAACCGTCCGTCAAAATGTCGGGGAGGAGCTGAGAAAGCTATGAAAAAGAATATGAAGTTTGAGGAGGCGATCTCCCGGCTGGAGGAGATTGTCGCACTGCTCGGCGATCAGACCACTGCGCTGGATCAGGCGCTGAAGCTGTATGGGGAAGCGTCAGAACTGTCCGCTTTCTGCACAGCAAAGCTGGAGGAGGCTAAGCTTCGTCTGGTTACAGTGGACCGGCAGACAAAAGAGAATATAGATGCATAGTGGGAGATAGGGACGAAGCTCAATTGGGAAAGGAATGGCGCAGTATGGGTTTGACATTTGCACAAAGGCTGAAACAGTACCAGGGAGAGATCGAAAAGGCCCTGGACAGGCAGCTCCCAGAGCGGGACTGTCCTCAAAGGGAAGGAATTGACGCCATGCGCTACAGCCTTCTGGGAGGAGGCAAGCGGATACGCGGCGTACTGGTGCTGGAATTCTCCCGGGTATTTGGGACGCCCCAGGGTCAGGCCCTGCCTTTTGCGGCAGCCATTGAAATGGTACACGCCTATTCCTTGGTTCATGACGACCTCCCCTGTATGGACGATGATGATTTCCGCAGGGGCAAGCCTTCCTGCCATAAACAGTTTTCCGAGGCGGCTGCGGTGTTGGCGGGAGACGGGCTTTTAACCCATGCTTTTATCACTGCGCTACAAGGGGGAACCTGTGCTGGGGTTCCCTCCGGGAGGGCTTTGGAGGCCGCCGCTGTTCTGGCCCAGGCCGCAGGGATCGACGGAATGCTGGGCGGCCAGATCATTGACCTGGCCATTGAGGGAAAAGAGGTGGAAGCTGCGCTCCATCAGCGGATGTGTTCTCTCAAAACCGGGGCGCTGATCAGGGCTGCCTGCCGGATGGGCTGTGTTTTGGGAGGCGCGGGGGAAGAAGATCAAAAGATAGCGGAAGAATATGCAGAGAAAATTGGCTTGTCCTTTCAGATTATTGATGATATACTGGATTGTACGGGCCAAGAGGAGCTTTTGGGAAAACCGACTGGCAGCGACGCGGGGCAGCATAAAACCACCTATGTTTCTCTGTATGGTTTGCAGGCTGCTAGGGACATGTCTGAAAAACTCTCTGCCCAGGCGCTGGAATGCCTGGAAAAACTCCCCCTGCCGGATCGATTCCTCTTTGAACTCACTGGGATGCTGCTGAATCGGCAGTTTTAAGGGAAGATGAATCGCTTCTGATAAAATCAAATCCTCCCAGGGCTCAGGGATACCGTTGAAAAGGAATGGGTTGTAGAAATGCGTATACTGTTCAGCAATTATCTGATTAACGTGGCCTTTATCGCCTGGTGTTCCGCACAGCTGATTAAGACCCTGCTGGTCTTTCTTTCAACAAAGAAGTTTGAGATGGAGCGTTTGTTCGGGGCCGGCGGGATGCCAAGCTCCCATTCAGCCCTGGTTTGTTCCATGGCCATTGGGATGTGCCGGAAAATGGGCTTTGACTCCCCGGAATTTGCCCTGGCCCTGGCCTTTGCAGCAGTGGTTATGTACGACGCCATGGGCGTCCGCCGGGCGGCGGGAGAACAGGCAAAGGTGTTGAATAAAATTGTCTTTGACTTTTCCGACCTTTGGGGCAAGCCTTCCGCCAAGGATGTGCCTCCTGCTGAGGGGGAGGAAACTGAGAAAAACGCCCTGCGGGACAAGGCGCTGAAGGAGTACCTGGGCCATACCCCCCTGGAAGTACTGGGAGGCGCTCTGTTGGGAATTTTAGTGGCGATGATGGTAAAAGTCTCCTGATCGGGCGGGGATTTTTCCCAGCCTTCGAAACGCTGTACCCCAAATTTTGCTTTATCATTTTATTATAATGAGGGGGAAGGGATATATGCCGGATACCGTCCTGGGAGGGATATCCTCTCCGCGTGATATCAAATCCTGTGATCTTCCGGCGCTGGAGCATCTTGCAGAGGAAATCCGACGCCAGCTTATCGAAACCATCTCCCAAAATGGGGGACATCTTGCTTCCAATCTGGGTACTGTCGAGTTGACGATCGCCCTGCATAAGGTGTTTAACTGCCCGCTGGATCAGATCGTCTGGGATGTTGGGCATCAAAGTTATACTCACAAGCTCCTCACCGGACGCCAGGGCCGTTTTTCCACCATTCGCCAGCCCGGAGGGCTTTCCGGCTACCCGCGCCGCACAGAGAGCCTATATGACGCCTTTGTCGCCGGACATTCCAGCACCGCCCTTTCCGCAGCAGAAGGACTTGTTCGGGCCAAACAGCTTCAGCATAAGCCGGGATGGGTGATCGCGGTGGTGGGGGACGGGGCGTTTACCGGCGGGATGGTCTATGAGGCCCTGAATAATCTGCGCCAGGGAGACCGCCTGGCCGTTATCCTCAATGACAATGGGATGTCCATCTCCCACAATGTTGGCACTCTGGCAGGCTACATTGCGAGGATCCGCACCAACCCCCGGTACTTCCGGGTCAAGGACAGGGTGGGAAATCTGTTGAGTTCCCTGCCCCTGGTGGGACCGCCGGTCAAGGACGCCATTGCCGGCCTAAAGCGTGCCCTTCGGCAAAAGCTGTACCATTCCAACCTATTTGAATACTTTGGCCTGGAATATTTCGGGCCGGTGGATGGGCATAACCTCAGGCAGCTCTGCGATGTGTTTCAAAGGGTGAAAAACCGTCCTGGTCCGGTCTTTATTCATGTTCAGACAGTAAAGGGGAAGGGCTACCCTTATGCGGAACAGTCTCCCCAGGCCTTTCACGGGGTTTCCGGCTTTGATATCGCCACCGGAAATCCGGAGGTGGCCCATTACGACAGCTATTCTACCATTTTCGGGAAGGAGCTTGTGGCGTTGGCCCGTGAGGATCCGCTGATCTGCGCCATTACCGCCGCCATGGAAACCGGCACTGGACTCCAATATTTTTCCAGGGAATTTAAGGATACCGGAAGGTTTTTTGATGTGGGAATTGCGGAGCCCCATGCTGTCACGTTTGCGGCTGGATTGGCCGCAAACGGGATGAAGCCGGTTTTTGCCGTCTATTCTTCTTTTCTCCAGCGGGCAATCGACCAGTTGATCCACGATACCGCCATTGAACCACAGCACGTTGTCTTTGCCGTGGATCGGGCGGGCATTGTGGGGGATGACGGAGAGACCCATCAAGGGGTGTTCGATGTGGCACTGGTCACGCCCATCCCTGGTATGACAGTGTATTCACCGGCTTCCTTCGAGGAACTGCGTTACAGCCTGCGGGAAGCCCTCCAAAAGAATGATGGTCCCTGTGTGGTGCGATATCCCCGGGGGAGCCAGCCTCCGCTGAAGGCCCCCTTTGGAGGGGACTATACTCTTTATTATCCTCGGGGAGTAGAACAGGAGGATTTCCAGGGAATGACGCTGGTGACCTACGGCCGGGAGGCCGCTGTCTGCGAGTTGGCAGCGGACGGGCTGGCGGAGCAGGGGATCCCTTCCCGGGTGCTGCGGCTGGTAAAGATACATCCCCTCCCGGAGCAGGCTTTTTTGCTCCTGTCACAATGCCATGGGCTTCTCTTTGTGGAAGAAGGGATACAGGCTGGCGGCGTAGGAGAACAGCTGATGGCTTCTCTCTGCGGGTATGCCTGCGGCCGGAGCCAGCCCCCGAAAATGAAAATTTTGGCGATTCGCGATAGGTTTGTCCCACAGAATTCTATTGAAGGGGCGCTGAAACAGGAGGAATTGGACCATTTGTCGGTGGAAAGGCATGCGGAGCAGATCTGGATGGAAATTTGCAGGGAAGCTATGGGAAAGGAATCGGTACAGTGAAACAGCGTTTGGATGTTTACTTATCAGAATCACAGCCGGATATGAGCCGGGAAAAGGCCAAGGCCCTGATCATGGAGGGACTGGTTTATGTCAACGGCCAGAAGTCCGATAAACCGGGGGAGGCCGTAGGGCCAAAGGACCGGGTGGAAATACGTGGAGAGCTGCCCAGGTATGTCAGCCGGGGAGGTCTGAAGCTGGAAAAGGCTCTGAAAATTTTCCCTGTTTCGTTGCAGGATGGGATATGCCTGGATATTGGGGCCTCTACCGGCGGTTTTACCGATTGTATGCTCCAAAACGGCGCTAAAAGGGTATACAGCATCGACGTTGGATATGGTCAATTGGCCTGGAAGCTGCGGAGTGATCCCAGGGTAGTCAATTTGGAGCGTACCAATATCCGTTACATTACTTCGGAGCAGGTGCCGGAGACAGCGGATTTTGTCAGTATAGATGTATCTTTTATCTCCCTTGCTTTGGTGCTGCCAGTGGTCCGAAAGTTTATGCGGGAGGGCGGCTGTGCCGTCTGTTTGGTAAAACCCCAGTTTGAGGCCGGAAAGGGCCGGGTTGGGAAGAAGGGTGTGGTGCGGGAGCCTGAAATACATCTGGAAGTGCTCCAAAGGGTTCTCCAGTTTGCGGGGGAAAGTGGATTTTCAGCGGAACGGCTGGATTTCTCCCCGGTGAAGGGTCCGGAGGGGAATATTGAGTACCTGCTGATGCTGCGCAAGGCGGATGAGCCGAAACAGTCGGAGGAAATTTGTCCGGAGGAAGTTGTAAAAGCTTCCCATGAAAATTTCCAACGGTGATAGGCGGCAGTGATTTTACATAATTTTACAACCAATGATAAAGGAACATCCAAATTATGAAAGACATATGTATTTTTCTGATCCCGAACCTGGATAAGGCCGGTTCCGCCGAATACTCCTCTCAGGTTGTAGACAAGCTGGATTCTTTGGGGATCCGCTGTTTTGCGGATGATTACAATGAAAATCGGTTTGGCACAGGAAAAACTCGGTTCAGCCCCTTTGAACAGGTGATAGACCAGATGGACTTTGTGATCACCATTGGTGGAGACGGCACTATCATCCGCAGCTGCAAGCGGGTGATGCCTCATGGAAAGCCCATGCTGGGCATCAACTGCGGGAGGCTGGGCTTTTTGGCCGATATTGAAGTCAACCAATTGGATCTGCTGGATCAGCTGGTCACCGGGGAATATGCGGTGCAGCCCCGAATGATGCTCCAGGCTATTGTTCGGAGAGGGAAAGCTTTCCAGACCTTTTATGCCCTCAATGACTTTTCAGTCACCAAGGGGGAATTTGCCAAGCTGGTGGATTTGGAGGTCTACTGCAACCAGAAAATGATTATGGATTATCGTGCGGATGGAGTCATTTTTTCCACCCCTACCGGGTCCACCGGCTATGCCATGTCTGCGGGGGGGCCTATTGTGGACACGGGGATGAACACCATAGGCCTTACACCTATCTGCCCCCACACCCTCTTTTCCAAAACCATCCTTTTTTCCCCGGAGCATAGGCTGGAGGTCCACAGCAAGGAGGTCAACAACTCCGCCAATGTGGTTTTCTCGGTAGATGGAGAGCGAATGATGAACCTAACCAGCCAGGATATCGTAGAGGTGACGATGGCCGATAAAACAATGGGTTTTATCACCCTTACCCACAATAATTTCTGTGATATGCTCAATATGAAGATGTTAGAAAGGGGTTAATTCCGATGAAATCCGACCGACTTGCGAAGGTGCTGGAGCTGATCGATGAAAACGAGATTGATACCCAGGAGGAGTTGCTCCGCCGGCTGAAAGAGGCAGGCTTTGACGTGACCCAGGCAACGGTTTCCAGGGACATCAAGGAGCTGCGCCTGGTGAAGGTGCTCTCCCACAACGGGAAATACCGCTACAGCGCCAATCTACAGCCCCCTAAGGTGGATATGTCCTTTAAATTCCACGCCATTTTTTCCCAGTCTGTCCAGAGTGTGGATTACGCGGGGAATATGGTGGCGGTCAAGTGCTTTACCGGTATGGCCAATGCTGCCTGCGCAGCCCTGGATTCTATCCACTGGAACGGGGTTGTGGGAACCTTGGCAGGGGATGACACCATCTTTGTTTTGATGCGTTCTGAGGAACGGGCCGCAGAATTGGTGGAGGAACTGAAGAATTTGCTGGGGCATGGCCCTTCTCCCGCAGAGGAAGAATGAGTTTATGGCGAAACATGAATTTGGGATAATGACAGACGGCCCTGTACAAGGGGTGCGGTATGACAGCTATGAGCCTTGGAAATATAACTGCATTTCTATACATGATGATTATATTGAGCCCTTGCTGCCGGAACTGGATAAGATTGATTTTTTCTGGCATTCAATTGATAATCCCGGAAAGGGTCTGGCTTACTGTGGTATTACCTTGATTCCTCCTTCCTCTATGGGGGATGTTCTTGCTGTCTTGGGAGATTGGGATTTTTTTGCGCCGCTCCGGGAACTGCTGGTTAGAGCTAAGGCAGAGAAAAAATTTATAATTCATTTTGGTATTTAGAAGGGGATGCTTCCTGGCAGGGCATCCTCTTTCTTCGGCTGAAAAAAGAACAAATTTTCAGAAAATTTGTTCCAAACACTTGTTCTTTTTTTCAAAGTGTGCTATGATAGAAACAGCGAAAGGATGTTCTAACCCATTACTGATTGGATACAAACGAAAACAGGGAGGGCTTTGTTTATGCTGTCTCAATTATACATCAAGAATTTGGCTGTTGTGAAGGAAGCGTCTATTGATCTCACCGCTGGACTGAACGTCTTTACAGGAGAGACAGGTGCAGGCAAATCTGTGATTATAGGGGCAATTGCGGCTATTTTAGGCGGCAGAATGCACCGGGATCAGGTGCGGACTGGTGAAAGCAAGGCCTGTGTTTCCGCTCTCTTTACCGATTTGGGACAGCGTGCCAGGGACATGCTGGAGGAGCGGGGATTCGCCCCCGATGAGGACGGATGTCTTCTGATTACCAGGGAGTTTACCGCAGAGGGAAAGAACAGCTGCCGTGTCAACACTCGTCCTGCCACCCTGTCGGTGCTGAAAGAGCTGGGGCTGTACCTGATCGACCTCCATGGGCAGAGAGACAACAACCGCCTTTTGATCCCAGAGTACCACATGGAGCTGGTGGATAGCTTTGGGCGGCTGGAAGAAGAGGCAGATCAGTACCGTCTGGAGTACCAACAGCTCACAGCCATTCAAAAGGAGATTCGATCCCTGCAAATGGACGAAGCGGAAAAAGAGCAGAGAATTGATCTGTTGAAATACCAAATCAAAGAGATACGCGATGCAGAGCTAACCCCAGGAGAGGAAGAGGAGCTGGCGGGACAGCGCCGCCGGATACAGAATTCTGAGCGGATTTTAGCTGGATTGGCGGAGGCAAGAGAATGCCTGTCCGGGGATGAAAACGGGGAGTACAGCGGAGCGGTCTCTCTGCTGGAAAGTGCTGCAGACAGCCTGGAAACTGCCGGGAAATTCCTGCCGGATGTGGCGGAAATCGCCGAACGGATACAGGAAATGGTCTACGAGCTCCAGGAGGCGGAGAGGGATATCAGCGACGAGCTGGACGATATGGATTACAATCCGTCTCAGCTGGATGAAATTGAGGAGCGGCTGGATGAAATATACCGGTTAAAGCGGAAATACGGGGGTTCCTATCAGGCGATTATGGAATTTTATCAGAAGGCCCAGGAACAGCTCCGCACCATCAGCTCCGCCCAGGAGCGGATCAAAAAACTTTCCAGAGAGATGAAAGCGCAGCAGGAAACAGTAAACCGCCTGGCAAAAGTTCTCTCTGATCATCGGCTGGCGGCGGGGAGGGAGTTTATCGCCCAAGTGAAAGCGGAACTGGCTTTCCTGGATATGCCTTCGGTACAGCTGGCACTCCAAAATGAAACCCATCTGCCTGATGAAGACGGGCAGGACCGGCTTTCCCTTTTGATCTCCACCAATCCCGGAGAACCCCCTAAGGCTATGACGCGGATTGCATCTGGCGGCGAGCTGTCACGGATTATGCTGGCCATTAAAAATGTCATGTGGTCCAGAGACGACGCGGGAACCATGATTTTCGATGAAGTGGATGCAGGCGTAAGCGGGCGGGCGGCCCAAAAAATTGGGCGGAAGCTTTCCCAGGCGGCCAGCAGCCGCCAGGTGATCTGCGTCACACATCTGGCCCAGATCGCCTCCTGCGGCGATTGCCATATGCTGATTCACAAGGAAGCGGTAGAGGGGCAGACCTATACCAGAGTATCCCCGCTGGAGGGAAAGCAGAGGCTGGAGGAGCTGGCGCGGATCATCAGCGGGGAGAATATTACCGACGCTTCCCTGAGCACTGCACAGGAGATGCTGGATGTTGCCCAAGCGCAGCGGGATAAGTTCCAGCAGGACCTATGTTTGGGGGAGCTGACCCAAATGGAAAAAAATAAAATTCCCGCTTGACAATCTGGAACCAATGTGTTATAGTATCAGCAATGGCAAAGACGTGACCAAGTAACCGATGGAGAATGGCACAGAGAGCTTTTGGTTGGTGGAAAAAAGCGCGGACTTCATCAGGCGAATACTTCACTGAGCCGCCGTCCGAATGAATGTTAAAGTTTTAGTAGGGTTGGCCGGGTACGCCCGTTAAAGCGTTATGGCATGGATGTGCCGGAGAGTGGCTGGATTTTAGAAATCCGGCAACAGAGGTGGTACCGCGGTTTATTCGCCCTCTGCTGTGTTTTGCAGCAGAGGGCTTTTTATTTTCAGTATGCCTTTCGCATCCTGCCGCCAAATAAAAACCCTTTTTGGGAGAGGAGAAATTTACAATGACACTCTTTGAAGAATTTAAACGCCGGGGCCTTATCGCCCAATGCACTAACGAGGAAAAAGTCCGGGAAGCCATGGATAATTCCAAAGTTACCTTTTACATTGGCTTTGACGCTACTGCCGACAGCCTCCATGTAGGGCATTTCCTCCAGCTCATGATTATCCGCAGGATGCAGATGGCTGGACATATGCCTATCCTGCTGCTGGGAACCGGCACGACCATGGTAGGCGATCCCACCGGCAAAACCGACATGCGGCAGATGCTCACTGTGGAGGAGATCAACCACAATGCCGACTGTTTCCTCCAGCAAATGGGAAAACTGGTTGACATTTCCCCGGAAAAATGTATTGTGGCGCGCAACGGTGACTGGCTGATGAAACTTAACTACATCGAACTGCTGCGGGACATTGGGGTACACTTTTCGGTCAACCGGATGCTGACAGCAGAATGTTTTAAATCCCGTCTGGAGCGTGGTTTGTCCTTTATCGAATTCAACTACATGATTATGCAGAGCTACGATTTCCTGAAATTGTTTGAAGACCATCATTGCACTATGGAATTCGGCGGCGACGACCAGTGGTCTAATATCCTGGGTGGTATTGATTTGGTACGCCGGGTTAAGGGCGAGGAAGTTTACGGCATGACCTTTACCCTCCTGACAACCAGGGAAGGGAAGAAGATGGGCAAAACCGAAAAGGGCGCGCTGTGGCTCGACCCGGAGAAAACCAGCCCTTACGAGTTCTTCCAATACTGGCGCAATGTGGACGACGGCGATGTCATTAACTGTTTAAAGCTGCTCACCTTTGTGCCGGTGGAACAGATTGAGGAGATGGAAAGCTGGAAGGACAGCCAGATCAATAAGGCCAAGGAAATTCTTGCTTACGAAGTAACTTCCATCGTCCACGGCAAAGAGGAAGCCGACAAAGCCCTGGCAGCGGCAAAGAGCCTGTTTGGCGGCAGCGGCAACGATGAAAATATGCCGTCTACTGTTTTAGGCAAAGAAATGTTTGCTGATGGGGAAGCTTCTGTTCTGGATGTCCTGGTTGCCACAAAGCTTGCACCGTCAAAGGGCGAGGCCCGCAGGCTGATCCAGCAGGGCGGCATTTCCATTGATGATAAAAAGGTAGAGGATATCAACGCCAAAATCAAGGCTGCTGACCTTTCCGAAAACGCCATGATCATCCGCAAGGGTAAGAAGGTTTACCATAAGATTTCCTTATAATTTTTGAGGGCTGGAAAACAAGGCCCGGCGGGTTTCTGAAATCTGAAACCTGCCGGGCGCCTTTGGAGGGATGTCAGGGAAACTGTATCACGGAAGCAGGACAGCGGGAATCCAGGTTTTGGAGCCGCAGCAGGCAGACCATGATCAACCTTACATCTATTTGACTGCCATTGAAGCAGTAGCCGCCATCTATCTTTGCAATGGGGCTGAACCGCCTTATTACTGGTTTCCCTATGGTTTTGACAAAGGCGGCGATGTCCCCATTTATAATGAAATATATCCCAATGCTTTGAGGGATGTTTCCCGAGGGGTAAAAGGATATATCTATGAAGTGGAAGCAGAGGAAAGCGCATTGACCGCCTTAAAAGGGATACCCTGCGCCAAACTTGCAAAGGAATCTTTGAAGGTAACGGGCTGCCGGGAAATTTTGGATGTTTACGCTTTGTTTCAGGAATATATAGAACAGGGAAAAATGCGTGTGGGCCGTTTTGAAGATAAGACCGAAAAGCAGTTGGAATGGTGGTACAATAGTTTGGCGGGAGAGCTTAGGGAACAGAACATGGTTGAAAAACCGGACTGCTCTTATGCGCTGTTCATTAAAAAGAAGCTCCCCCAAGTATGGGAAAGATACCTTTCGCTGATTCGGTGAGCATGAATTCGACGAAGTAAAAAAGTGATACTATATCACGGAAACAGGAACGTTTATGCTTTCTTCCGTGTCAAGTAAACTCCAACCGCTGCCCCTGTCAGGACAACTGGCGCGAACCTGAGAAACAGCCATTCAAATGCGTGAAAGGCTGTTCCGGCTATTGCAGTTTCAGGGTCTCTGTAATCCCAATTTAAGTAAGGGCTGTTTAATGCTATTAAGGCCGCAGAAATTATTATGATTGCCGCGCACAATAAAATAAACATCCAATGGAACATT
>CATJCP010000257.1 GCA_949737515.1 uncultured Oscillospiraceae bacterium | reverse complement strand
CCATTTCCGTTGCCAGCGTCGGTTGATAGCCAACAGCGGAGGGCATACGGCCCAGCAGCGCGGAAACCTCAGAACCAGCCTGGGTAAAACGGAAAATATTGTCGATAAACAACAGCACGTCCTGGTTTTCCCGGTCGCGGAAGTATTCCGCCATGGTCAGGCCAGAAAGGGCAACCCTCATTCTGGCTCCCGGCGGCTCGTTCATCTGGCCGTAGACCAGGGCTGTCTTGTTGATAACGCCGGATTCCAGCATTTCATTGTAAAGATCGTTGCCTTCACGGGTTCTCTCGCCAACGCCGGAGAAAACCGACAGGCCGCCGTGCTGCTTGGCAACGTTATTGATCAGCTCCATGATCAAAACGGTCTTGCCCACGCCGGCGCCGCCGAACAGACCAATCTTGCCGCCCTTGGCATAAGGGGCGATCAGGTCCACGACCTTAATGCCGGTTTCCAGGATCTCCGTTGTGGACTGCTGCTCCTCAAAGGAGGGGGCGGCGCGGTGGATGGGCCACCGCTCCTTGGTTTCCGGGGCAGGCTTGTTGTCCACCGGGTCACCCAGCAGGTTAAAGATGCGCCCCAAAGTCTCATTGCCCACCGGCACAGTAATGGGGGCGCCGGTATCCACAGCCTTGAGGCCGCGGACCAGTCCGTCTGTAGAGCTCATAGCAATACAACGCACAATGTCGTCGCCGATATGCTGTGCCACTTCTACAGTCATGGTACGTCCTTCATGTTCAATCTCGATGGCGTTGAGAAGATTTGGAAGGCTCTGGGATGGGAACTTAATGTCGAGAACAGGGCCGACAATGGATACCACCGACCCTATATTCTGTTCACTCATTGGCTTCGCTCCTTCTCTATGGATTTGCTTGCGCGGCTGCGGCGTATTGCCGCCAAAGAGCGGCTTTTACTGCGCCGCCTGTGCGCCCGCGACGATTTCGGTGATTTCCTGTGTAATTGCGCCCTGTCTGGCCCGATTATAGCTGAGGCCCAGCTGTTCGATCATCTCGTCGGCATTGTCAGTGGCGGATTCCATGGCGTTGCGCCTTGCCGCCTGTTCCGAGGCGTAGGATTCCGCAACCGCGCCGTTGAGCAGCCCCGCCACATACTGGGGGACGATCTTTTCAAAAACCGCCTCCGCCGAAGGCTCGTAGAGAATTTCGGATTTCTTCGCCCCTGCGTTTCCCACAGCGCTGATGGGGAACACCTGGATCACAGCGGGTTCCTGGGTCAGCGCAGAGACAAACGTAGTGTATACGACATACAACGAGTCAAACCGGCCCGCCTTGTACTGGCGGCACAGGTGGTCCGCAACCTTGTAGATCTGGGCCATTCCCAGCTCGTCAACCGACATCTGGGCATTGTCCAAAATCTCATAGCTGCGCTTGCCATAAAATTCTCCCGCCTTTTTCCCAATGGGGACCACAATAGGGGAAGGCAGTCCCTCCATAAGGGCTCCTGCCGCTTTAAATACATTGGAATTATAACCTCCGGCAAGCCCTCTGTCCCCTGCGATAACCACTACACAGGCATGGTCCTGTTTGCGGGCACGCACATAGGGGGAGGACAGATCCCGGTTGCGGGAGGCGATATCGGATATGGTCTTATACAGCAGACTGAACTGAGGCTGGGTGCGTTCCACCCGTTCCTTGGCCCGCCGCATCTTGGAGGAAGCAACCAATTCCATGGCTTTGGTAATCTGCCGGGTGCTTTCCACGCTTTTGATCCGCCGTTTGATATCCTTCATTCCGGCTCCGGCCATTTCCCTTGTCTCCTCCTTTTGTTAAGATGCCAGGAATTTCTTTTTAAACTCCTGGATAGCGTCCTTCAGGGCCGCCTCGTTTTCCTTGGACAGCTTGCCGCTGGTCTCGATATCCTTTAATACCTCATCGTGGGAGGCGTCCATAAACTCGAACAGCTCTTCCTCAAAGCGGCTGATATCATTGATCGCCACATCGGTCAGAAGGTTGTTGGTCACAGCATAGATAATAACCACCTGATGGGCCACGGTAACAGGAGAGCTCTGCCCCTGTTTCAGCACCTCCACAATCCGCTCGCCCATGGCCAGACGGGCCTTGGTATCCGCGTCCAGATCAGAACCGAACTGGGAGAAGGACTGGAGCTCCCGGTACTGGGAGTACAGCAGCTTCAGAGAACCAGAAACGGTCTTCATAGCCTTAATCTGGGCTGCGCCGCCGACACGGGAGACGGAGATGCCCGGGTTGACCGCCGGACGGATGCCGGAGTTAAACAGCTCTGTCTCCAGGAAGATCTGTCCATCTGTGATGGAAATCACGTTCGT
>CATJCP010000256.1 GCA_949737515.1 uncultured Oscillospiraceae bacterium | reverse complement strand
TTTGATAGAAACGTGTCGGGAAAATGCTGCCTGCAAAGCGGTTCAGATGTCTTTTAAGGACCGGGAGGCTGTCATTGAGTTTGATGAACAGCTTGACGGGAGTGACGTTCACCGCAGAATTGTTTTTAATGGGGTTTTAGGACAATAAAATCAGAACCGACAGTATGATCAGTGCGGCGTGTTTTCACGCCGCACTGATTTGTATGCGGAATCTACCTTTGCTGCTTGCCCTTCATCATAAGCCGTGATATAATATCCATAGCGAATAATCTCCCCTTTATGGACAAAGGAGCTGAATCAAAACTCATATGTATACAATCGCAATCATCGACGATGAAAGTATTATCCGCCGGGGGCTGGCCCAGAGCATTGGTTGGAACGACCTGGGCTATGAGGTGGTCGGGACCGCCTCGGACGGGGAAGAGGGCCTTGCCCTGATGAAGGAGAAAAAGCCGGATATCGTCATAAGCGATATTCGGATGCCGGTGTTGGACGGGCTGGAAATGGTCCGCCAGGCGCGGAGGCTTCGCCTGCCCTGTAATTTTATCCTCATGTCCGGCTATGAAGAATTCCGCTATGCCCAGTGCGCCATCAACCTGAAGGTTGAAAAATACCTTCTCAAACCCATTGATAATGAGGAGCTGCTGAAGGTAGTCCGCCGTGTCACTCGCCAGATTGAGGCGGAACGAAAGCTGGAGCGCCAGATCTCGGAAAGTATGCCGCTGCTGCGGCATAACTTTGTCACCCGTCTCCTTGCCGGAGGCTTGTCGGAGGAGGAATTTGAATCCGAGCTGGTCTTTTTGGATATTGATCTTTCAGCATACCAGTATCTGGCCTTGGTGATAAAGGTGGATGATTATCGGGAAGAGCCCTATGTCTCTCATATCCAGCGCCAGGAGCTGCTGAAATTCGGCATCTTTAATATTGTGAAAGAAGTGTTCAGCGGGGAAAACCAGCTGCCCCTTTATCCAGAGACTGGGAATTCGCCTCAGATCGTCCAGTTTCGCGACACGCGGGACGAAGGCGTTCCCGGCAACCGCCTCCAGCAGGTTTTATTCCATGACACAGGCGGTGACGAGCTGGTAGTCATCGCAGGCTGCGGCGAAGGGGAAGAAGGGGCTGCCCTGCGCCGGATTTACCAGTTGTGCGAAGAACTGTCCCAGAAAATAGCGGAGCATCTTTCCACTACCGTCACGATCGGGATGGGGCGTTTCCGCAAAGGGTATCAGGGGATCGCCCGCTCCAATACTGAGGCTTCCTCTGCCATTGAATACCGCCACATGGAAGGCAAAAACCGGATTATCTCCATCCAGGATATCCACCTT
>CATJCP010000255.1 GCA_949737515.1 uncultured Oscillospiraceae bacterium | reverse complement strand
TTTGAGCAAGGAAACGCTTAGTTTTGTTACCCCCCCCCCGCCGAAAAACTACAAAATTTCTTCGGCGTTTTCTTACAATTTCAAATTGGCGTTGACATTGCTTGACGGGCTGAACGATAAAGACCTCATTATCATCGAGGCGGCAGCAAAAGGCATACATAAGGCAAAGGAGCAGGGCTGATCGCCGCACATCCCGGCGTTATCCAGGCCCATAGAAAAAGAGCCGATGAACTATGAGAAATCTCATAAGTTCATCGGCTCTGCGTCTATGCGTCTGGCCCTTCAATGACAGTTATCTGCAAATTTTTCGCTTTAATCAATGCTTTGTGTTTGCACTTCGGGCAATAGAGAGGATAGTTTTCTAAAATCGTATCCCATCTAATTCTATCACGGGTTTTGCTGCCACAGGCAGGGCAGAAAATCCATTTCTGTACCCTATTCCCTACGTTCATTTAACAAAAACCAAAGTTCCTTGATTTACCCCCCCAAAGTTCATCCGCATATTTTGATACCTGCTTGGAGTGGGTCACTACAATGACACATTTGTTTTCTTCATGGGCCAGTCCTTGAAGAATGCCCATGATGTTTTCTTCAGTATCACCGTCCAAATTTCCGGTAGGCTCATCCGCTATGAGAATGTCAGGATTATGGGAAAGGGCGCGGGCGATGCCCACCCTCTGCTGTTCGCCGCCAGATAGCTTCAAAACCTTTCGATTTGCGGTTTCCTGGTCAATCCCGACCTTCTCAAGAAGTTCCATCGCAAACTGCTTTTTGTCTTTGATACGGCTCCCGCTGATGTTCATGGAGAGGATAATATTTTCCAGTGCGGTGGCGTTTGTCAGCAGGTTATAGCCCTGGAAAATAACACCGATGCTTTTCGCCCGATAGTCATCCCGGTTCAATTCTTTAAGGCTTTTGCCGTGAAAGAGTACATCACCTTCCGTCGGAAGGTCTAACCCCGAAATAAGGGATAACAGCGTACTTTTTCCGGCCCCCGATTTTCCCATGATTACATATAGGTTTCCAGGGTCGAAATCCATCATAACGCCGTTCAGCACCTTTTTCCTGGTTCCTTCATATTGGTAACTCACATGGTCCAATGTCAAAATACCCATAATGTTTCACCTCAATTCCTTTCCGAAAGGATTTTCATTGGTTCATACTTGGCGATAAAAATTACTCCAGCCGCTGATGACAGCAGGGCAAGCAACAGTGCAATTGAGCCGATTTGGAACGATGCCTCCGGCGTCAAATGCACCTGGACATTCTGCAAATACTGCCCTCCGCCACTGAGTTCTCCAACTGTTTTTATCTGTCCGGCAATCAGAGCGTCAGTGACGGGCTGTGCAAGCGCATTTCCAACTCCCAAACCGGCAAGCAAGCAAATTGCGGTAATCGTTACCATTTCAGCCATTAACATGATCGCGGCTTTAGATTTCTTCATGCCCATTGCCCGCAGAACGCCAATTTCATATTTCCGTTCTCGAATCGCCATTGTGGTGACCAGCAACA
Source organism: uncultured Oscillospiraceae bacterium (assembly GCA_949737515.1). Taxonomy (GTDB): domain Bacteria; phylum Bacillota; class Clostridia; order Oscillospirales; family Ruminococcaceae; genus UBA1405. Next base: position 3,072 of record CATJCP010000255.1, on the reverse strand, counting down.
GAATTACTCCGCCAATGGCTAAGACTACCGCCATAAAAAGCAAGGAAATCTTAGAAAGACCCTCTACAGGGCTGACAATTTTGTTGTAGCTTTCAACGTCGGTGGTTACGATATATACGTCTGGCAATCCCTTTTCACGAACTTCCGCCGTGAACGAATCTAAACAATCCGGTGATTTCAGCTCATATTCCGCATTGACGGCCAGATTGTTCATTTCAAAGTTCTGCTCCAATGTGTCTATGACTGTCAAAATTTCATTGCGCCGGTTTGCCGAGGAACCATCCAAAAAAATGACACCTTCGATTGTGTCAGGGGTAGCCTGCGTCGCGTCCGCATAAATGCCGGATATTTTTAATGTAATTTCCTGGCGTCCTATAACTTCGGTAACAGAAAAAGTGTCGCCAACAGAAAGACCGTTCAAATCAGCAAACTCACTGCTAATGATGCACTCATTCTTCCCTGCAAACATGGTGCCGTCAATGATTTTTCGCAGCCCCTCTGAAAAGTCGGGGAGGTTGTCTGTGTCAGAGTAGGCCAACAGCTTTACGTCATAGGACAGAGCGGATTGTTCTCCATCCTCTCCGAAAAATGTCGCGCCGCCCATACGGCCCCCGACAGGCTGAAGCTGGGGAATCCCGATCCGTGCCAGCATATCCATCTGATAGGACTGCAAATATTTGGAGTCGGCAAACTGGACATACTGTTCAGATGTGATTTTTGGAGCCGATGGAACACTCATGGTTCCGTTTTGATTTCCTACATTTTCCGACATCAGCTTGTCAAAATCGACGCTGAACGAAATCTTTGATCCAAAGCGGGTCTTGTAGTCCGTGATGATTTCTTTTGTGGTGGAGTTAATAATTAGCGCCACGGTGGTGGCAAGGATCAGAAATAGTGTAATGATCCCTACCAATGAATTGCGGCCCTTGTTTCTCACCAAGTTTTTGAGCGCATTTTGAATGATATACATAGTTGTTTCCTTTCTCCGTTTGGTTGACTGACAGCGCCGAGTATAACATACTGAATGTTAACTGAGTGCTAATCAGCTTTCTGAGGGAAAGAAAGGTAGAATGTGGTTCCTTGTCCGGGCTCGCTCTCTGCCAATATAAACCCGCCGCACAAATCGCATACATAGGAGACTAACGAAAGTCCGATTCCATAACCATCCTTATTTAATTCGTTGATTCGATAGCGGTCTTGAAAGATTTTTTCCAGTTGGGCTTCCTCGATGCCAATCCCGTGGTCCTGTACCTTTACAATGACACTGCCCTTTGCCACACCGACTGAAAAAGCGATTGGGTTTCCACACCCGTATTTGATCGCGTTGTCCAATAGATTTGAGACAGCGCGATAAATCCATCGGCTTTTTGCCATAATCTCGGTATCTTCATCCCCATCAAAATCAAAGGAGAGCTGTTCATAAACTTTCTTATACTTGTCATATACCTCTGCGCAGATAAGGGCTGCATCGATTGGGACCGCAGCGGCTGTGGACGCTGTTTCACTTAGGGTAAGGATGTCGTCGATACCGTTGGAAAGATCATCCATCGCGTCCAGATATTCAATATGACCAGACAATTCAAGGCTGGTGCGCAGTACGGCAATCGTGTTCTTCTGCTCGTGAGACAGATATGCGTAGAGCCGTTTGTTGTCATCCAGCAATGTTTCAAAGCGGCGCTGTAAGATTCGATAAACTGACATAACAGCCGGATCAGATGGCGCAGCTGTGTCGTTTTCGCATTGGATAAGTGTTGCCGCCGTTTCCATTATTCGCTTATTATGGATATGGTTCAATGCTTTCCATAGGCAAAGAGAAAGACATAAAAAGAGCAGCAGAAATGCTCCCGATACAGGCAACAGCTTTTTCAAAATGTCATTCTGAATTTGACCATTGTAGTCCGCAATTTTCATGACGTTTCCTCTGCTGGTGGGCATAAAATGGTCGTCCTCTAAAAAACTTGAATAGTCTTTAGTGGCAAGTAAATAGACACTGCTTTGGGCTATTTCTGTTGTCTGCACATTTATGGCAAACCAAGCCATGGAAGCAGCAAATAAAATGGTTACTAACAAAGAAAACAGTATGAGAATACTGCTGATTTCAACGCGGGAATTCATTCGCCTATCCATAGAGAATACCCCTTCCCCCGTGTGTTGATTAAAATGTCATAACCTGCCACCGCCGTCAGCTTTTTGCGCAGCTTGCTCAAATGCACCCTTAAAACCGCTGAGAGAGGATCAAAATTTTCATCATAAATGTGTTCGACTATTTCTTCGCTGGATACCACAGAGGGATGCCGCGCAGCGATATATTCTAAAATATCGAACTCTTTTGCTGAAAGGGGGATTTCCGCATCTCTCCACTTTGCTTTCCTGGAAGTTGGATGAATGGTCAACGGGCCTATTTCAATCAAGGGATTTGTGCGGCCATAAAACCGGCGGATTACCGCCTGCACCCTTGCCCGAAGCTCCAACAATTGAAATGGTTTCGTCAGGTAATCATCCGCTCCCAAGTCCAAGCCTAATGCCCGTTCCTCAATTTCGTCCCTTGCGGTAATAATGATTACGGGCGTTTCGATGTGTTCAGAGCGCAAAAATTTGAGGATGTCGATTCCGTCCTTATCTGGCAGATTGAGGTCGAGAAGAATCGCATCATAGCTATTGACAAAGGCCAGTTCTTCGCCACCCTCCCCCGTATAAGAAAGGTCCGCGCAAAAGCCCACCTGCTCCAAGCCGGCTTTCATGGAACTTGCCAAGTCTTTGTTATCTTCGATAATCAACAGCCGCATAAATTTCCCCCATTTCACAAAGTAGTCACAAAACAATATAACAAAAGAAATGTTTATTGGGTGTTAATCTGCATTTCCTAATGTCTGGAACACACAATGGTATCATACATATATTTTGAGAGAATGCAAGGCTGCAAACTTAAACTATTTGAAAACTCTATGTACCAGCCGCCGATTGGCGGCTGGTTCAGCCTGTCGAAAAGGGGCCTGTCTGTCTTCATTACCAGACAGGCCTCAAAGTTAATGAGGGATAAAATGTAGGAAGTGGCAGAGGAGGAGGGAGCAC
>CATJCP010000254.1 GCA_949737515.1 uncultured Oscillospiraceae bacterium | reverse complement strand
CATATTCCCGCAAACGGCAAAACTGTGAAAAAGGTTATTGATATATTCCCGTAATCGGAAAAATATCAAAGAAATTCAGCGTATCCAGACGAGCCAGGTGGAGGAGCTGGCTTTCCTGAAAACAACGATACTGGAATATGTCAGGGAGTCCATTGAGGCTTTCATCACCGGGGAACGGGATCTTGACAGAGAGTGGGAGGCTTACATCAGGCAGATGGAGGCAATCGGCCTGTCGGACTATCTGTCTATGGTACAGGAGGCGTATGATTCCAGCTTATTTCAAAAAGCTCCATAGCAATATCGGCATATGACCACGGCTCCTCTGTTTTTAAAGCTGGCAGAGGAAAGAAAATAAATAAAATTGTACATCTTGGCTCCACAAAACAAAAGGAGGTTTTCAGCAATGCCAATCAACCGCAAAAAATTGGTCCAGGGTCATAATCCAACCCTGAACGATTTTGACCACGCCTCTCCCATGACTCTCGGCAATGGGGAATTTGCCTTTAACGCCGATATCACTGGTCTCCAAACCTTTTATGAGGAGTACCAGGATGATCTTCCCCTCTGTACCCAATCCCAATGGGGCTGGCACACCACGCCTGTTTCAGACGAGCGCTACAGCTATACCCGGGATGATCTGAAGCTGACCATGTACAACACCTATGGCCGCCAGGTCGGGTATGCCAAGCAAAAGCAGTTTGGAAATGAAGAGGTATATGACTGGCTCCGCCAGAATCCCCACCGCCTGAACCTGGGCCGGGTTGGTTTTGCCATTTTGAAGCAGGACGGCTCCCGGGCAAAGTCGGAGGATATCACCGATATATACCAGCAGCTGGATCTGTATGACGGCGTGCTGTACAGCCGGTTTAAGGTGGAGGGCGTTCCGGTGGCTGTGCGCACCTGTGTCCATCCCACCCGGGATATTCTTGCGGTGGAAGTCCACTCGGAACTGATTCCTCTGCGGAGGCTGTGGATTGAGCTTCGGTTCCCCTATGCCTCCCCGGATAAGGCCGCCTCGGATTGGAATAATTTCGAGGAGCATTCCACTGAGGTGATCTTTGAGGACGACGGCATCGTCCAGCTCAAACGTACCCTGGACAGAGACGAGTACTATGTGTCCATCCGGGAAACCTCTGACAACATCACCGAAAAGCGCGGCAGGCACCTGGTTTCGGTCAACTCTAAAACCGGCAATACCATTAAGACCTGCATTGAATTTTCCCATTTGGAAAAGCGCTCCAACATTCCCACCTCCCGGGTGTTTATTGAGTGTGAAAACTACTGGAACAACCACTGGGAGGAGGGGGGGATTCTCCGCCTCCAGGACAGTCCCGATCCCCGGGGCAAGGAGCTGGAGCGGCGGATCATTCTCTCCCAGTACCTCACCGCCTGCCAGTGCAGCGGTTCGGTCCCTCCCCAAGAGACTGGCCTGACCTGCAACAGCTGGTATGGCAAGGCCCATCTGGAAATGCATTTCTGGCATGCAGCCCACTTCCACTTTTGGAACCGCACCCAGCTTTTGGAGCGGAGTATGCAGTGGTACATCGACCACCTGGCGGACGCCAAGGCCCTCGCCGCAAGCCAGGGATACAAGGGAGCCCGCTGGATGAAGATGGTGGGGGAAAACGGAATTGACAGCCCGTCTCCCATTGCGCCTTTGCTCATTTGGCAGCAGCCTCACATCATCTGGTATCTGGAAAGCTGCTACCAGGATCACCCCAATTCCGCGACTCTGAAACGGTACGCTGAGGTGATGTTTGAGACGGCGGAGTTTATGGCGGATTTTGCGGTTTGGGACGACAGAAACGGCCGTTATGTTTTGGGGCCGCCCTGCATCCCCGCCCAAGAGCGCCATGACGCCGCAACCTGCCTCAACCCCACCTATGAGGTGGAGTATTGGGTGTTTGGCCTGAAAATCGCCTGCCGCTGGAAGGAGCGGATGGGGGAGCAGCCAGACGTCAAGTGGGTCAACGTGATGGAAAAAATGGCCCATCCTCTGGTTGTCAACAACACCTATATGGCCCAGGAAAAATGCCCGGAAACCTTTGAGAAGGTCAATACCGACCATCCCTCCATGCTCTGTGCCTATGGGCTGATCAACAGCGGCCGAATTGATACGGCTGTGATGGACAATACCCTGACCCGGGTGCTCAATGAGTGGGATTTCCCCTCTATGTGGGGATGGGACTTCGGCGTGATGGCCATGACGGCCACTGCCTTGGGACGGCCGGAGGTGGCGGTGGATATCCTTTTGAAAGAGACAGAGAAGAACTGCTATGTGGTCAGCGGAAATAACCGACAGATGACCCGGAAGGATCTGCCCCTGTATCTGCCTGGAAACGGCAGCCTTCTGCTGGCTGCTGCGATGATGGCAGCTGGCTTTGAGGGATGCGGAAAGGCTGCTCCCGGCTTCCCAGACGATGGGAACTGGAAGGTGGAGTTTGAGAACATCCGGCCCTTCTGGTTTGATTTGAGCAAGTAAAATCCCTATCCCTTTTGAAATCAGAAAACCGGACATAAAAGAGAACCGCACGTGTTGGGGAAACCCTTCACGTGCGGTTTTATCATTTCAGTTGGCAACCACCGGTAAAAGCAATGTTTACCTGTAATGCTCTTCGGCGTCCTTGTTCCATTCCTGGGCCAACAGATCGTCGATCAGTCCCTTGGCCTGTTCATAGGAGCGGGTGCGGTGGTCGTTCATCAGATCCAGAACCAATAGATCCCGGTCCCCGGTGCGGTAGGCTTCTATGATGTTGTTGGCGCGGCTCATCCGGGGGAGTATTACATTGTCCATCAGTTTTTGGGGGAAGGCGGGCATTTTAATGCCCTGTATTCCTCTGGCGCTGACCATAGCGGGGATTTCCACCAGCACATCGTCCGGAATCCCGGGGATACAGCCGTTATTCATGATGTTCAGAGTAAGACGGGTGTATCGGTCTGATTCCATGGCGTCGATGATCTGGATGTGCTGCTCGTTGCTGCGCCGCAAAGGATATTTTTCGGTGATCGGGGTCCCATTTTTCAGAATTTCCTGGATAGTGTCCCGCTGCACGTCCTTCTGTGCCAGATAAGCGGGCCAGACGATCTCCGAGTCGAAGCCGCCGTTGAGGCCGTACCATTTCCGTTTGGTTTCAATATCGGTGTGATGCCACCAGGGGGAGGCGCTGCGGATGGCGTCTCCAATGGGCATCAGGCCGTACAGCCGGTATGCCTCCACGGCTCCTGGGGAAAGGCCATCCGGATTGTTTTGAAAGCTGTTGAGCTTATTGTACTCTGGGCCTGCCCAATATTCCTGAGATTTCTCTTTGATCCATTGATCAATCAGCGGGTATGCGTCCTTGCCTTCATAACGGAAGTCGGTCAAATAGGTGCAGTGGTTAAAGCCCATTACCTCTCCGGTGACCTTTTCCACATCTAACCCCAGCACGCGGGCGATTCCCTTATAACCCCAATGCCCATGGCAGACCCCCACGGCGTTGGCCTTGGTGTACTTGCTGGCATAGTAGGTGGCCTCGAAGACAGGATTGGAGGTCTGTATCAAAAGGGCGTTGGGGCATAGCTCCTCCATGTCCCGGGCGACCTCCTCCACAAAGCGGATCTGCCAATAGGCCCCCACGCCGCCGTAGTAGCAGGAAACCCTGTCGCCGATTCCCCGGTAATAGCCGTGGGCCTCAGCGATCTTCCGCTCCTGCTCCAGCGGTCCATAGCCGCCGATCTTTACCGCGCAGATGACATAATCCGCTCCATCCAGCGCCTTGCGGCGGTCCAGATAGGTTTCGATGGACAGTGTGGCGCCGATTTCCTTTTTGTACAGCTCCGCGACCCCCTTGGCGTCGTTGAGCCGTCCTTCGTGAATGTCCACCAGCCGCAGGGTACAGCCTCCTAAGCTCTCAATCAGCACCAGGTCCCGTACCAGCTGCAGGGTAAAGGCAGTGGAACCCGCTCCTAACAGCACAATTTTTTTCATCGGTAATTCCTCCTGATCTTCCATTTTTCCAGTCGGACCTATTGTCTGTCGTGGTCCGTTTCTCTGTTTTTATTTTACCAGGCTCCCCTGAAAAGTAAATGGACGATCCGGTAAAAAGAATGTATATTCCCGTAACCTCTGTTCTGTATGGCGCAGGGGTCACCAGCATACCCCTGGCTCCGGCTCCCAAAGGGGCAGGAGGGAAGCTGCGCCGTCTCCCTCCTTCATCTGCCTGCGGAAGGCTGCCGGAGTAACCCCGTACCGCTTCTGGAACAGTTTGCTGAAATGATAGCGGTCGCAAAAGCCGTACAGCCGGGCGATCTCATCCAGCGGGGCGGATTCTCCGCTCAACAGCAGGGAGCGGGCCATTGCCAGCTTTGTCTCCAGTTGGTATCGGTAAAGAGTGACCCCCATCGCCCTTTTAAAACGGTTGGAAAGGGTGCTTTCGCTGACCCCAAATGCCTGCGCCAACTGTCCCACGGTATCGCTCTGGGGAGAAGTCCGCATTCTGTAAACCACTTGCTTCACCAACTCGTCCTCTATTTCTCCCGCCGGTTCACCTGTTGAAAGGGCATGTAACTCGTAAAAAAGCTCCTGAACCAGTGGGGAAAGCTTTAGCTGGATATTGGGCCGGTTGGAATAAAAGTGGTAGATGATATTCTGAAAGCAGCGGCGCACAGTTCCGCTCTGCTGGCAGTGCGCCACCTCGGGTACTGCCAGGGCGTCGTCCCAGCTGTCTTGCTGGGGGACCTTGGTGATGTGGCAGTCCCCCGGTGCGGCAGAGACGTGTAAAAACATCACCAGGGTGTTGGGAAGGCAGCCGGATCTTCCCCAATGCTTCCCGCCGGCGTGCAGAAAGATCATATCGTCCTTTTGCAGGAAATAGTCCCGCCCGTCCTGGACCACTTCCCAGCCTCCTTCCAGAATATAGAGCAGATCGTGAATCTCAGGCAGTGTTCGGTCAGGGTGGAGCTGGCCGCCGGAGAGAAGGTTAAAATTACAAGCCGCCACTCTTCGCCGGCAGGCGCAGTCAAGTATCTGGTAATCCATTTCACTACTCCTTTTTGTTACGTTTGTTGTTTTCCGGCATACGCTGCCTTTTATGGGGCCGGTGAGACCAAATGGCAATACTTGCAGGACATAACATCTTATGCTATAATAAATCACTGCGGCAGGCAAAAAATGTTTCAATCTGTCCAGAATCCAGACATAAAGCTCAACGAAGAACAGGGACAGTGTAGAAAATGGTTTGACCGCAAAATAAATGTGCAGGGCACACTAAGGAGGTTCGTATGCGATTTCCCACTCAACGATCGGTGTATCTGACCATGAAGGTTAAGAAAATCTTTCATGCGTATTCTCCTTGTGCCAGCCCGTAGCTTCTCATCCTGTAAAAAAGATCATGAAAAATCCAAAAAGTATTTCAAGATGAGGAGCATAATAAAATGTGGTTTTTGTTTTCACTTTTCTCCATTCTGGCATGGAGCGGATCTGACCTGTTCTCCAAAATGGGCTCCAAGCCCGACGATAAGTACAGCCATTGGAAAATGGTGATTGCCGTGGGCATCGTCATGGGCATCCATGCAATTTATGAGATGACCCTGGGCGGGGTTATCGTGACCTGGAATACCTTGTTGACCTATCTGCCGGTGTCCCTGCTGTATATTTCCTCCATGATCCTGGGGTACGCAGGGCTGCGGTACATAGAGCTCTCCATATCGTCGCCCATCTGTAATTCCTCCGGCGCTGTGGCGTCGTTGCTCTGCTTTATCTTTCTGCAGCAAACCATGTCCGGCCTGCAGTTTGTGGGGGTGGTTCTCCTCTGCCTGGGGGTAATTGCCTTTGCGGTGCTGGAGCGCCAACGCTCCGCCGGTGAGATCCAGGAGGGGATTGCTGCCCATGGCCGCAAGTACAGCAACAGCTTTCTGGCCATTTTGTTCCCAATCCTCTACTGCATTTTGGACGGCTTGGGGACTTTTGCAGACGCTCTGGTTCTGGACAGCGGAATGCTGGAGGAGCGCCCGGCCAACGTGGCCTATGAGCTGACCTTTTTGTTTATGGCGGTTGTGGCCTTTATCTACGTTCAAGTCATAAAAAAAGAAAAAATCCAGCTCACCAAGGAGAAGCCTAAATTTCTGGCCGCCGTTTGCGAGACAGCGGGACAGTTCACCTATGTGTTTGCCATTGCCGCCAACGCCATTCTGGCCGCCCCGATGATAGCTTCCTACTGCATCTTCTCAGTGCTGTGGTCCCATCTGCTGCTGAAGGAGCGGCTTTCCAAAAAACACTATGTGGTGATCGCGGTGGTGATGGTGGGCATTGTAATTATGGGGATGGAGTAGGCTCCTTTTCGGATTTAAGCCCTGCCCCGCAGATGGGCAACAGCACATCCTCCAGCCGTCCGTTGGCCTTGACGTATTCCAAATACGCCGCATAGGTGGCAGCTGTGGTGTGCTCACAGAAAACGCCTTTTTCCGCCAGCGCTTTCCGCGCCGGTAAAATCCCATCCTCTGGGGCTGGGAGGACCTTGACTCCAAACTGGTAGACATATTGCAGGATCTCTTCTCCCCTCATAGGCTGTCCGATTGCAATCCCCTCCGCCAATGTGTTGGCAGGGACAATATCAGCCGGATGAGGGGAGTTTTTTTCTGCAGCCGCCAGAAGGGGAGCGCACCTTTCGCTCTGTACAGCGAAGATTTGTGGAAACGCACCGGGGGATAGGAGACCGCTGGCCAGAAAGTGCTCCAAGGCCTTCATGATCCCCAGAAAAAGGGTGCCGTTGCCCACCGGGACAAACAGGCTTTTGGGAATTCGTCTCAGCTGCTCGTAGACCTCGTAGAGATAGGTTTTGGTTCCCTCGTAAAAGAAGGGGTTATATACATGGCTGGCATAATAGACCCCGGTTCGCTGGACAACCTCCCGGCAAACCTGGGCGCAGTGGTCGCGGCTTCCGGGAATGATTTCCACCTGCGCGCCATGGGCCTGAATCATGGAGATCTTTTTTGGGGAGGTTCCCTGGGGGACAAAGATCCGGCAGCGGATGCCTGCCCTGGCGCAGTAAGCGGCCACACTGTTTCCCGCGTTGCCGCTGCTGTCCTGGACCACTTCCTTTATGCCGATGGCTCGGCAGTGGGAGATTAGCACCGCTGCTCCCCGATCCTTGAAGGATAGGGTGGGCATATAGTCGTCCATTTTCAGGCTGACGTCCCGGTCCAGGGGGATGATGGGGGTCATGCCCTCTCCCATGGTGACAGACCTCCAGATGTCCTCGCCCACGGGGAGGGGAAGGAATCTCCGATAGCGAAACAGGCTCCATTCATTGGTATCAACGCAGCCGAGGTCAAAGGGGGGAGGGGAAAAATCCAGTTTCCACAGCCCGCCGCAGGGACAACAGGGCTCCTGGAAGTTCTGCTCCCAGGAGGATAGGTCCGCGATTTTTCCACATTTGGCACATTGAAAGACTGCCTTCATATGGTTTCACCTCATTTTAAAAGCCAGCTGGCCTTCTGGCAGGGTCAGCCGGCTTTTTGATTTTCGGTCAATCCAGAGTAAACACCTTTTTCAGCAGAGGCTGGGCACCGGTCTCAGGGTCCATCTCCATGACCATAACATCTTTCATGTATTCGTTCCACTTGTCCACAATGGGGCTTTCGGCCTGGACCTTTGCGGCGTAGGCGACGCCCTTTTCGCATTCGTAATAGCCGAACAGCTCGCTGCCGGTGTTCCAAATGGTGTAATTGCAGATCCCGGCGGATTTCAGCAGATCCTTAAGCTCTGGCCAGATGTTGTCATGGCGGCGGATGTACTCCTCCAGCATTCCTTCCTTGACAGTGGCTTTCCAGGCGTATTTTTCCATTTTGTTTTCCTCCATTTTCCGTTTTTTTAGATGACAATACCTTCCGTTTTCCAATCTCTATTATAGATAAAAAAATGGGGCATGGCAAGAGCGGAAGCGTTATTTGACGGAAAAAAGCCGTATCCGAAGGCCTTGTAAAGCCTTCAGATACGGCTTGCGTGAAAAAACAGGGGGATATATCCCTTTATTTCTGTGTGTCTTCCTTTTTGGGACTGGTTGCTTTGGAAAGCGCCAGCACCAGCAGGGCAATCAGGATCATTACAACAAAGATGCCAAGCATTCCCTTTCCAGCCAGAAGCAAGGCGTTCATCACGTCAGCGGTCATATTAACACCCTCCTCACCGAAGCATCTGGGGAACCAGATGCAGTATCATACCGCCAGCCAGCACCGACGCAATCTGTCCCGAAACATTGGCCCCAATGGCGTGCATCAGCAGATGGTTGGTATTGTCCTCCTGGATCGCCATTTTCTGTATTACCCGTGCCGACATGGGGAAGGCGGAGATGCCCGCCGCGCCCACCATGGGGTTGACCTTTTCCTTTAAGAACAGGTTGAGCAGTTTTGCAAAGAGCACGCCGGCAACCGTATCTACAATAAACGCCGCCAGTCCCAGGCCCATAATCATTACCGTTTGCCAGGTCAGGAACTGCTCTGCCCGCATACTGAATGAGATGGTGATGCCCAACAGAAGGGTAATCAGGTTGGCAAGGGTGCCCTGGGCGGTTTCGGAGAGCCTTTCCAGGCATCCGCATTCCCGCAGCAGGTTGCCGAACATCAGGAAACCAACCAGAGAAACCGACATGGGGGCGACAATCCCCGCAATGATGGTGACGATAATGGGGAACAGAATGCGGGTTGTACGGGAGACAGACTTGGGGTTGTAGGGCATACGGATGCGCCGCTCCTTTTTGGTTGTGGTGAGGCGGATCGCCATGGGCTGGATGATGGGGACCAGCGCCATATAGGAATAAGCGGCCACCGCAATAGCTCCAATATACTGGGATTTTAAAACCTGGGAAACCAGAATGGAGGTGGGGCCGTCCGCCGCACCGATGATGCCGATGGCCGCAGCGTCCTTTAAGGGGAATCCCAGCAGGCAGGCAATGATCACTGTGGCAAAGATACCGAACTGGGCCGCCGCGCCGAACAGGAACATTTTGGGGTTGGAGAGCAGGGGGCCGAAATCAATCATCGCCCCGATACCGATGAACAGCAGCAGTGGCATGGCCTCCGAAGCCTCAATCCCCACCTCAAACAGCCATTGAATGATGCCCTGGGATTCCCCGATCCCCTCCACCATCTGGTGGACCACGCCGGTATTGGGCAGGTTGACCAGGATTGCACCGAAGCCCATAGGCATCAACAGGGCAGGTTCAAAGTCCTTTTTAATTGCCAGATAGATCAGCAGGCCGCCAATCCCATACATAATCACCTGTTTCCAGGTGATCGCCAGAATACCTTCTAAAAGAAATTCCATTTGTATACATCCTCCTGTACTTCATTTTGGCTGGAATCTCTGCCTTTTATAGCATAGACGGTTTACAGGTATGCCAACATTTGAAGGTTATATAAATAAAAGACCTATGTTCTATTATTGGACATAATAGAACATAGGTCTTGTCTTTTTAAGTTAAACCAGAGACACCATTTCCAGTGTTCGGCTGTTGATTTAACTGCGTCTGCATTTCGCAGGTCGCTGACTACTCCCCTACTGCATATAATTCTGCGGTGGTTTGCCATTATCATACCGGAATTTGGCAGGTTTGTCAAGAGGGTTCACCCGGTTTTTTTAAAAAGTTTGCCGTAAAAAGGCGGATTTCCTCTTCCGGACTTTCCAATCTTCCCGCCAGGGTGTATAATAAGAAAAATGAGAACGGAAAAGGGAGGGATTTTCCCATGGCTTTAAGCGCCGCTGCCCAAAGAAGAATCGAGATCGTCAAAATATTATCCCAATCCTCGGAAGCTGTCAGTGCCTCCGCACTGGCGGCACAGTTAAAGGTGAGCAGGCAGATTGTGGTGGGGGACGTTGCCCTGCTGCGCGCCGCCGGAGAGCGCATCACCGCCACTCCAAGGGGATATCTGTTGGAGCGGGTTCAAACGGATGGCGAAAGCGGGCAGGGGAGGTTTGTTGGAAAGATTGCCTGCAAACACCACCTAGGGGATGATCTGGCCAGGGAGCTGTTCACCATTGTGGACAATGGCGGCGAGGTGGTGGATGTGATTGTGGAGCATCCCCTTTACGGGCAGATCGACGCCTCCCTGAAGCTGGCCTCCCGGTTTGACGTGCAGGCCTTTCTGGACAAGGTGGAGGGGCTGAAGGCCCAGCCGCTGGCTGTCCTCACTGATGGAATCCACCTGCACACCCTCTCCTGCCCCAATGAGGAGACTTTTCAGAGAATTGTAAAGGCGCTGGGGGAACAAGGGATCCTCCTGGAAAAGGAATGACCAGATAGGAAGAACGTCAAACGGCACTGAGAGAAAACCGCCTTGTCAGATTGGGCAGGGCGGTTTTCTGTGGAGAGTTTTAACATTCATCCAGCGATGCGGTATACAGCGGAATCGGGAACCAGGATGGAAGGAAGGGATGCCGTCTGGCCTCCACCCGGCGGCGGGCGCAGAGGGGAGCGGTTAAAAACGCAACGGCTTCCAGTCCGCCAAGGGAAATGACCGGAGCAGAAGAGCAGACCTGCCCGACCGATATCTTTCCATCTTGGACGGTTACAGCCGTGCGTTCCCCGTCTATCTCCAGGATAATGGCTCCATCCTGCAAGGGGCTGTATTGCTGCTTTACCTTTAAAAAGGCGGAGATGACCTTATCATAGTGGAATATCCGGTAATTGGCGTTGCAGAGCGTGGTGCTTTCCTCACATACGGAGGAGAGAAGGGCGATCCTCTTTTCCTCGTAGTCCGCCGCCTTGAAAACAGCCCGATCCATGTGCAGATGCTCCATAGCTGATTTGATGGTGGGGAGCAGCAGGGCTTCATCTTTTAAAACCAACTCAAAGAGTATTTTTCCCTCTGCGGAAAAGTAACCTTTCATTTCTCCGTCTGACAGAAGGGCATAGGGGGTGCTGTTCCAGTTGTGGAGCATGGCCGGAAATTCTTCCCGGCTCCGCTTTCCCCGGACCTCCTGCCGCTGGAAAAGGGAATAGGCACAGTCCCAATCCTCCTTTCCCAGTTTATCCAGGGGGACGGCGTCCATCATCTCCGAAACATTCCGGAAAGCATGGCGCAGGTTTGAACGGTTGAAGGAAAACCGGTGTTCCATCCCGCCGTTTTCAAAGCCGAAGTACTGGAATCTCTGCCGTTGTCCGCCAAGGGCGGCAAAATCTGCGCCGTCCTGTTTCATGTCTTCTATGGCGGCGTTCATCAGGCGCTTCATGTATCCTTTCCCTCTGGAATAGGGGTGTACCGAAACAGTGCCGATAAATGCCAGCTTTAAAGCAGCGTCCCCGACCTTTATCTCCATGGGATAGGAGCACAGCAGGGCCTTGATTTTCCCATTTTCCCTGACCAGGTAATGATATTGCTCGCTGGCGCTTTCCGCGCCGTACAGCCGTGGAACCATTTTTACAAAGTTATGGGGTTCGTGGTCAAAGCTGAAAACATAATTGGCAAAGTCGATGATCTCTTCTCTGTCCTGTTCAGTTCCTTTACACAGAAGCTCTGTCATTTGAAATCTTCCTTTCCTTTTCTCCTATTTCAGCGCGAGGTTTCCCTCCGGGGACCAGGGGAAGGCTTTTGCGCCTGAATGATCAGCATCATGGGGCGGCGCAGCTCGTCTTTCATGCCGGGGAGATCCAACATGGCGGGGTCAGGCTGGGGCTCCACAACGCGGCCCAGGGAGAAACCGGTTTCCGTCAAAACATTTAGGTAGGTGGTCAGAGTCCGGTGATATTTTACCACCTCGCTTCCCAAAAAGACAGCCTGTCTGTATCCCTCAGTAAAGTAGTGATCCACCGGCCAATAGAGGGGGTTCCCGTCTGGGCCATAGTGCCAATCCTGTTTGCCCTGGGCGGTAAAGACAGGATGCTCCACTGAAAAGACAAAGGACCCATTTTCCCTTATGCTGTTGAAAATCTTCCGGCAGACCTCCGCGTAGCTTTCCACATAGTGAAAAGCCAGAGAACTGATGACAACATCAAAGCTGTCCTCAGAGTAGGGAAATTCTTCGATGGAACTGTGGACATACCGGATGTTGGGGGAGAGGGTCATTTCCTCCGCCTTTTTCAGCATCTTTTCAGACAGGTCTACACCAGTGACGCTTTCCGCCCCCTGTTCTGCCGCATACCTGCAGTGCCAGCCAAAGCCGCACCCCAGGTCGAGGACAGTCTTTCCGGCAAAGTCGGGGAGGAGCTTTTTCAGCTCGTGCCATTCTCCCGCGCCGCCCAAGCCCTGGACAGAACGGGACATTTTGCTGTATTGTTCAAAAAACTGGGGATCGTCGTACTTGTTTTCCTTCATGTCAATCAAACCGTCCTGTTTAAAATTGGTTTACATCTTAATGTTTATCCTATATAATGATACCATAAAATTTTGAAAAGGGAGAGTATAATGAGAAAATATCTTACTGTGCTGATGCTTTTTCTCCTGTTTGCCGGATGCAGGGCGGAAGAGAAAGAGAAACCAGAGCTTGTTGAGAGCGATACGATCCTAAGCGAAACCTCCGATATTACCCTTGCCGTCAAAGAGGACAGCCTTACCGATACAGGGCTTATCCTGCTTATTACCAATGAAACCTCAGATACTTTTACATACGGATATGAATATGGGCTGGAAGTGAAACAGGATGATCAATGGTACCGCTTGAAAATAAAGATGGCTGTTCCTGCTATTGCGGTGATTTTGAGAGAAGGTCCTGGGAATACCAATGAATTTCATGTGAGATGGAATAAGGGGGATGTTTCAGAAGGGAATTACCGCATTGTGAAGGACATAGGGAAATATACCCTGGCGGCTGAATTTGTCTATGATATTCCAGAGACAGAGGACAGTTCTGAATCCTCCAGTAGATCGCTATCCGGTTCCACGGGGAGCGGGGTATATCAGTATAACCCCCAAACCAACGAAGCAGAATTTATCCCGGAAGAAAATTTTTACAGCGGTTCGTCCGCAGAAAAGAGGT
>CATJCP010000253.1 GCA_949737515.1 uncultured Oscillospiraceae bacterium | reverse complement strand
GTCCATCTGGTGTTGGGGCTGTTCCAGCTGCTGCCCATCGGCGCCCTGGACGGAGGATGCCTGATGGATGTGGTTTTGGAGCGGTTCCTGGGCCCCCGCAGACAGGCGTTTTGGGGGACAGCCGTCTCCGCAGTAGCTTTGATCCCCTTATCTGCAGCGGGCTGGCTCCTGTTGAAAGGGGAACAGCGGAATTTTACACTGCTCCTTTGCTGTGGATTTTTAATGCTCTCCATATGGAAAAAATAACCGGGACTGGGGTAAGGATGCCCCAGTCCCGGTCTGCTGTTGATCGGGGATTAGTGTGAAACGGAAACCTGCTTTTCCTTTTCCGCTGCCTTTTGGTTCAACTCCCTCCAAATGGTCAGGAGCATGGTGATATAGCAGGCGCCTCCTCCGATAAAGTTGGAGATGGGCTCTGCCAGAAAGACGCCGTCGACCCCCAAACCGAATATCCCCGGCAGGATCAGTGTCAAGGGCATTACAATGAACGCCTTGCGCAAAAGGGAGAAGAAGACAGCCTGTTTCGATCTCCCCAGTGCGACGGCAGACGACTGTCCCGCCATCTGTCCTGCCATCATGAAAAAACCAAAGAAGTAGATGTGCATGGAGGGAATGCAGGCCTCCACCAGGTCCGCCTCGCTGTTAAACAGATGGATGAACCACTGGGGAAACAGCAGCAGACAAACCCAGGCTGTGGTCAGGACCAAAAAGGCCGCCGCAGACATAAAGCGTATCCCCGCCTGCACCCGGCGGTATTCCCCTGCGCCATAGTTGTACCCCATGACAGGCTGGGAGGCGCTGGTCAGACCACTGACAGGTACGGAGGCAATTTCACGGATGGAGTTGATGATGGTCATAACCCCCACGTACAGATCTCCGCCAAACCGCTGGAGGGTGGCGTTGCACACCACCTGTACGCCGCTGTTGGTAATGGCCATAAAGAATCCGGAAGAGCCCAGGGCGGCGATTTCCCGCACAAGGGCGGGCTGTACCCTCATGGAAGAGAGGCGAAGGGCCAGCTTAGCCCTTTTTCCCCGCAGGAAGAAGACTGCCCATACCGAAGAGACACACTGAGAGATGACGGTGGCCAGGGCCGCGCCCTGAACGCCCCAGTGGAACACAAAGATGAAAAGGGGATCCAGGGCAATGTTGACCACTGCTCCCAGGAGGATGGTCAGCATTCCGATCCGTCCAAATCCCTGGGCGTTGATGAAGCTGTTCATCCCCAGGCTGGACATGGCAAAGACGCTGCCACAGATATAGATGGCGATGTACTGGTCGGCATAGGGAAAGGTCACGTCGCTTGCCCCGAACAGATAAAGAAGAGGCCGTTTAAAGATCAGAATGGCGGCGGTGAGAAAGACGGCGGTGATCAGCAGCATGGAAAAGGAGTTTCCCATAATCTGTTCCGCCCGGTCCTTATCGCCCTTTCCCCAGGAAATGGAAAATAATGGGGCGCCGCCGCTGCCGAACAGGTTGGTAAAGGCAGTGACAATGCAGATGATGGGAAAGGTGAGGCCCACCCCCGTCAAGGCATTCGCCCCAGCGCCGGGGATATGGCCGATGTACATGCGGTCCACCACGTTGTACATAACGTGTATGATTTGGGCCACGATCATGGGGAAGGCCAGCCGCAGGATGCTGCGGGAGATGGGGCCC
>CATJCP010000252.1 GCA_949737515.1 uncultured Oscillospiraceae bacterium | reverse complement strand
GACAGAGGCGGAGGAAGAAGCGGTGACAGGAGGGGCAGAGGGGGCAGGGGGAACGACTGCCTTTGCCGTTTCCTCCTCTTTTTTGGGTGCCTGGGGTGCTTCCGGGACGGGGACGGCCTTGGCCTTTGGGCGGCTGGCTGATTTGATCTTTTCCTGGGCGGCCTTAGCCTCGTCCAGGTTTTCCATCTGCTTTAAGCTGGTAAAGTGGGCCAGGACTACATTGATCTCCGGCTCCTCCAATACGGTCATATGCTTGTAGTCGTCTTTGTGAAAATATTTTTTCAGGATTTCCAGCACGTCGTTGCTGGCAACTCCCATATCTTTTGCAGCTTCATGTACTCTGTATTTGTTTCCCATCAGCAACTCTCCTTTCGGGACAGAGGTTCTGTTTCTTCTTCCCCTGGCGCGGTTTTGATTTCTTCCAGGAGGGATCGTATTTTTGCCTCAAAGCCTGGATCGGAGACGGCAAGTATCCCGCTGCGCCGTCCGATCTGGGGGGCTATTTCGTCCATAGCGATCCCCAGCGGGAACACTGGGACAGAACTCTGCCCGCAGGCGTATTCCACTTCCTTTAAAGATTTTGAGGACAGATCTGCGGCGGTAAAAACCGCCTGGACCTGTCCGGTCTGTACCGCGTCCTTTACCATATCTGCCCCGGCGGTCAGCTTTCCTGCCTTGCGGGCAAGGGAGAGCATGGAAGCAACCTTTCTAAGCAGCACTTCTCTGCTGTCTGCCGGGAGCTTTTGGGCATATTGTGTTTTTTGGCGCAAATTTTTTCTCCTTTTTGTTTAAAGCTTCTCCGCCTTCTGCCGGAACCGGCTTTATCCCTGGATTTCCTGCTCCATCCGTTCAAAGACCTCGTCGGGGATCTGGCAGGAGAAAGCCTTCTCAAACCGTTTTGCCTTCCGCGCTTTTTTCAGACATTCGATATTTTTACAGACATATGCCCCCCGTCCGGATTTCTTCCCGGTGAGGTCCAGGGATATTTCCCCATCCGGACTTTTGACCACCCGTACCAGCTCCCTTTTGGGTTTCTGTTCCGAGCATCCGGTACACATACGGATGGGAATTTTCCTTGTCTGCATCCTGCATCTCCCCTTTCTTTGGCGGCGTGCTTTCTTGGATTTTCCTAATGATTATAGTATGCGCTGTTTTCAACGCCGCCCGGAGGCGGGGCTGTTAAACGGTGGGATTTTCACTTTCCTCAGGCAGCTCCTCTGAAAGGATCACATCCTCTGCATCTTCTGCGGAAGCCTCTGGAGCACCCTGGGGCAGAGAGGCCAAATAGCTTTCAGGTTTAATATCAATCTTCCATCCCGTCAGCTTGGCAGCCAGCTTGGCGCTTTGGCCCTTGTTTCCTATGGCTAGGGAGAGCTGATTATCCGGCACGATTACCTGACAATTTTTCAGCCCCTCCGGGTCCAGCGTAACGGAGATCACCTTGGCGGGACTGAGGGCGTTTTTGATAAATTCCACAGGGTCCTCGCTGAAACGTACAACCTCAATTTTTTCTCCGCACAGCTCCTTTACGATGTTCTTCACCCGGTTGCCGTCCATACCAATGCAGGCTCCTACCGGATCCACGTCTGGATCCTTGCTGAATACCGCCACCTTGCTGCGGAACCCGGCTTCTCTGGAAATGCTTTTTACCTCCACAGTGCCGTCGTAAATTTCCGGGACCTCCATCTCAAACAGACGGCGGACCAGTCCGGGATGGGTTCTGGAAATCAGGATTTTAGGCTGACGGGAGGACTTGGATTTTTCATTTTTGGGGCGGTTGTCGTTGGGGGATTGAGGGCCGAACACATTCACCACATAGACGCGGATGCGGTCAAATTCTTTCAGGGTTTCGGTGGGGAGCTGCTCCCTCCGCGGCAGGGTCACTTCAATATTTCCGATTTCAATGGTGGCGTCATCGGTCTCCGGGTCCACTCGGGTGACGGTGGTGGTAACGATTTCCTCTTTGTATTTTTTCAGCTGGGAGTACAAATATTCCCGTTCTGCGTCCCGGATGCCCTGGCGGATAATATTTTTGGCGTTGATGGCGGAGATTCGGCGCAGGTCCTTGATATCAATGGGGACTTCAACCTTGCCGCCCAGGACTGCGGCGTTGGAGTACTTTACCGCGTCGGAATAGGCGATCTCCACCACTGGGTCAAACACCACATCCTCTGACTCCACCACCTCCTTGCGGAGCATGACCTGGAGCTCGCCGGTGTCCTTGCTGATGTACACCGCCACATCCGAATCCCGGTAGTCGTTTTCAACGGCTTTTTTGATCCCTTCTTTGGTCTTATCGATCATATAGTCGAAGGGAATGCCCTTTTCCTGCTCCAGGATTCGCAGGACGTCCAGAAATTCCTTATTCATTTTCCAGTTCCTCCATATTAAAATCATCCAAAACGCCTTGGCGGTCCACCAGACGCACAAAGGCCGCTTCTTTCAGATGGAATATCATTTCAATATCCTCGTCTATCAGAATCGTGACGTTTCCCTCCTCGTCTGCACCCACCAGCCGGCCGACAAAGTCCCGCACCCCTTCCACAGGACGGATCAGCCGTACCTGGATTTCGCTGCCGGCAAAGGCGTCAAAATGCTCTTTTTTTACAAGATCCCGCTCAATGCCTGGGGATGAGACCTCTAAAATATAACTTTGCTCTATGGGGTCCGCTTCATCTAGAAGATCGCTGACCCGGCGGCTTACGTTTTCGCAGTCGTTGATGTTCACGCCGCCGTCCTTGTCGATAAAGATGCGCAGGTACCATAGAGAGCCTTCCTTTTCAAAGCGCACGTCCCAGAGCTTCAGCCCCCTGGCCTCTACCTCTGGCCGGACCAGCTCATCCACTGCAGCTGCGGTGGATTTTTTCTTTTCCTTTGCCATACTCTCTCCTTTTTAGCGGGGAACCCCATTCCGGCTGTGCCGGCTGGTAAGCTTTCCCCATACGCAAAGGAAAGAGTGGGCGCGCCCACTCTTTCCTTTCTTACCATTCTTAATCTTACTTATATAGAATATCATATTTTTTACGAAAAAGCAACCCCCTAAATGAAAAAACATGAATTAGGCCCACCGGCAGCCTTATCCGATCTTGTTGCTGGAGCTGCCGCCGCCAGGTCCGCCGTTGATGCGGAAGCGCAGGCGGAGCTTATCGGCGATCATGGCAATGAATTCAGAGTTGGTGGGCTTGCCCCTGGTGTTGTGGATGGTGTAGCCGAAGTAGGAATTGAGAACATCCACATCGCCCCTGTCCCATGCTACCTCAATGGCGTGGCGGATGGCCCGTTCCACCCTGGACGAAGTGGTATTGTACCGTTTGGCAACAGTGGGGTAGAGCTGTTTGGTCACCGAGTTGATAATATCGCTGTCCTTGACGGCCAGCATAATGGATTCCCGTAAGTAGTGATATCCTTTAATGTGGGCAGGGACGCCAATTTTATGGATAATAGCGGTAATTTCCAGTTCCAGTTGGGCGTCGTCCACCGGGGCCTGCTGGGAGGAGAGGGCGATTGCAGGCTGGCTGTTCTGGGTGAGCTCATTGATGCGGTCGGCCATGATGGAAGCGTTGAAGGGCTTAAAGAAAACATAGGAGACCCCAGCATTCATCAGATCGGCAGTGACCCGGGAATCATTGCAGCTGGTGTGGATCATAAAGAGGGGACGCTCCGGCAGCTTCATCTGTTCGGTCTGCTGTATCACGCCGGCGTAGTCCATATAGGTCATAAAGATGTCCATTATAACCGCCTTGGGATGGTGCTGGGAAATTTTCTCCAGCACCTGAGAGCCGTTTTTCTCCGCAACGACAGTCTCAAATCCGTGGTTTTTTAGAAAGGTGGTCAGCTGCTTACAGAATTCTGCATTGTCATCTGAAATCAAGACTTTCTTCTGGTTGCTCATAATTTTTTCACTCCATAAACTGTTGATTTTACGGCTTTTTCTACAAAACCTATCTGGACAGCGCAAAGAAAAACAGGAGGGCTTCTGAACTTTGAAGGTCCTCCAAAAGCCAAAGGGAGGTTTGTATCAAATGCCTGGATATCCTGATACACCATCATTACATCTGGGGAAATCTACTGTCGGTTGGGAAAGGCGAATCAACCGAGCCTGCCTTCTGTCCACCTTTCGCCTCATAACGGTGTTTTGTCAGCGTCTTTTTACGACGTTATCTTGTTCAACATCCGGATTGATACCCATAGATTACCATATTTTGGAAATTATTTCAATAGAAATTTACAATTTTTTCCAAATAACAGTTTAGAGAACAAAGAAACCCCTGAAACTACAGCCGTGAAAGAGAACACTTCTCACTCTATTCATTATACCTCAATCTAATACAAGATTCAATATCTAGAATAAGATTCAATCATCTTTTTTAAAGCTGAATATGGGTATTTAAGAGGCTGAAAGAGAGGAGAGGCACTGTTCCATATTTTCCGCAAAGATCCCATATCCCCGGGTAGGGTCGTTGACAAAGACGTGGGTTACCGCGCCCACCAGCTTCCCGTTCTGGAGGATGGGGCTGCCGCTCATCCCCTGGACGATACCTCCGGTTTTGGCGATGAGCCGGGAATCGGTGACGCGGATTACCATATTCCGGGTGGGATTTCCCTCGCTGAAGTTCACACGCTCAATGGAAATTTCATACTCTTCCGGCTGGGAGCCGTCTACAGTTGTACGGATATGGGCCTTCCCCGGCTTTACTTCCTGACGCATAGCCACTGGGACAGGGGAGGCGTTCCCCCAATCCATCGACGCGGGATTCAGCTGGCCATAGACGCCGGTGGGGTCGTTTTTCAGCAGGATCCCCATTGGACGCGTCTCTGAGAATGCTCCCCGCAGCTCTCCGGGGCTTCCGCTGGATCCCCTTGTCACACCGGTGATCACAACGTCCACCGCTTCCCCGGAGGAGAGGGGCATCAGGTTGACGGTGTCGATGTCGCATACCCCGTGGCCCAGGCCGGCGAAGCAGCCGTTCTCCGGATCAATGAAAGTCATGGTCCCAATGCCGGCAGAGCTGTCCCGCACCCACATCCCCGCCCGGTATCCTCCGGCGTCGTCGGAGCGGACCGGATTGACCGAAGCCTCAAAGGATTCACAACCCTCCCTGAGCACCTGTACTGTAAGGGGGCTTCCGCCGCTTTTTTCCACCATGGCGGCCACGTCTTCATTGGTCGACATCCGTTTTCCGTTGATGCGGGTGATCACATCCCCAAGGCGCAGCCCTGCCTCTTTGGCCGGGTTGCAGGTTTCTCCTCCATTGACCACGTCGGTCATGCCCACTACCATGACACCGTCGGTAAACATTTTGATGCCGAAGGGGCTGCCTCCGGGGAGTACATATTCCCTGGGGACCACCTGTACCAGGATGTCCTTGACCGAGATAGCCCCAAACATGCGCAAGCCAACCGGAAACCGGTCGGGCTCAGCTTCCACCTCCTGGCGTACCGGCGCTCCCACTGTGATGGCCGGACCGGAACCGGAAAAGGATGCGGCGGACAAATCCAATTCCTCCACCTCCTGCCCCTCTGCAAGATAGACGCAATCCGGCAGAATCTGGCCGGCATACAGCGATAGAGACAATGCGCTGATCATAAGAGCCGACAGCGCCCCGGCGAAAATACGATAGATTTTTTTCATTTTGTAATGCAGCTCCTTACTAAATCCCTGTTCCTGAAAGCCGACAGGGGGTTTATATTACCTCCTTCTGCGGTTTGCTTTCCCCGCAAAGGGCTGTTGACAGAGGCAGAACCTTGGATGATTTGCTCTGACATTGTCAGTGTTCCTCGCCTGGGGAATTTTATCGCAGGGAAATAGAACTCTATCTGTCGTTTTGTGGGGAGATTGGAAATTGTGGTTGAGCGCCGCGGCATGAAAAAGCGTGGAGACTGGATGCAACCGGTTTTATTTTCCCTTTAAAGGGATGCTGATGTCGGTCTGGGTGATCCTGCAGTCCACGTTTAAAAGGAAAATGCTTTTTTGAAAGGCGCTCTCCGTCCCCTCCTCCGTTTTCCGCCAGCCTCCGCCGGAACGGTTCCACCAGGCGGTGCTGTCCCGGCGCATAGCGGCCGCCAACCCCATTACATCCGCGCCGCCCTCAAATACAACCCGTTGGATGGATGCCGCCATTTCTTCTTTGATGTGTTCCTCCAGAGCCTGCTCCATTGACGGAAGATCCGGCTCTCTTCCATCGAAGCTTTCAAATTCCAAAAGCTGAAATTCGAAGGAGGCTTTTACTGTAAAACGCGGGCCGTCCAAATCCGATCTACCATGTATCCTGCCCCTTTTCCCGGTCAGGCGGAAGGTAGCGGAGCTGCCGTCAAGGGGGATATGGACAACTGTCTGTCTGGGGTCGGCTGCAGCGGCTAAGAGGCGCAGCTGATCCGTCTCCCGGCTGTTCAGCTTCTGAGACAGCCGTCCGCCGGTAAATACTGCTGTCCCCGCAATTTTCGCCTTTCCTTCTTCTTCCCATGCGATATAGGGGAGGATGCAGTCCCCCTCGCTGGAATTTCTCTCCCGTTCCAGCTCCATAACGGTGACAGCGGGATTTCCCGGCCGGTTTTCCCATTCCAGCAGAGGGGTCAGGGAATCTATAGAGGCCTCGCCGTCCTCCTCCCTGGGCTGGAGGAGGCGTGCGGCCTCCCCCTGGGCGGCTGCAATGGAGACCCGAGGACGTATTTGGTAGCTCTGGGTTAGAAAGGACTGGCAGCTGTCAATACCGGAACGGCAGAGGGAATCCCCCAGAAGAACCACCCGGATATCCCGTAAAAAGATATCCTTTCCCAGCTGCTTGCCGATATCTCCAAGAGCGCTGGTGATGGAATTTCCCCGGGCCTGGACGGTTTGGAAGGAGTCCGGCTCCTCCGGAGAGCTCTCCGCATCCAAAACCCGCAGGGTGAGCATCAGAGGTTTATCGCCGGGGACCAAATCCAGGGCCATGGCCTGGGCTACTGACCGCTGGTTGGGGCTTTTGCCGCCCATCCCTTGGCATCCACAGAAGAACAGGGGCAGAAGGCATACCAGAATCAGGAGGGAGAGCCGTTTAAAGGTTTTGTTCATGGCCAGGTTTCTCCTTTTTCTTTTTCACGGATTTCACTGAAGCGAGGGCTCCGGAAGCCAGGGCGGCAGCCGGAAGCACGGCAAGGACCAGAATCAGTGGGATTCCGTCCCCCCAGGCAGCGCGAAAGGCGTTTAGTCCCTGGGGAGAGCCTGCCAGAAATACAGCGGCTGCAAAGGCCGCAATGGCTGTGACAGCGGTGCGGTGGGAGGCAACCCAGTCCATAAAGGGGTTTTTTCCGGAGGAAACCGTTGCGGTGCATCGGAGGCAGACCGCTCCGCAGTAGAGGAGAAGGCAGCACCTCAGAAGTCCCAGCACCCCCCACATGGACATATGAACCGCGTCGGTACGGGCGAACAGCTGCCCTTCCGCTGCGCAGGCCAAAGTGTAGAAGGGATAGCTGTGCCCCATGGAAGGGCTCCCGCCCAGAACCCCTACGGTCAGGAGGATGAATCCGCTTGCCGCCAGGGTGTACAGCCCATTCCAAGTGAAGAAAAGCCGCTTCCCCACAGGGGCGCTTCCGGTTCCGCTTGGCGCGCTGCCGCGCAGATTGGGGAGCAGCAGAAGGAAGCAGAGGATTTCAGCGTCCCCTGCAGCCATTTCCCAGGCGGTCCTCCAAAAGGAGGAAACAGATGCCGAGGTTTGGGCGAACAGCTCTCCCGCCTGAAAATCCCCAGCTAAGGAAAAACAGAGGCTGACTGCCAGAACAAGAAAAATGGTCAGCCCAAAGTAAGCGTAACGGCCAAAAGCCTCCAGGCCAAGCCACGCGCCATAGACGGCGGCGGCTAAAAAGAGGAGGGCAAAGAGCATCTTGGGGGCCTGCTCGTAGACGGCACTGACAAGAAAGCGATCAAACTCTGCTGCGGACATCCCTGCAAGCAAAACCAACAGAGCCCATAGCAGCAGGGAAATCAGCTTTCCCAGTTTACCCAGACAGCCAGTAACCGCTTCCGCAAAGTTCTGCCCCGGATGCCGCTTCATCAACAGCCAGCCGGGAAAAAAGAGGGCCAGTTGGAACAAGAATGAACAGAGGGCCGCCAGGGCTGCCAATCCGCCTCCCACCCGTCCCTCCCTCCCTCCGGAGGGAGCAATGAGCAGGGAAAACATTCTGCTTAGGAACAAAAGGGATGCTGCCTGGGCGCCGCTGATTCTGGTTTTAACCATTTGATACCTGGTCCCCCTCTCCCGTATCTTCCTGGCCATGGAGACGCTTGTCTCCCATTTGGGAGCCGGGCACGTCCTCTATGTGGAATACATATTTTCCCAGAAAACGCCACCCAGCCCGCAGGAACATATCCCGGAGGGCATAAGGGTTGAAAGGCGTCGCAGGGGATGTGGCGGGAACGCCGCCCACCGATACCGAGCAAAGGTTCAGCAGCAGGGCGGACATCCCCAGGGTAACGCCGAACAGCCCAAAAAATCCTCCTGCCAGGATAAAGAGAAACTTTAAAACAGTGACAGAATCGTAAAGGGACGGCACCACAAAGGAGGTGATCGCTGTAAGGGCCACAATGAGCACCATGGGGGAGCCGATCAGCCCCGCGCTTACCGCGGCGTCTCCGATGACCAATGCCCCAACAATGCCGATGGCATGTCCCACTGGACGGGGCAGGCGCAGGCCAGCCTCCCGCATCAGCTCGTAAATCAGCTGGATGATCAGGGCTTCAAACATCAGCGGAAAGGGCGTGGAGGCCTCTGCAGACATAACCCGTCGCAGCAGGGCGTGGGGGAGCAGCTCCAGATGATGTACCGCCACCGCCACATACAGGCCTGGCAGCAGAATGGTCAGATAAAAGGAGAGATATTTCAGCAATCTGGCAAAGGCGGCGTAGACCGGGCGGTGGGTATAATCATCTATTGTTTGGAAATTCTCATGGAACAGGTAGGGCAGAATCAGGGCAAAGGGGGTGCCGTCTACCAGTATGGCGAGCCTTCCCTCTGCAACCTTGGCGCAGAGGGTGTCGGGACGTTCCGTAGTCCCTACCCCTGAAAAGAAGGAATAGGGCTGTTTTTCCAAAAAGGGCTGGAGGTAGGAGGATTCCAGCACAACGTCCATGGGGAGCTGCTGGAGGCGAAGGCGGGTTTGGTTGACAAAATCCTCCGAGACCCGGTCGGTCATATAGACCAGGCAGATGTCGGTCCGGCTCTGGCTTCCGGCTGTCATCAGTTCAAATTTCAGCTTAGGGGATTTGATCCGGCGGCGGATCATGGTCATATTGATCCGCAGGGGTTCCACAAATCCCTCCCGGGATCCCCGGACGTTTACCTCTGCGCTGGGCTCGGAGATAGAGCGGAAGTTAAACCCCTGGAGGCCAAAGCAGATCCCCGTATCCAGCCCCTCCACCAGTATCACCGCAAAGCCGGACATTAAAAATTGGAAAGTCTGGGAATAGGTGTAGACCTCTTTTTGATCCAGGGCCAGTATTGCCTGCCCGCGAAACCAATCCAACAGCTCCATTGGGGATGACATCTGCCCTTCCAGCCCGTTGAGAGGTTCTGCCAAAAGCTCCGACAGGCTTTGAAGGCTGACCATGCCCTCGCAGGCCAGGAGCTGCGCCTTTAACCCACAGACGGTAATTTCCCGGTTGAGCAGATCGCTGGAATTGGAAAACTGCTGCCGCAGGCTGATCATGTTGTCCAGGAGGGAGATTTTCAGCCTGTCATCCTGCGGGACATCGCTGCCCGGTGAAAAATAGCTTTGCCGCCTGTACTGCGCCAGCTTTTGTTCCACCTGTTTTTTTAAGCCTATTGGGTTTCGACGGCCCATTTTGCCCTCATCCTTTCCATATTCCGAATTCGCATTTTCTTTTTTTCACAGCATCTCCTTATCTCTCTTTCCAGTATGAGCGGGGAGGAAAAAGATTATTCACGAATATCCGCCCGTTGTGTGGGAATGCTAGAAAAGCTGTTTTATGTCAGAAAATCACAACCGGGAAAGGATGAAGCATATGCTGGTAACGCTGATGCGGACCATTCTGATTTATATTGTGGTTGTATGCGGCCTGCGCCTTATGGGCAAGCGTCAGCTGGGAGAGCTGCAGCCCTCGGAGCTGGTGGTGACCATTCTGGTCTCCGATATTGCCACCCTGCCCATCCAGGACCCTGGCTTTTCCCTGGTGGGTGGCGCGGTCCCTATTCTCACCCTGGTCTGTTTTGAAGTGCTGCTCTCCGCCGCTACCCTGAAAAGCAGAAGACTGCGGCGGCTGGTCAGCGGTACGCCCCGCATTGTTATCAGGGACGGAATGATCGACCAGCAGGAGATGAAAAATCTTCGCTATTCGGTGGACGACCTGATGGAGCTGCTGCGTGGCGGGGGATTTTTTGATCTCCAGGAGGTGGGATATGCCATTGTAGAGACCACAGGAAAACTAAACGTCTGTCCCAAGGCAGCCTGCAGGCCGGTGACTCCCCAGGATATGAAGCTCAATGTATCCAGCGATACGGGGGAATTTCCCATCCTGGTTGTCAGCGATGGGAGGATCATAGAAAAGGGGCTGGAGTTCTGTGGCGTCACTCAGGAGTGGGTGAGGGAACAGGCGCGGGTCCACGGCTTCCTGCTGGAGCAGCTGTTCCTCATGACCTGTACCCAGGACAAAAAAATCTATGCTGTACCCAAAGATGGATTTAAGGCTGAAAGCGGCCATGGAAAGGGAGGAGAGGCCATATGAAGCGGGTTGCTGCTGCCATTGTGATTATGGCCCTGATGCTAGGAAGCGGGACCGGGATCCTCCTTTGGCTCCACCATGGGACGGTTGACCTTTTGGGAGATATTGCCCAGGCGGAGCAGCAGGTCTGGGACGGGGAGATAAAAGAGGCCTTTGAGACCCTGGAACAGGCGCAGCAGGACTGGCGCGAGGATGAGATTTATTTTTCCAGGCTGCTGCGGCACAGAGAGTTGGATACCGTTACCGTTACGCTGGACTCCCTTCCGGCGTATTTGGAATACGGAGATTACGCCTCCTTTTTTGCCATGACCAGCCAGGCTAAGAGCATGATCAGACACATATGGGAGGCGGAACTCCCCTCTTGGAATAATCTCTTGTAAAAAGAAAAAACAGATGGAGCCCCTGATACCAAGGAGGCTTCATCTGTTTTTATTCTATCCCGAATAAAGGGATTACCGTTCGTGGAGAAGACGTGTAATTTCTTCCATAAAGGAATTGACATCCGCGAACTGGCGGTAAACGGAAGCAAAGCGAACATAGGCGATTTCATCCACCATCTTCAGCTTTTCCATGGTCAGTTCGCCAATTTTCAGGGAAGTGACCTCCCGTTCCAGGGAATTGAGCAGCTCGCTTTCAATTTCATCCACAATGTGTTCCAGGGCGTCCAAGGAGACCGGACGCTTTTCGCAGGCCCTCAGAAGGCCGTTTAACAGCTTGTTGCGTTCAAAGGGTTCGCGGGATTTATCTTTTTTCACCACAATAATGGGCAGGGTTTCTACCATTTCATAGGTTGTAAAGCGTTTCAGACAGCTAAGGCATTCCCGGCGGCGGCGGATTCTCTCTCCCTCATCCGCTGGACGGGAATCCACAACACGGCTTTCCAAGTAACCGCAAAATGGACATTTCATTTTATTTTAACCTCCAAATCCTTTTCAGCAAGGTGTGGCGGTGACAAAAATTCAACCTTTTTTCAACTATAAAAAGATACGTTCCGTATAATCAACCATATTATACCACTGATTTGAACTTTACACAAGGCCAAAATGGAAATAAAAAGGCGTTTTTTATGTTTTTCAACAGGATAGTTCACATTAGGGAAAAAATAAAAGGATTTCCCACAAAAGAGGAAAAATGTTTCATTTTAACAAAAAACATTGCCTGGACGGGAAACTGTCCAGGCAATGGGAAAATCTCGTTAACATTATGGGATAAACGATCTGTTATTGGGAAATTGGGTTATATCCTCCGCCTGTCAAACGGGCTTAACGACATCCCACTGTCTCCGTCATACCATAAAGGCCGGCTAGAAAATTTTCTGCGGCGTCCAAAAGGTGTGCTGGTTCCACTTCCATTTCGGCGCAGAGTTCCGCAAACCGGAGAACGCCGTCAAGGTTGGGAGAAATGTCATCCAAAAAGGACTGCTCTCCGGTGGAACGGTTGGTTATCTCCAGGCCAAAGGTGATAAACCATCCCAGCTCTTCAGAATACTTCCTGGAACGTGTGACACTGTAGAGGAACCTTCGGCTGCGTTTTGCTTCCCATTGACGTATAGTCTCATACGGATCTTTTCTGTTGAATTCCATTGACTCTTGACCTCCTAAGTTGATTCGACAATATGCTATGACTATAATAGAGACATTTAACAAAATTTACACAAATTGTATATTTTGTTGAATTATGATACTATTATAGCCGTAAAAGAGAGCAATGGAAAGAAAAATTACTCGTCAACAAGCTGTCTTCTTCGACATTTCGCTTAAATCCACGGTTGAAATTGATAAAACTGTAGAAATATTTAGGGTAAAATAACCAAAAAATTTATTATAAGTGGGGAAGGTGTTCAAAGCAGCACGACATAATTGTAAGAATTTACCAATTCACGGAAATCAGAATAATTGCTGCGATAAAGTTCTAGGACCAAAGAAAGGTCCTTGTTTAAAAGTCGCAGTTTATTCACAAACTTTTCCAATGGAAAGGTTCCTTTTCCCGGCGGCATACAGTCCCCGGCAGGGGAATGATCGCTGATATGCACATGGACAATCCGTTCTTTCATTGTCTCCAAAACGGTGAAGGGATCGTATCCGCAGCGTACAGCCTGTTTGATATCCAGCACAAAGCACACATCTGGTATATTTTCTTTCAACCGCTCCAGCATTTCCAGGTTTCCGCTCATATACCGTACCACATTTTCTTGGGCCAGGTGGACGCCTTGGGAGATAGCCTGGCGATGAAGCCGGTCGTAGCGTTCCCAATACAGTTCCTCCGGTACTCCCGGAACCTGGGGACATCCGTGAAATACCACGTATTTTGCCCCCATCTCTGCCGCGAAAGCAAAATATCTTTTGTAAAATTCCATTCCTTCTGCAAATCTGCGGCGGTACTCTGAAAAGAGCAGCAGTCCCTCTATTGCCGAGGTAAAGGGATGAACCGAGACCACCTTGGTTTGTCCGTTTTCCATAATCCTCCGATATTTTTTCACATATTTAGGTGAAAATTCTGAGCAAGTGTTGACAAACAGCTCTGTGCAGCAAACCCCTTCCTGAACATAAAGTTCCAGGACCCTTTCGATGGGCTGAGGATACATACAGGCCGTAGAGATTCCCCATTGAATTTCCATGATATCTTGACCGCCCTTTCAAGAATTTAGAAAAGTGTTAAATTGGTTTTATATGGATTAACGCACATATACATATATTTTAAAGGGGAAAAGCCGTGGGGTGCAGAGTGATGAGTTGAATGGAAAACATTGATTCTTGCATTGCTTTTCCGCTTATGATATCCTAAAATCGACAAAAAAATTAGAAATTCCGCAAATTCTGCTAATGATAAATTTAAGCAAAACAAGATAAATTATGTATTATATTATTTAATATGTATCAATATATTTTAATTGATTTACCCATTATTTTAGGATAGGGCCTGGCTATCACTTGGCGTATCTGATTGTCCGGTGGATGCCAGAGGATGCTGGGGCATTTGGCGCGTTTATAAAAAGGAGGTGCATAAAGGGATGAAACGGCTTCGTTGGGAGGGATACAGGGCACCCTCCCCCTATTCCCGGTTTGTCATTTTCTCCGGCGCAGCTGTAGCATCAGGGCTGCTGTGCGCTGCGGCACTGCTTACATACCTTGCTCCCGACGCCAAAACAGTTTTCCAGTATGTATTTTTTTTGCGGATGGGAAAATGTTGTGTCGAATCAGCCCTCGCCTGTCTGGCCAGCATGTTGGCTGCAGCGGCGATTGGGGAAGCGGCCCTCCGACAGGCAAATCGTTAAGTTTCTTGCTGCTGTTTGCCAATTACTGTTAATTGATGGTACTTATCATGCAATTTAAACATGAAATCCACTGTAATTCGACAAGAACCACAGTGGATTTCCTTTTCCAGAAGCACTTCCGGTTTCCAGGCCAACAAAAAAAGTAACGACAGCTACATTTTTCGCCCTTCCAAAACTTAAATGACAGACTTTAAGAAGGCAATGTCTTTGTGGGCGGTGGCAGGATCGGCTCCCTCCCGGATCAGGTTCAGGCCAGGACGGTTCTCCTTCAGCCAGCCCATAAGTTTATTATAGTTCAACCAGCCCTCCCCAAGAACGGTGCGGCGGAGCTCTCCGTTTTCCACCTTGACGTCTTTGCAGTGCAGGGCCACAATGC
The DNA here is from genome assembly GCA_949737515.1 of uncultured Oscillospiraceae bacterium. Taxonomy (GTDB): domain Bacteria; phylum Bacillota; class Clostridia; order Oscillospirales; family Ruminococcaceae; genus UBA1405. The sequence goes on along the minus strand of CATJCP010000252.1, from coordinate 2,875 downwards.
GGTCGCCGAAGGCGTCGAAGCATCTGTCCAGCAGCTCGTCCTGGCGCTGAATGTTATCCAGGGTGATCAGGTTTACCGGGTCAAAGATAATCTGCAGGTTGTCCGAGGCAATGATGTCCAGCAGCCGCGCTGTCAGCTCCGGGGTGTTCAGGGTGTGTACGGAAACCGGTTCAATGCCCACAATGACCCCATACCGTTCCGCCGCTTCCACCATCTGGCCGACGCTGTCCACCAGATATCCGAAGCGTACCGAGCGCTCTCCCTCATCCATATCCCGGAAGTTGGTGGTCTCGGAGCCGATCACATTGGCCCCAAGCTGGCGGGCATACATGACATGTTCCCGGAAGCGCGCCACCTGTATCGCTCTGGCTTCGTCATCAGGGATGGAAGGTTCGATGTAGCATCCCAGCACCGAAATTTGTATTTCCTTTTCCTCAAAGGCCCGGCGGATGCTGTAGCACAGGCCGGGGTTTAATTTTCCGACGCTTGCGTCCATTCCTTCCAGCGCCTTGGACATGGCCAGCTGGCAGCTGTCAAACCCCGCCTGCTTTAAGATGGAGGTCAGCTCCTCCGGCGTATGTCTGCCATAGTCGTGGGCCCTTACCCCAATGTTCATTTTCATTTGTGCTCTTCCTTTCCTGGTTTACCTGTAATGTGAACGGCTGATGCTTCTGCCTGAAAGCTAAATTGTGTTTACTTTACGAAATCTTCCCGCATGGGGGTGAAAAAGTCCAGCAGGACCCCTTCCTCCAGACAAACGCAGCCGTGCTCAACGTTGGGGAGCTTGTAGAGGGTATCGCCTTTGCGGACCACCTTCTTTTCACCGTTGATGGTGAATTCAAAGGCTCCGGATACCACATAGGAGCACTGGGTATGGGGGTGGTGGTGCATGGCCCCTACGGAGCCCTTTTCAAAGTGCAGCTCGCAGCACATCAGATTGTCGCCGTGGGCCAGCACTTTGCGGACTACGCCGCCGCCAAGGTCTTTGGCCTCAATGGTTTCGTTAAAGACAAAGGGTTGATTTTTGTGTTCCATTTTTGTGACCTCCTGTTAGGTAATTTGGGTTTACCTTATTATACTCCACTCCCTTTCTTTGGGCAAGAGAATATAAGAGATTATAAAAGAATCACCGTTAAACAGAGTGAAAGCTGTTTAACGGTGAGAACGAAATAGTTAGCTATAAAGAATAAATTCGACTCCTCACAGACTGAGCGCCCGGTCATAAAGGGTTGTAAAATAATGGACGGTGGGAACAACCCGTTTTTGGGTGAACATGTCCGCAAAAATTTCCGGCGTGACCCATTTGACGCCTACCAGCTTATCCTCATTTAGGATCAGGTCCTTGATTTCCAACTTGGAACGGAATACCCACACATCAATAAAATGGTCTCCGCTGCGGATGCTTTGGAGCCTCCGCCCCTGATAAGCCGCAAAGGAAGCGCCGGTTTGCTCCCGGATCTCCCGTAAAATTGCCCTTGCGCCGTCTTCGCCGGAAAGCGCCCATCCCCCAACGCAATCCCACAGCATGGGGAACTGCGTATCAGGATGATGCTGCACCATCAGAAATTCTCCCTTTTCGTTGACAATCCATCCGCTGACCATCAAATGGTAGCTGCCCTGAGGTAAGGTTTCCCCGGCGTGGACAGTCTTTCCAGTTGGATTGCGCCTTGCGTCATATAAATCCCAAAGCTCTGGCATAATATGTTCCATCCTCTCGTTGTCGAACTGTCAGGCAGACCTTCTTATAGTATATCACCGTTATTCTTACAATGTCAAATTTTATCCCGGCCAGTCCTCTGGGAAAAGGGAGGCCAGCAGGGTTGCACATAAAAAAGGAAATCCGCCTTATCCTGATGATAAAGCGGATTCCTTGTGGCGGAGAGAAAGGGATTCGAACCCTTGAACGGGTATTAGCCGTTACACGATTTCCAGTCGTGCGCCTTAGACCAGCTCAGCCATCTCTCCAAAAGCAGCCGCAATGGTCACATCAAAACACTGGTTTACCTCAAACCGCTTTGTTATTATATCCGAAATGAAATAGTTTGTCAATAGTTTCACCACAAGTTTTTTAAAATTTACCCCATCTTTTTTTGCACCTAACCTTTCTCGCCTGGACCGCTTTACACTGCTTCCCAAATTGGATATAATGGGACTAATGAAAAGTTTCGGCAAAGAGCGTATCTAAACCGGGGTTCAAAGCTGGCCAGCATTTCAATCCGGTATCCCTGTTTATAGCAAAGATTGCGCATACAGGCATATCGGAAAGCAATGTTATCTTCCGCCGCCTTTTCATACAACTCTTTCCGCATTTCCTTAGCGCCCTGCACCAGCATCCTGATGTCGATTCCCGCCACGGCCATAGGCAGCAGCCCTACATTGGACAGTGCTGTATATCTGCCCCCGACATTATCGGGGAATTCCAGGAATGTATAGCCATTATCAACACACAGCTTCTCCAGGCTGCTTCCTGTAGTGCCCGTTGCGATAATACGTTCCGAGGCCTTATTTCCATATCTTTCCTTCAAATATTTCCGCAAAATCCTAAAGGATACCCCAGGCTCCAGCGTTTCAAAGTTTTTCGCAATGCAATTTACATAGATGGACTTCCCTTCCAGCTTTTTAAGCATATGATTCAAAGCGTGGGGAGACAGGGTATTCCCCGCGTATATGATTTCCGGCGTGCCAGCCTGCTGCAGCGCTTTTATTACACCTCTGGCCGCATTGTTGGAGCCGCCTACCCCAATCAAAACAAATGCATCCGCATTCTGCCTGATTTCCGATGCCAGCTTTTCCAGGTGCCTTACCGCCGTTTCATTTGCCCATTCTTCCGTATCCAGCCATCCCTGGCTATCCGCATACTCCTTTTCCCCTGCTT